>DATGAD010000337.1:0-6403 GCA_035313725.1 Alloacidobacterium sp. | reverse complement strand
ACCTCAACGTCGATCTGTTCGCACTGAGGCTGGGGAGCGCTGGATCCATGATCGCGCCGCTGGGCTCAACGCCCTTCACCTTAAAGCAGGGTGAGATGGTCGAAACATACGTTGTCGTTCAGAACAAGAACATCGGTCACTCGCTTATCCCAGAGGTTCGGGACCTTTATGAGGCGTGGGCGCAATTCACAGTGAAGGATGCGTCCGGCGCCATGATTTACGAAAGCGGTTTCCTGAAGCCGGACGGCATGCTCGATCCAAGTGCCCATAGTTTCACGAACCGGCCGGTAGATCTGACGGGGAACTTCGTAGACAACCACAAGGTGTGGACGATTCATTCAATGGCATATGACAACACTGTTCAGGCGGGACGATCTGCGCTGATCCGGTATCAGTTCAAGATTCCTGCGGACGCGAAGGGGCCGCTAACCATCACTGCGCGTGTCAACTATCGTCATCTGCGGCAAAGTTATCTGAACAATGTGTTCGGTAAAGATCATCCTGCATATCCGGTGATAGAACTTGCTTCGCGGAGCCGTACGCTGAATATCGGTGATAACCCGGTCACGCCAGCGCTTGCGGCGGACAATGCAGACTGGATGCGTTGGAATAACATTGGCATCGGATATCTCGACCAATTGCAATACGATGACGCGATTCACGCATTTGAAGAGGTCATTCGCCTGCGCCCGGATTATAAAGACGGCTATATCAACCTCGGCCTTACTTATATCGAGTGGGAAAAATATGCCGAAGCGCGTGTGCCGCTTGAAACGGCAATCACACTCCATCCTGACGACGCAAGAGCGTTGTACTATCTGGCGCTGGTCGAACGCCGGCAGAGGCATTCAGAGGCTGAAATTGCCGATCTGCAGAAGGTGGTTGCACAATATCCGCAATCGCGGGATGCGCGCCGGGAGCTAGGCATTTCTTACTATCAGCAACATCGCAGCGAGGAAGCTATGCAGCAGTTCAAGGCTCTCCAGGCAATCGACCCGGACGATCTGGCGGCGCACTATAACCTGGCAATTTTGTATCGCCGGCAAGGCATGAAGAAACAGGCTGCGGAAGAAGCCGCGCAGTACACCGCTAAGAGAATCGACCCATCCGCGCCAACCTATTCGCTTGACTATCTGCGCAAGCATCCTGAGATTTCAACTGAGAGCGTGCCGTGGCATGTGCACACCGATATGGCGCATGCATCCAGCAGCGCCGCGGGACAACCGTAAACCATGAGGATGGTCATTCGTTGAATCGTCGCAAATTTATCCAATCGCTGAGCCGCACAGCTGTCGTTCTGCCTTTCGCCGATATCATCGCGCTGGCTGCGCCCTTCCAGCAGCAGACCCCACCAGCACAACCCGAGAAGATTGGACCGCAGGAGCGCACGTACGATGCAAAACCTGCTCCCCCTCCGGCGGGTCCGAAGTCTCCGATTGAAGGAACCCCGCTTGGTGTCAGCTTCGTCGATGTGGTGAAAGAGTCCGGCCTGAACGTCAAGACAACCTACGGCGCAGAAGGAACAAACAAATACCTATTGGAAACCACCGGCTGCGGACTTGCTTTTTACGACTATGACAATGATGGATGGCTCGATCTTTTTCTAGTAAATGGCTGGCGGTTGGATGGCTTTGCTCCGGGACAGGAGCCGCATTGCCACCTGTTTAAGAACAATCGCGATGGCACGTTCACCGATGTGACGGCCGGCTCAGGACTGGAGCATAAGACAGGTTGGGGCCAGGCCTGTTGCGTAGGCGACTACAACAACGATGGCCATGACGATTTGTTTGTCACCTACTACGGCCAGAATGTGCTTTATCGTAACAATGGCAATGGTACGTTCACCGATGTAACCGAGCAGGCAGGTCTGATACAACCGGGTCCAAAGACACGATGGAACACCGGTTGCACCTTCGTCGACTATGACCGCGACGGACACCTCGATCTTTTCGTTGCCAACTATGTCGACTTTGATCTAAAAACGGCGCCTAAACCGGAAGACGGACCGTGTACTTATAAAGGAATTCTCGTCGCCTGCGGTCCGCCGGGATTGCCGGGCGGCAGAAATATTCTGTATCACAACAACGGTGATGGAACGTTCACCGATGTCAGCGAAAAGTCGGGCATGTGGACGGCTGTAGGCACGTATGGTCTCAGCGTTGCCGCATCGGACCTCGACAACGACGGCTGGCCTGATATTTATGTCGCGAATGATTCCGCCCCGGCTACGCTCTATCTCAATCAGAAAGACGGCACATTTCGCGATATTGCCATCGAAGCAGGAGCGGCGCTCTCAGCGGAAGCAAAGCCGCAGGCGGGTATGGGTGTTTCCATCGGAGACTACAACCGCGATGGCAATCTCGATGTGGTGAAGACCAACTTCGCGGGTGACACGGATTCTCTCTACACAAATCTGGGCGACGCCTCATTCGAGGATCGAACTTACCCGGGTGGCTTGGGTGTAAATACCCGGCTGCTGGGGTGGGGAGTGGGCTTTTTCGATCTTGATAACGATGGCTGGCTCGACATTCTTATGTCCAACGGACACGTCTATCCCGAGGTTGATAAATCGAAGGCCGATCTGAAATACGCCGAGCACAAATATCTCTACCGCAATCTGCGCAACGGACGATTTGAAGAGGTCACGAATGAGGGAGGGCCGGGCATTTTGGAAAATGCTCCGGCTCGCGGGTGCGCATTTGGCGACTATAACAATGACGGCGTCATCGACATCGCCGTCAACTGCATCAATGCTCTGCCTCAGCTTCTGCGTTGCGACTCTACGCTCCATCGCAGCTGGATCAAGATAAAGCTGGTGGGCGTCAAATCGAATCGCTCGGGAATCGGCAGTCGCGTCATTGTCACAGCAAAAACCGTACCTGACGCCGGCAAGCCGCTGGTGCAGATGGACGAATTGCGCAGCGGCGGCAGCTACTTTTCGCAAAATGACTTGCGCATGCATTTTGGATTGGACCAGGCAGCAAAAGTGGACATGGTAGAAATCCGCTGGCTGAGCGGCCAGGTGGATCAACTGAAAAACCTCGAGGTGAACCAGCTCTATGTCATACAGGAAGGCGGCAAGATTTTGAAATCCGGCCCTCTGACGCCGACAACAACGCAAGTAAAAGGGAAGGCTTAGTTGTCGTTATGTTGGCTAAGTATCTGCTTTTAGCGCTGCTATTTTCTACCTCGCTTGCCGCACAGCAGGCGCAATACGGCACCCCGGCCGCCCCGCACAAAGTTTCACCGGCCCGTTCTCAGAAAAGCTGCCCATGGCTGACTGAAGGCAGCGCGGCTAAGGCGCTTGGTGGGGACGTATCTGTAACAGTCAATGTGGCGGATACGGGTGAGGGCTCCTGCAAGTTTACGCGACAGCAGGGTTCTTTTGATTCATTGGATATCCTGATCAGCAAAGCTGCTTTGCCCACATGTCCCGCGGAAAGCACAAAGATCGTGGGCATCGGCAACGAGGCTTCACTGTGCAAGCCTCCCGGCTCACACAGTGAAGCCGTCGAAATGGTGAGCAGCCGGGTTCGCGACCTGCATTTCACCGTAACGCGCGCTTCCCGCAGACTGAAGAGCACCACGAAATCAACAGATGCGCAGGAAGATGTAATAACGCAGATCGCTGAGCAGGTAGCTGGAAACCTTTATTGAGGCGATTCTGAGGGCATCCACTGCCGACAACCGGGAGCTGTATCTGCGCGGCACGAGGTAAGGAACACGACAAGATCCTTCACTTCATCTTTTGTCAGTACGCGCTCGAAGGGAGGCATGCCGTGGCCGCCCTTGAGTATCTGCACCTTGATTTGAGACGCCCCGCGACGTTGACCAACGCTGCCAAGATCGGGTGCCCGATCTCCACCAACGCCGGCAATTCTATGGCATTGCTCGCACCCCTTGGTATGAAATGCGACTGCGCCACGCTGCCGCCCTTCATCGCTCGATGCGTATACAACAAGATGATGAGCGAAGGCGAAAATAGCGATTGAGCAGGCCGAGAGAGCAGCACAGAAGCTCATAGCGCGTCGGAACGGACTCGTCATGTGCAGTCAATTTTAACTTGGTGGTGTGCACACGGATCCCTAAACCACGTTCAGCAGCAACAGCACAATCACAATCACCAGAATGAGGCCGATTCCACCAGTGGGATAGTATCCCCAGTTACGGCTGTAGGGCCACGCGGGAAATGCGCCGATCAACATCAACAACAGAATCACAATCAGAACATCAATCAACATCTCTTACCTCCAGAGGAACTCGAACGACTCACCATCTGGAGGATGCTCTCTTTGTCATCTGAAGATGCCTTCCGACAATGCAAATCGCCATGAGCGATTGCATCTTTTCTTCCGTCACAGAGGCAACCCGTTGCCGCGCTTCACGTCGCAATTACTTCCCATCTGCAAGAGCGCGAGCACGTCGAAAAATATCAAGAAACATCGCCTTCATAAGCTTCCCTGTATTCGTGTTCTGCAGCGACGGATGATAACTCGCCATCAACCAGCGATTGCCCGGTACGGCGTACTCCACTCCATGTCCGAATTGGAGCGCACCGCGCTTCTCTATTTGCCGCGTGCGTATCAGGTGCGCGACAAATCCATCGAAGGCAATCTTGCCCAGGCAAACCACCACGCGCATGCGCGTTAGCAATGCAATTTCCTCATCCAGAAACGAAGAGCAATTCACCAGTTCTTCCGGCAGGGGTTTATTACCCGGAGGAGCGCATCTCCCAACGCTCGTGATGAAAGCATCCCGAAGCTTCATTCCGTCGTCACGCGAAGTCGCGAACGGCTGCGAAGCATACCCCGCCTCATAAAGCACCGGATACAGAAAGTCTCCCGAGCCATCGCCCGTAAAAGGCCTGCCCGTGCGGTTCGACCCGTGCGCGCCCGGCGCAAGCCCAAGAATCAGCACCCGCGCCTTCGCATCGCCGAACGCCGGCACAGGCTTGCCCCAATACTCCCAGTCCATATAAGCGCGGCGCTTTTTCTCCGCCACTTCCCTGCAGTAGGCGCGCAATCGCGGACAGCGCTCGCACGCAATAACCCGCGCATTTAGCGCAGCCAGCGCATCGTTTCCCGATAGTTGTTTCAGAGCCACAAGCCGATTCTACTTTCCCTGCACGCATCGCGTAGAATGAGTGCGCTTTGTTTCCTGCCTCCATGAACAAAGCAAACGTTTCCCATTTCGCACCAAGCATGAGGTTTCGATCTATGTCTGTTCGCTACGAACGCTATTTGCTGGCACTGGCCGCGGCGGCGTTGCTCTCAGTCGCAGGCTGCAACAAGCCCGCTCCCCCGGCACAACAGGAAACTGCCGCACAGCCCGCAGTCCCTCAAATCGGTGGAGAGAACATCGTGAAGCTGAAACGCACCGCAACGGCCAACGGCGCCAAGCCCGAGTTTCTGACGGCCACCATTTTTCCTGGCCGCGGTATGAACCTCTTCCAGGTCACCGCCAACATTCCCGGCAAAGGAGAAGTGCAGGTCTTCGCTTCCCCATCGGTTGAAGATGCCGCAGCGAAGCTGAACGGCGGCCCCGCAGACCAGAACGGTAACGCCAGCTTCTCCTTCGGCGGCGCGTTTCTCGTTCCCTATCAGAATCGCATCCGCGGCAAGCTTTCAGCCGATGGCAAAACCCTCACCACCGAGTGGAAGGGCAAGACGCTCACCCTCCCGGCAAACTGGTCAGGGAAAAAGCCCGGGGCCGAGAAGCACGCGATTCACGGCTTGATTAACGCCAGCAAAGCAGAGAATGTGCAAACACAGACCACTCCCGACGGCCAGACCATCACCGGTGTGATTCACGCCGGTAATTTCGGCGGTTATTGGCCCTCGCAGACCGATCTCAACTTCACCATCTCTCTCGGCGGCGACGCAGTCGAAGTCACCATCACCGCAAAGAACGTAGGCAATGAGGACGAGCCGATGTCCATCGGTTGGCACCCATACTTCAATCTACCGAGCGGCGACCGCACTCAGGCGCGTCTGCACGTTCCGGCAGAGGTCTACGCGCAGGTCAATAATTACGACGATGTCTTTCCTACAGGCAAGCTGCTTCCTGTCAAGGGCACGGAATACGACTTCAACGAGCCGGACGGCGTGCCGCTCGGCAGCATGTTCCTCGACGACAACTTCTCGCACCTGAAGCTCACCGACGGCAACATCGTCGTAAGCCTTGCCGATCCAGCAGCAAAATACGGGATCCATGTGATAGGCGAATCACCCGAGATGAAGACGGCGCAGGTCTACGCTCCACCCGACAAAAGCTTCGTCGCCATCGAAGAGCAATTCAACTTCGCCGATCCCTGGAGCAAGGTCTGGCATGGCATGGACACCGGCATGGTGACATTGAAGCCGGGCCAATCCGTCACATGGAAGTGCAAGCTGGCGCTCTTCGT
>DATGAD010000336.1:0-17471 GCA_035313725.1 Alloacidobacterium sp. | reverse complement strand
CACAATGAACGACCCAAACCCTTCATCTGGACCGCCAAAGCCGCCGACATCCTGGAGAAGGTCAAACGTGCCCGCGCATCCCTGAATAATCGGCAATCTGTATGACGCACTACACTAGCTCCAGCCCTGAGCCATGCGGTCTTTCAGAATGCAGCGGTCCATCACAAGCTTGATGCCCGCCGCCTCCGCTTGCGCCGCAGCTTCTTCGTGCACAATACCTTCCTGAATCCAGAGATAAGGAATTTTGAGGCGGATCGTGTCCTTCACGATGTCAGGAATGTACTTCGGCAAACGGAAGACATTCACGAGGTCGATCTTACCCACTGCTTCCAGCGCGGCATCGAGCGTCGAATACGCCTTCTCACCGAGCGAGCTTTCTATCTGCGGATTGACCGGGATGATGCGGTATCCGCGACTCTGCATGAAGCGCGAAACGCCAAGGCTGGCGCGGCCCTCCTTGTTGGTAAGGCCGACGACAGCGATAGTCTTTGCATTGTCGAGGATTTCACGGATGACCACAGATTCATTCATGGCTGAGACCCATACTTAATCTAGATCATCTCCCGTATCCACAGTTACAGGCACTCCACCATTTCTACGCATCAGCAGATACCCGCGGATAAACGGCTCTAAGTAACCATCGAGCACGCGGTCGACATCGCCAACTTCAACTTTCGTCCTATGGTCTTTGGCGATGCGGTAGGGTTGCAGGACGTACGAACGAATCTGCGAGCCGAAGTTGATGTTCAACTTCGAGTCCTCAAGCTCCTTAGCCTTGGCCTTCTTCTTATCCAGTTCGTATTCGTAGAGGCGCGAGCGGAGCATCTTCATCGCCTTCTCGCGGTTCTTGTGCTGCGAGCGCTCGTTCTGGCATTGCACAACGATATTTGTCGGGATGTGCGTGATGCGTACGGCTGAGTCCGTCGTATTGACGTGCTGGCCGCCCTTGCCGCCTGACCTGTACGTATCAGTCCGAATCTCGTCGGGCTTGATGTCGATTTCGATGGAATCGTCGATTTCCGGTGAGACGAAGACGGACGCAAACGACGTGTGGCGGCGCTTGGCCTGGTCGAAAGGCGAGATGCGCACAAGGCGATGCACTCCGGTTTCGCCCGAGAGCTGGCCGAAGGCGTACTCGCCAGTAATTGTGAAGGTCGCCGACTTGATGCCCGCTTCTTCGCCGTCCTGGTAGTCGTTCATCTCAGTCTTGAAGCCCTGCTGCTCGGCCCAGCGCAGGTACATGCGCATCAGCATCTCGGCCCAGTCCTGGCTCTCGGTGCCGCCAGCGCCGGGGTGCACGGTGACGATCGCGTTCAGCGCATCAGTTTCGCCCGAAAGCAGAGTGCGCGATTCCATCGCTTCGGCAAATTCGTTCAGAGAACGAATCTCCCGTTCGAGGTCGCCTTCAACGGGTTCGCCTTCGCGTGCTAGATCAAAATAGGCTTCCACGTCGCTCGTGCGACGCGCGAGTTCTTCATCGTCGGCAAGTAGCGCTTCGATGCGTTTGCGGTCGCGCATGAGCGGCTGCGACAGGGCGGCATTCGACCACGCACTTGGATCGGAGAGTTTGGTTTCGATTTCGGCTAGTTCTTTGCGGAGACGCGCCGGGTCAAAGATACTCCCGCAGGTCGCGGACTTTGTCCCGCACGGGAGTGTAGGCGAATTCGAGATCGTTCAACACTTAGGAGACCTGTCTTTTTATACGAAGATTGACCCGCAAGCTGAGGCGTAGTGCCCTCGCTGCGGCTACTAATGTGATTATCCCACAGAGAATGGCGAAGAGGTCGCCATAGCGCGTGTAGAAGGTCATGTCGTCGTTGTATCCGTAGCGCGCGACAAGCGACGTGATGACATGACGCGGCGCACTGACCGTGACTCGTCCGTAGGGATCGATAGATGTCGTGACACCATTATTCGTATCGCGCAAGATCCAGCGGCGATTTTCGATGGCACGCATACGCGCCATGTTCAGGTGCTGCCACGGCGCGCTGGTATCGCCGTACCAACCGTCATCGGAGATGTTGACGAAGACCTCAGCTCCATTCACGGCGAACTGGCGTATTTCATCGGCAAAGATCGATTCATAGCAGATGAAGATACCGAAGGTGTGTCCACCTGCGCTGAAGACCTTGCGATACTTGCCGCGGTGGAAGTCGTCGATCTGCTGAGTGAGGTGTTTCGCGAAGAAGAAGACATCACGATAAGGGATGTATTCGCCGAAAGGCACGAGATGAATCTTGTCGTAGCGGCCAATGATATTGCCGTCGGGCGCAGCAAAGGCAGCGGAGTTGTAGTCGCCGGCGGCATCGCGCCCAATGTGTCCGACGACGACAGGCGAGTGGGTTGTGGTAGCAATCGAATGCAGAAGCAAGGCGAAGCGCGGATCGTCGCCACGAAACGGCGACGGCGCCTCAGGCCACGCAACGATTCCTGGAGGCGGAGTGTTCTGTCCACAATCGGAAGGCGCTACAGGCGCCTGCGACGTCGGCATTCCGGCGATGGCAGGCGTGCAGTTGCGCTGGCTCTGCTCCATGATCCATGAGAGATGCTCATCCCACTCAGGCCCAACCCATGCCTGGCTGACCGCCACATCCAGATTGGGTTGCAGCAGGACAGCGTAGGCCGATGTCGCCGCTGGCTTCGGCGTAATGAATGAACCAAGCTGCAGCAGGATAACCAGCAGAACCGCGCCAACTCCAATGCGAATCCGAATATGCAGCGACCGCGCAAACAAGGCTGCTACAAACAACGCATTCACGCCGACAAGCACGAATGAGATCCCGTAGACACCCGTGAACGGCGCAAGGCGCGTAAGCAGGAAATTATCTACCTGCGAATACCCAAGCTGGTCCCAGGGAACACTGGTGATGCGCGATGCGCCGAACTCTATCGCTGCCCAGAAGAACGGCGCGAGCAGCAGCGGGAATATGCTCGTGCGAAACGCCTTGCGGCTAAGTGCAATGAGAAAACCAAAAAGCCCAAAGTACAAACCCAGCACCATGCTGTAGAGCACCAGAATGCCGACCGCGCCCGGCGGCGGCACATTTCCATAGAGGTGCATCGTGTCGTAGATCCAGTAGCAGTTCAGGATGTACCAGAGAACTCCGCAGGCGTAGCCGGCGAGCGCGCTGCGGCGCAGATAGCGTGGAGCGTCGACGCTGCATTCCACGAGCAATCCATAAAGCAACGGGACAAGAGCAACCCAGGAAAACACGGCGCGCCATGGCGGCATGGGCCCGGCGATAGGAAACGGCAAGTCGAGAAGGATGGCTGAGAGCAATCCGAGAAGAATGGGCTTGCGGGCGAAAGAGCGCATTCAGGGTGAGTCTATCATCGCGAGGGACAAGGACAATCCTTCGCAAAATTCCGCTTCGCGGTAGAATGCTCGTGTGAGCGCACTCGTCTATTTCGGAATGCACCTGCTGACGTATCTCTTTTTCATCGGGATGGCCGGCTCATCCATCGTCGTTATCATCAGCTTTGTTGAAGACTTGCACGAACTCCTCGGCAAGTAACGCTGCGTTCATGTATACGCTTTCCATTGACTGCTGCTCGAACTAGACATAAACTCAGCGCTGAGCGTCCTTGCCGGGGGCAGTTCGTTGCCCGGTGGTGAGTAGCAAGGTTTTCACCCTTTCATCCATGTCAGTCGGTCAAACGTTTACCGCTCCGCAATCGAACCGGGTAAGGCTAGTAGTCGCCTCCTCGGTGATGCTTACCTTCATATCCTTCTGGCGGGCGGCGGCGGTCGTTCTCAATGACTTAGGATCATCAGCCTTTTATGCAGGCGGCATTGCGGAAGAAGCAGTCGGCAAAGCCGCGCCGTGGTTCATTCTCGGCGTCATGCTCTTCTCTTTCGCCGTTCGCTCTGTCTATGTGGAAAGCTGCTCGATGTTCACGCGCGGCGGCGTCTACCGCGTGGTGAAGGAAGCGCTGGGCGGCACATTCGCTAAGCTGAGCGTCTCGGCTCTGATGTTCGACTACATCCTTACCGGGCCAATATCGGGTGTCTCCGCCGGGCAATACATCACCGGGCTCTTGAACGAATTGATGACCGTGGGCGCGGCGCATGGATGGCTGCCTGTGGCACTGATTAATGCAGGCCACGCGCGCCAGCTGCCCATGAATGAAACATCGGCGGTTTTTTGCATTGCAGTCACCATCTTTTATTGGTGGCAGAACATCAAGGGCATCGAGGAATCCACCGACAAGGCCCTGGAAGTAATGAAGATCACCACAGTTATGGTGGTCCTGTTGCTCGGCTGGAGCATCTTTTCCGCAATCCATACCAGCGCTCCATTGCCGCCTCTACCAGTTCCGGCAAACCTGCATTTCTCGCATGAAGCGCTTGGCTTTCTTGGTGGAACTAAGTTTGCTACAACCCTTGGCCTCTTCGGCATCCTGATGGCCTTTGGCCACTCTGTGCTCGCAATGAGCGGCGAGGAAACTCTGGCCCAGGTCAACCGCGAGATCGAGCATCCCAAGCTCAAAAACCTGAAGCGCGCCGCGATTGTCATCGCCATCTACAGCTTCGTCTTCACCGGAATCGTCTCACTGCTGGCAGTCATGCTGATTCCGGACTCGGTGCGTGTACCCGTCTACCGCGACAACCTGATCGCCGGCCTCGCGATGTATGTAGTGGGACCGCTCACGCTGAAGATTGTTTTCCGTGTCTTCGTCGTGATCGTCGGCTTCCTGATTCTTTCCGGCGCGATCAATACTTCCATCATCGGTTCGACTGGCGTGCTGATGCGCGTCGCAGAAGACGGCGTGCTGACCGACTGGTTCCGCAAGCCGCAGAAGAAGTTCGGCACCAGCTATCGCATCATCAATCTGGTCACAGCACTGCAGTTGTTCACTATCATCGTCAGCCGCGGCAATGTCATCACCCTGGGTGAGGCATACGCTTTCGGCGTCATCTGGAGCTTCACCTTCAACTCGCTTGCCATGCTGGTACTGCGCTGGAAGTATAAAGGCGAACGCGGATGGAAAGTACCGATCAATATCAAGATCGGCAAGACTGAACTGCCCGTTGGATTATTCGCAGTATTTCTCGTCCTGCTTTCAACAGCTATCGTGAACCTCTTCACAAAGAGTATGGCCACCGAAAGCGGCATACTTTTTGCAGGCGCCTTCTACACCATTTTTACCGTCTCCGAAGCGCGCAACCAGCGCAAGCATGCGGCCACAGCCAAGCAGATGAAGGAGCACTTCCAGCTTGAGCATCCAGAGACGGTCGGACGCGAGGCGCTGGAAATCCGAACCGGCGGGATACTGGTCACAATGCGCGATGCGGCGAATCCCTTTGCGTTGAAGTGGGCACTTTCGCGGACCAACACCGATGATCAGGACATTGTCGTCTTGACGGCGCGCGTAATGGGCGCAGGCGGACCTGAATATATTGACGCCTCGGAACAGCTTTTCAGCGAGTATGAGCAAATGCTCTTCACCAAAGCTGTCTCTGTTGCGGAGAGCTTCGGCAAACATATCTCGCTCCTGGTAGTCCCGGCAGGCGATATCTTCGCCGCTCTTGTGCAGACCGCCAACTCGCTTGAAATTACTGCTCTTGTATCCGGCTTATCCACCAAGATGACCGCACAGGAGCAGGCCTATCACATCGGCCAGGCGTGGGAAAACCTGCCTGAGCCAAAGCGGCAATTCACGTTTTATGTCGTGATGCCGAACGGCGAAGCACAGGGCTTTCACATCGGTCCGCATGCGCCTACGCTGCAGGCGGATGACGTGCAGCTGGTGCATAGATTGTGGCTCAACTTCCGGCGCGATCCGGAGATGCAGGGAGTACATCACAGCGACATTGTTACCTACGCGCTGACTCGGCTTGCCATTGAGTACGCCCGCGATAAGCAGGAAACGCTGCGCGACATTCGGCGCTACCGGAAAGATGGAAGCAAGAGCGGCACGCTTAATTCACCTTCTACTCCGAAGTTCGGCAAGGAAGGATTAGACTATTCCATTCCTGCCCCCAAACCATCTTCTGGAGAGTCTGATCACGATACATAAATTGTCGCCTCCAGTTTGCGGCACAACTTAGCGATTACTTTTCGTATCCCTCCTTCGATGTGCGCATTTGTCAATACCTGCCTGCTCCCGTAGAGTAAGAAAGAGTTAGATACGTTCTGCATACCGAGTTAGCGCAGACGGGTTCGTGCGGTTCAGGCCCTAAGAACAAAGATTCAACATGTAAGAAGCACCGCGCGGCAGGCTATCTCCGATACTTTGCTCTTTCCGTTGCGCAACACAAGATAAATTTGGTGTCCAAATGGAGGAATAGTGGAAGTAAGCAAAATAGTAGATGAACTGGACAAAGAAATTTCGCGGCTGAAGGAAGCTCGTGCATTGCTCGCAGGAACAGCTTCTTCGCGTCGCGGACCGGGCAAGAAGAAAGTCGCTGCAAAGCCACACAAGCGGACGATGACCGCTGAAGGTCGCCGTCGCATCGCTGAAGCAATGAAAAAGCGCTGGGCTGAACGAAAGAAACAGCAGGGTGCAAAGAAGTAGATCGATCGCACCTTCATCAGTTCACGATCTGCCTATAGAAGCAGCGACAAATTCCTTTGCCGCTGCTTTATATTTCAGCGCAGGCTTTCGCCCGGCTCAATTGCGTTCACCTGAATGCCGCTGCCATCGAGCAATTGAGAAAGCTCTTCCGGTGTCCCGGTAAGCACGGGAAATGTTCCGTAGTGAATCGGCAGTACAGTTGTAACTCCCAGATACTTCGCCGCGATAGCCGCAGCTTTCGGTCCCATCGTGTAGTGGTCACCGATAGGCAGCATGGCAAGATGCGGTTGATAGAGATCGCGAATCAGCTGCATGTCCAGAAAGACGCTTGTATCGCCGGCGTGGTATAGAACAGGTCCATCCTGAACGGTGATGACAAAGCCCGTCGGTTCTCCGGCATAGATGATCTGGTCGCCGCCATCAACGCTCGAGCTGTGTTTCGCTTCGACCATGCTCACTGTCACATCCTCGTAGCTCCACGAGCCACCCAGGTTCATGCCGATCGTCTTCTTCACTCCCTTTGACTGTGCCCAGCCCATCAGCTCGACCATACCTACCACGGTAGAGTTGTGTTTCAATGCGACGGATACAAGGTCGGCAACATGATCGCCATGTCCATGAGTGGCGAGAATCAAGTCGATTTTTTCCGGAAGCTTGTAGCCCTTGGGAAATTTTGGGTTCTGCTCAATAAATGGATCGATCAGTATCGATGTCCCCTTCGCGGTTGCGATGTGAACCGTCGCGTGCCCCAGCCAGGTCACAGTCGTGCCTTTCAGATCAGCCATATATGCTCCTCTTTTTGTTTGCGTGTTGAGTGTTGCGGTCAGTGGTCGTTTCTTTAGCTTAGGATGCGGCGCTCGTTTTGAAAAATCGTGTCTTTTCGTCCTGCAAAATTTCGCCACTTGACGTCGATGCAGAGCGAGAGTACCGTTATCGGCATGGGCGAAGAAAAAGCGAAAATTAGCGTTGACCTGTCTCTCTTTCATGAAGACGCAGAGCCGACAAAATTAGTCGGCATCGCCCGCCTTGCCAGCCAGGCGGAAGTGGCGGACACAGGGCATCTGACGGAATACCGCGCCATTCAGGTGCGGTCGATTCTCAATAAGTCGGTCTCCAAACGCGGACTTCCCTTCGGCAGAAGCATCAATCCCTATCGCGGGTGCGAATTCGGCTGCCGCTATTGTTACGCGCGCTACACACACGAGTTCATGGAGCTTCGCGATCCGGAACTTTTTGAGCGGCTCATCTTCGTGAAGCAGAACGCCGCATGGTTGCTGAAACAGGATCTTCGCAAGCTGAAGCCAGGCGAAGAAATCGCCATGGGCACGGCAACCGATCCTTACCAGCCCATCGAGCGTCGCATGCGCGTCACGCGAAGCCTTCTGGAAGTGATGGCGGAGTGCCGAGGATTGAGGCTCGGCATCGTAACAAAATCCACCCTGATTCTGCGCGACGTCGACTTACTGAAGAAGTTCGCCACGCGAAATCATCTCGCCATCCACCTCAGCATCACGACGCCCGATACAAAGCTCGCGCGCATCCTGGAGCCGAGAGCGCCGCGGCCCGATCTGCGTTTCAAAACCGTCTCTGCCTTGCGTGGCGCGGGCTTGCGAACGGGCATTCTCTGCTGTCCCATCATGCCGGGCATCAACGACACGCCAGCCGCGTTCGATGCAATGGCGAAACGAGCGAAAGCAGCGCATGCGAGCTTTCTGGCGGCCAATCCACTGTTCCTAAAGCCATGTTCTAAAGGAACTTTTCTGGCCTTCGTGCACCAGAATTTCCCGACACTAGAAGCCAGCTATGAGAAACGCTACGCGGAAGAGGCTTTCACTTCCAAGGCATATCAGAAGCGCGTCGCCGACATGCTGGCAGCGGTCGTTAAGAAGTACGACCTCGGAAAGAGGCGGGGAGAACTGCCTCTTCGCGACAAATATCCAGTCGATGTAGGCCCAGTGCAGCAATCCTTATGGCCGGAACAGCCAAAGCTGCCGCAGCCAGCGCAAACAGATGCCGTCAAGAGACGGTTCAGCGCGTAATGATGACTTCGTAGAGGTTGTCTTTTGCCAGGAAGAAGCGGTAGTTGTTGAATGCTTTAAAAAGCTGTTCGATCTTACGGTTTGTGTAGACGCGCCGCACGGGATGAGGCGCGCTCTCCTGCATCTCGATATTTTCAGTCTCGGTGAGATGGTAGCGGCAGAAGACAGTCTCAGGCCCGTTTTGCTTGGTGTGGAAGAGCGAGAGGACTCGCCCTCCGGAAAGTAAACAGCCATGCAGGCGCTCGACAAGCGGAGCAATCAGCCCTTCGGGAATGTAGTCGAGCGTAGTCCACAAAAGCACGACATCGAACTCGCGCCCTTTGAAATTCAGGTTCTGCTCAAAAAAGCCGTCGATATCAAAGCCCGGTTGACCACCGGTTTCCACTGGCGGCAACTGCCATTCGCTTTTCAGCGCTTCGTGCACGACATCAGCCATCCACACGCTGTGGCCGAGGCTGGTGAGGTAATTGATGTTTGAGGGCGAGGTCGGGCCGATATCGAGCACACGCAGGGCCTGTTCCGCCTTGAGATGTTTCTGTAAGGCAGACCAGCCGCTTGAGTGTCGCGGCATACGCGGTCCAGAGAGCAGGGTGGGTTTCGCCCCGTGGTCCTCTGCGTGGCCGCGGCCGAATATACTTCGCAGCACGCTCATTCCATAACCTTGAGCAATTTCGTCACCAGCAATCGACTCTGTGTGCTTAAGCCGCGCTTACTTTGCGGCGCCAAACAGCGCTCCCGGCTTCTCTGCTGGAGCTGCAGCTGGCTGCGATGTGGACGCGGCAGGCTTTTCCGCCGATCCCGATGACTGTACCAAGTCTACCTTGCCGGAGAAAACGGCGTTTTCTTCAATCGCCAGCCGCACGGCCTTAAGATCGCCGGTGACGTGGCAGCCGGCGCGCAGTTCCACCCGTCCCGCAGCACTGATATTGCCGTTCAACGTGCCAAGAATCACGATGTCACGCGCCGACACATTCGCCTGTACTCGCGCATTGGCGCCGATGGTAAGCCGGCTATCGCTGAGCGTAATTGTGCCTTCAACGAGGCCATCCACAAGAAGATCTTCGCTTCCCTTTACTTCACCGCGAATCTGGACGGACTTCCCGATCGTGGCAGTTGTGCTGTCGCCTGCAGCCATGTAATTTCTCCTGAGTATTTAACTGGGACGTTGCCACGAATATACGCAACGAAGATCAAGCCTGCAACCTTCTGCGCCACTATCTCGATGCGAAGCAGGTCCAAAACGGCACGAAGTGCTTGATTCGGGAAAACTTCACCTTGAAATTGCGCGTCTAATGAAACTGAAGTGTCAGAACCTGCGCAGAAACGCTGTCTCGATGAGAAAATAAGCAATGGGAAACAGGCCATGAGGAATGAACGCACAATTCTTCAGCCCTGCCGGTTGACGGTTCTTGCGACTCTAGCGATCTTCGCCCTGATGTCTCCGCTGCACGAAGCCTTTGCGCAGGGAGATGACGCGGCCCGCGACCCGGTGGCTCTCGTCCGTCGCGCCTCGCAAAATGAGCTCAAATCCGCAAACGGCAACCATCCCTATCGTTACCAACTGCATAAAATCGACGACAACAAGGTCACGACGAAAGAGATTGTCGAGACCAAAGACGGAGACGTGGCCCGCCTCATCGCAGTCGACGACAAGCCTCTCGACGCGGATACACAAAAGGCCGAGATCGATCGCCTGACCAACCTGGCTGCTCACCCCGAGTTGCAGGCCCACCGCCATAAGAGAGAGCAGGAAGACAGTAATCGCGCCAACGAAATGATCCGCCTGCTGCCCGATGCCTTTCTCTACAAATACGAAGGCGTGGTCGATGGCCCCAACGGCCAGTGTTACCGGCTCAGCTTTCAACCCAACCCCAATTTCAAGCCGCCCGACCGCGAGGGTGAGGTCTATCACGGCATGGCCGGTGAGCTATGGATCGATAAGGGCCAGGAGCGCATGGTGAAGCTCGACGCCCACCTCATCGCCGACGTAGATTTCGGCTGGGGCATCCTGGGCCGCCTCTACAAAGGCGGCAGCATCATGGTCGAGCAGGCCGACGTAGGCGACCACCACTGGGAAACCACTCATATGAAGCTGAGCCTCACCGGCAAGGCGCTCCTGATCAAATCTCTCAACTTCCAGACAACGGAAGACGCCTCGCATTTCGAGCCCGTCCCGCCCGAGATGGGCTACCAGAACGCCATCAAGATGCTGCTGAACAACAGTGACAGCGCCCAGGTAGCCGAAGGGCACGGGCGCTGAGAAAGCTTACAATCCACGTTCAAAATCCAAGCATGATTTTTACTTTCAACCCTGCGCAAAGCAGATATGGCATTATATGACATACCTGTGATATAATGGGTCAAGAGGCCATGAAAAAGTCGCGCAGGAGGATGCCGAGTCCTCATAAGGTTGTAGATGATCTCACCCGAGTGCGCTGCAAGTCTGGAATCGGCATCGTGCGGGAGGAAGTTTGGCAGGATGCAGCCGGGATCATTGTTAAGTATAATCTCGCATTTATCAATCCTCTGTTATGCAACGTAGATAATGGCCGGGTACTCGGATATGACAATGCTCACGGAAATCATGACCGGCATTTCAAGGGAACTGTGACACCCTACACATTCACCAGCTATGAGAAAGTCCCGACCGAGTTCTTGAGCGAGGTGAAAAAGCTGAGAGAGGAGAAGCCATGAAGCTTACAGTTCACGCAGACGGATTCGAGGGACACGTCAAGCGTTCTCTAGTAAGGGCGAAACGACTTGACCGTAAAGAGAAAATTGAGCCGGAGATCACTCTTACCTTCGCCGATCCGCTGGATATGCTGGATATTTTGACTGCGAAGCGTCTAATGCTTATGAAAGTGGCGCGACAGGGGAAATATTCCGTCTCTTCGTTGGCGGCGGTACTGAACCGCGACCCCAAATCCGTGAGAAGAGACGTTGTGAAACTGGAGCAGGCAGGTATGCTTCGGACATATGAAGAAGTGAATCCTGGCCACGGACGGGTGCGAATTGTCGAACCCGTCGCCAGGAAGGTTGAACTTAGAGCATCCCTCTAGTCGCGGGTGCACAAAATGAACGATGCTCAATCAGACTCGAACTACTTCGCCTAAACCAGATTGTCGTCCCCGCTGCTGAAGTCATCCCCGCCTCCGAAATCGTCTCCCTGCGTGTTGTCGTCGAAGGACGTCGGATCGGTGTCTGGCTGATAGCTGGCGTTTTCGAGACCACCCTGGCCTTCGGGGCGGTCGTCGTAGGAGGCCTCGTGCTCGCGGTGTTCACCAAAGCCACTCTGCTGCTGCGGGTCGTCGTAGTAATTGTTGATGACCGTCTCTTCGACCGGAGGCGCACCGGAGCCGTAACCGCCGCCGCCCCATCCTCCACCGCCCTCGTGACCGAAGCCGCCGTGCATAAGCGATTCGATGCCCTCAAACGCCAGCGCTCCAGCAGCGACCCCGGCAGCCGTGGTAGCGGCGCTACGCAAGAAACCGCCGACAGGGCTGGGGCCAGGCGCGGGCACACCATATCCTGGTGCCGCAGCGTATTGCGGAGGAGCCTGATACTGCGGTTGATACGCCGGCACCGGCTGATACTGGGCCTGAGGTGCCGGAGGCGCAACCGGAGCGGGATCGCGATGGCCAAGCAAACCGCCGAGGAAACTGGTCGCGCGCGCGGGTTGTTGCGGCTGCGCCTGTGCCGCCTCCTGCAATTGCTGGATCTGCACCCGCGCCTGGTTCAGGGCCAGATTCTGCACCAGAACCGTCTGTGCCAGTTTGTAAATAGCGTCAGGGTCGCGGCCCAACCCCTGCAACAGCAGTTGTTCTGCCTCAGGATCTTTCTCCGTCAGCGGTGTTCCCTCTACCTTACGAACCAGATCTTCAAGCATCGAGCTTTCTTGCGGTGTCATAAAAATCCCTCAAACTCCTAGGATGCTCTCGTGAGCAGCCTTTTAGTGTTAAACGCATGCAAAGACACAAAGTGGCGGACAAAGCTCCGCCACTTTGAAATACGTTTCTTCGCTCCATCAAGTTCCAGGTCCGGAAGAGCTTCGCATCCAGACGATCTCCACGCTCTGGACCTTCAGGGATCCAATGGATCGAGGTCCGATCAGGAAAATTATTGTGGAGCATGTTCACCCCTCAAGTAAGATGCTTTGAATCATCATTGAAGGGGAGAGCCGGTGCTTCCTGAACCGCTTTGCAGTCGTCGTACATTTCTTCGTGGCGCGGTACAGACCGCTGCCATCTTCGCCGCAGGAGACTTTGGCCCCGCAGGCATCAACGCTGCAACGATACAGCATGAAGGAGATGTTCAGCCGGCACTCGCGCAGTTTATCGAGCGCTACATGCGGGCAATGTACGCGCCCGGATTGACCCTCGGGCTTGTCCACGCCGATGGACAGACCACAACGGCAGCTTTCGGCCTGAGCGACGTGGCTCGGAGCCAGCCGGTCACCCCGGAGATGCTCTTTCAGATCGGATCCATCTCCAAATCGTTTTGTGCTTTAGCTCTGCTCCAGATGCGCGACGAGGGAAAACTCGACCTGCATGCTCCCATACTCGAGTATTTGCCCTGGTTGCCCATCGAAACACCCTACGGAACCATCACAACGCATCACTTGTTGACCCACAGCTCCGGCTTGCCGGATAACCCTCCCGTGTTCCTGAGCGACCGTAACGCACGCCATCAACAGGCATTCAAGCCGGGAACGCAATTCCACTACAGCAACCTTGGCTTTGACATCCTGGGCCATTTGGCCGCGTCGCTGGATGGGCGGCCCTATGCATCCGTTCTGAAGACGCGAATCATCGACCCGCTGGAAATGAAGGCAACACACCCGTTCATCTCGAATGCAATCCGCGCCCAGGAGGCACAAAGCTATGTCATCTTTCGCGACGATCTCACCGGCCTGCGGGATACTCGCCTTGAGGTAGCGCCTCGGGAGGTATTCGACGGCGCCGCAGGCTGTGTCGCGTCGACGCCAGGAGATATGACCCGCTATATGACGATGCTCGTTCGGCGCGGTGCGGGGCCAAAGAACAGGATTGTCTCTGAAGAGAGTTTCGCGCTCTTTGCGACTCCGTTTATTGAGGCAGAAGTGTTCGGCCCGGGCGCGCATTATGGGTATGGCATTGCCGTCGATACGCTCGCCGGGCACAAGCTACTGAGACACACAGGCGGCATGAACTCGTTTGCCTCGTCGATGCAGGTGGATCTGGACGGCCGTGTAGCGGCATTTGCTTCAATCAATGCCATGCAGGGGTACCGGCCTAACCCCGTAACGAAATATGCGCTCCAGGTAATGCGCGCCGAGGCAGAAAAAAAGCCGCTTCCTGAACCGGATGCGATTGATGATCCGCGAACAATTGAGAATGCGGCTGAGTATCAGGGAACTTATTCAGGCGATAGCGGCTCCGCCGAAGTTCTCGTCGAAGGAAAGGGTCTGGTCGTCTCAATTGGTGGAAGCCGCATTCGCCTGCAGCGCTCCTCCGGCGACAACTTCGTAGCCGAAGATCAACCCTGGCAGGAGTTCCCCTGGCTCTTCCTGCGCGGCAAGCCAACAAAGCAAGAAGCAAAAGCGCCGATCACCGAATTGATCTACGGCGACAAGTGGTATGTGAATTCAGCCTATTCGGGCCCCAGGAAAATCGCCGCGCCCAAGAGGTATGCATCATTCGCCGGAGTCTATGACAGCGGAACAGACGGCATCCAAATCGTCATCTGCAAGGGCATGCTGATGTCGGGCGGTGTCACGTTAGTAGAGATAGGAGACGGTCTCTTCAGAAGGTCGGACGAACCAAACAGTCCGGAAGTGTTGGAATTCCTATATGAAATCAACGGCCAATGCCGGATGCTCTCGTTTACCGGGATTCCATATTGGCGGGTCAACACATAGCAGGCAGGTTGAGCGGACAACGTTCTGCCCGGGCCCTAAGCAAACGCCAGCGCCCGAATCTCCTCCTTGCGGACAGTCAGTTGCCTGACCAGGTCTTCACGCACCTCGTAGCCCCGCCCAACGCTCTGCGGAACAATGATTTCACCCTCGCTCGAGACCGTTACCTCCGGCTCGATGATGTCTTCCTTCCAGTAACGCTTCGAAGCGGAAACATCGCCCGGCAGCTGGAAGTTTTCGAGCGACGAGAGCGCAATATTGTGCGCGCGCCCGATGCCGGTTTCGAGCATACCCCCGCACCATACCGGAATGCCCCGTTCCTGCGCCGCATTGTGAACCGCGATGGCCTCGCTGAACCCGCCGACGCGGCCGTTCTTGATGTTGATGATGCGGCAGGATTCCATTTCGATAGCCGCCAGCGCGTCGCGGCGATTGCGGATCGACTCGTCCAGGCAGATGGCAGTATTCAGCCGCTTCTGCAGGATCGAATGGAAGTAGAAATCGTCAGACCACAGCGGCTGCTCGATCATCAGCAGGTTGAAATCGTCGAAGTCAACCAGATGCTCAATATCATTCATGCGATATGCCGAGTTCGCATCGACGCTCAACAGAATATCGGGCCAGCGCGCCCGTACTGCTTCGAGCATCTTCACATCCCAGCCCGGCTTGCATTTCAGCTTGATGCGCCGATATCCCGCGGCCAGCTCTTTCTCAACTTCTGAAATCTGTTTCTCCATCGTTGACTGAATCCCGATGGAAACGCCGCACGGAATCACCTCGCGTATGCCTCCGAGCAACTCCGACAGCGCGATGCCGCGCATCTGTGCCTCAACATCCCACACTGCGTTTTCCAGCGCAGCCTTGGCCATGCGGTGGCCGCGCACCTGACGAAAGATGCCCGGACACTTCCCGCCGTGCTCCGGATCGGCGCCTGCCAAGGCTGGCGCCAGGTCCTGCACCGCCACCAGCCATGCGGTATCGATGGTCTCATCGCTGAAGTAAGGATGCTCGCCGGCAACGCACTCGCCCCATCCTGTAAAGCCCTCGGCCTTGATCTCGACCAGCATGATGCGGCGTTCGGTGGTAGTTCCGAAGCTGGTCTGAAACGGCTGCACCAGCGGCATGCGTATTTCGCGAAGAATAATGGCGTCAATTTTCATGCATCAGTCTCTTTGTTGTGGGGACACCGGCTCCTGCCACTGTCCCAGTCCAAAAATGCCGTTGCCTTCAGCGTCCGTCCTGAAATCGATGACCGCCAGCCCGCGTGCAAATGCTTCCTCGAATCGCTGGCGATTTTCCGTCTGCACCGCAAGTGCGCGTTCCTGATCTTCTTCCGACGCCTTCCACTTGCCGATTTCGTGCGGTACCTTAATCGTGTATTCAATTGTAGTTGGAGTCGTCTGCTCAACAACGGGCTTTGCGGAGGAGGCACGAGACAGGATTGCCTCGACGCGCTCCGACTGCATCCACCACTCGGCATGCAAACGGTCTGTAGGCAATCCTCCTTGCAGACGAGATGAGGATACACCATAAAAGTTTGATGTATATCTCCTAACTATCGCGCCAAGCCTGTGGATATTTAGGAAAGAATTCTTTATTTCCAACGGATCGAAGGTCCACTCCATCAGCCGGAACCCCCTGGCAATGGCATCCTCCCGCTGCGCCAGCTTCAACCGGCGGCCAATCCCGGCGTTGCGATAATCCGGCCGGACGGCCAGCATATGGGAGTGCAGATATGGCTGCGGCGTAGCCCCCGGACGCACCGCCGGAAGGGCCATCGCAAAACCAATCATGCTCTCCGAAGTGTCTGATCTGCCATCAGTTACGTCGAAAGCTCCGAGCACCTGGCCGCCGATCTTCTGGGTCACGACAAAGACCCGCCGCGGGATCACATCTCCGTCCGAGTAGCCCCAGACGTCGATCTGCACCTGCACGCAGGCATCCAATTCATCGAATCCCTTGCACGAACGAATCAGGACCGTCCGTTCCTTAGGCGTAATAAAAGTCGTCGTACTCATTTCGGGCTGCGCTCCAGCTCTTTGGCCTCATCCCACAATTTTTCCAGCGATTCCGGCGCCAGCTCTTCCAGCGGAGTGTCGCTGGCCGTCTCCATCGCCGCGAACCGGCGGCGAAACTTGGCGTTTGTCTCCCGCAGGGCAAATTCCGGATCGACATGCAGATGCCGCGCCAGATTCACTGCCGTAAACAGCAGATCCCCCACCTCCGAAGCGACTGCCTTTGCGTCTGGCGTCTCAACCAACTCAGCCTCAAGCTCGCCAATTTCTTCCTGCAACTTGTCGAAAAGTCCGCGCACATCCGGCCAGTCGAACCCGGCCTTCGCCGCCTTCGATCCCAGCTTCGTCGCTTCCGCCAGAGCAGGCAGTGCCCGAGGGACAGCATCGAGACGACCCCTCAATCCTTCATCTTTTACTTGAGTATTTTTCTCCAACTGCTTGATCCATTCCCAGTTGCGCAGAACCTGCTTCGCATCGATCCCATCCGTCTCCAGTCCTTCGGCAACATTCCCTGCTGCCGCTGCCGCCTCGTCTCCAAATACATGGGGATGCCGCCGGATGAGTTTCCGGTTCAGCCCTGCGATCACATCAGAGATCGAAAAATCGCCCGCCTCAGCCGCCATCTCCGAATAAAAAAGAACCTGCAGCAGCAGATCACCCAGTTCCTCTTTTAGGTGAGCCCAGTCGCGACGCTCAATCGCGTCAAAGACCTCGTAAGTTTCCTCCAGCGTATATTTTCGGATCGAGTCGAAGGTCTGCTCGCGGTCCCAGGGACAACCACCCGGCGCGCGCAGCCGGGCCATAATGGCAACCGCCTCGGCAAATTGCCTGCCTGCATCCTGCTCTGTGGGCATACGCCTACTTTAAACGATTCACTTGTTTCACAAACAAACGGAAAACGGGATGAGAGAATTCCCTATTCACACATCAAGGAGACCCACCAGCATGAAGATCGAATACTTGCGGACGGCAAAGCGCGGCCTCTGCTTAGCCGGATTTCTGGCA
>DATGAD010000335.1:0-3899 GCA_035313725.1 Alloacidobacterium sp. | reverse complement strand
TGAACGAAGCCGCTGCGGCGGCGGACGCGTTGCGTGTTGCAGAGCCGACAGCGTTGAGGTGATATGAGCTAAGTTGTGTCGCAGAGAAGGAGGTATCTCTGTGACCCATCTACGCCAGATCATGCTTGAGGAACTGGAGCGCCGCAACTACGCGCCGGGGACGATTCGCTGTTACATCCACGTGGTTGAGCAATTCGCCCGGCACTTCCATCGACCGCCTGATCAACTGGGTCTGGAACATATCCGCCAGTACCAGGCATCGCTGTTGCGACAGAAGAAGCTGGCTCCGAGCACTGTAGCGCAACATCTAGCAGGGTTGCGATTCTTTTATATCCAGGTGTTGAAGCGAAGCTGGAGCGCGGCCGAGACCCCGTATCCGCGACAGGTCCAAGGCCTGCCGCAGGTGCTCAGCCGAGAAGAAGTCGCACATTTGATCCAGGCGTCCCGGACACCCTTTCAGAGTGCCGTGCTCATGACACTCTATGCGACCGGAGGCCGCCGCGCAGAGGTGGCCACGCTCAAGGTCAGCGATATTGATAGCCAGCGCATGGTTGTCCATATACAGGGCGGCAAGGGACGCAAGGACCGTGACGTCATGCTCAGCCCCAGGCTGCTCGATGCGTTGCGCGTGTACTGGCGCTATAAGCGGCCCCGAGTCTATTTGTTCCCGAGCAGCAAGGGCCATCGTGGAATCGAGCATCCTATCTCCGACAAGACGATATGGAACGTGTGCAGAAGTGCGGCTCGACGGGCAGGACTCGAGCACAGGCACATCCATCCCCACACTTTACGACATTGTTTCGCGACTCACCTGCTTGAGGCCGGCGCCGACCTGCGTACCATCCAGATGCTGCTCGGACATCGCGACCTTGAAGAAACCACGATCTACCTGCATCTCTCCGAGCGGCATCTCAGCGCCACCGCCAGCCCGCTCGATGCACTCACGTTCACGGTCCAGGGAGAACAGAAGCACAGCTCATGAGCCGGCCTCTTCTGGAGATGGCCGACATCATTCGCTGTGCCGGACAGTCCTTTCTTGAACGCAGTCGCAGGTGGATGAACTGGCAACATCAGAAGGTGTTGCTGGCCATCACACGCTGCCGCACCGCCGCGCTCGGCGGACATCGCGATCGCTGTACCGGCTGCGGACTTACGACCGCCATCTCTTACAACTCGTGCCGAAACCGGCATTGCCCACGGTGCCAGGGCAACGCACGCCTGCGCTGGCTCAAGGCGCGTGAACAGCAACTGCTGCCCACCCGCTATGTCCATGCCGTCTTCACTCTGCCGCGAGAACTTGCCCCGCTCGCATTGCAGAACAAGCGGCTGATCTACAACCTACTCTTTCACGCCAGTGCCGAGACGCTGCTTGAGATTGCTCGCGACCCGCGACATCTTGGAGCTGAGATCGGCTTCTTTAGCGTGCTCCACTCCTGGAATCAGCTCTTGCAGTTTCATCCTCATATCCATTGCGTCGTTGCCGCCGGCGGCCTCGCTCCGGATCATTCAAGCTGGATCTCCGCACGGCGCACCTTCTTCCTTCCCATCGGCGTGCTCAGCCGCGTCTTCCGCGGCAAGTTCGTCGCCGAACTCCACCGTGCGTTTCATCGAGGTGAACTCCAGTTCCACGGCGACCTCGTGCCTCTTACCCAACCCCGCACCTTCGCTGCATGGCTGAGAGTGCTGTTCCGCCACGACTGGGTCGTCTACTCCAAGCCACCTTTCGGCGGCCCTGAACACGTGCTGCGCTATCTCGGCGCATATACCCATCGCGTCGCCATCTCCAACACCAGGCTGGTCGCTCTCTCCGATGGCAACGTAACCTTCCGATGGCGAGACTCCGCACACGGCAACAAGAAAAGACTCATGACTCTGGAGGTCGACGAGTTCCTGCGCCGGTTTCTGCTCCACCTGCTGCCACCAGGCTTCGTCCGCATCCGCAACTTCGGGTTCCTCGCCAACCGCAACCGCGCGAAGCTATTGCCGCTGTGCTATCACCTGCTCAGCAGTTCAGAGAACATAACTCCTGCACCGGCATTAACGCCCGCAGAACAAACTCACTCACTATGGAACTGCCCAGTCTGCGGCGGAACCATGCGCGTCGTCGAACGGTTCTCCGCCGCGCAACTCCTGCTTCGCTCTCCACCTCAAACGGACCGCTGCGCTGCATGAACCTCCCTCCGCATCCTCGATCCAAACTCGCGCTTCTGCGTGAAAGCAGATCCCCTGTCTCATCCGACCTTCAGTGCCATCAAAGTCACCTTTATAGCGTCGGCAGAACCATGCCATGCGACGAGTCACCGCCGCCCCGCTACTTCAAAGCCGCACATCAAGCCCACTTCAGTGACTTGCACAGACATCTGCACCCGGTCAGCCCCATCCAAAGTACATAGCCTTCCATCGGGGCGGCTTCCTTCAAGCCGCTGTATCCGAAGCGCCCCATTAAGAGCATTCCAAATGCGCATTACTGCGTCGCGGGGCGCTCCAGATACAGCACTAAGGCATTACAGCACTAAGGCATCTCGGAAATTTGCGTCCCAAAGCTGGATCAAACTGACCCCCTACCTTAATTTTGGGTCGATTAAGGCGGGTTGAGAATCGCACCCTTTGGCTGTCGCGCGAACGGATCAGGCACCCATTTTTGTGCTTATGTCGAAACTGCCTACAGCGGGCGGTACATGACGCAGGCGTCGACGTAGCCTTGTTTTGGGTGGTGGAAGGCTTCAGGCAGGCGGCCTACGATTTCGAAGCCGAATTTTTGCCAGAGGCGGATGGCGACTTCGTTGGTGCTGATGACGATGTTGAATTGCATGGCGCGGAAGCCGCGTTCGCGGGCGCGGTCGAGCGAATGGGCGCACATGGCGCTGGCGACGCCTCGGCCCGCTGCCCAATTTGCGGTCATGTATCCGCAGTTGGCTACGTGGCTGCCTCCGCCCTGCTGGTTGGCGCGCAGATAGTAGGCTCCCAGGACTTCTCCGTTTTCTTCCGCGACAAATGTTTCGTGATGGGGTGCGTACCAGTATTCGAGGGCGTGCTCGCGCGTGAAGTCGCGCGGGAGGGTGTAGGTTTCTCCGGCGCGGATGGTGGGTTCGAGGATCTTCCACACTGCGTCTCCGTCCACCATGGTGGACGGGCGAATGGTAATCACATTCAACAGAATAGATGCAGGGAGCACGGTGGAACACATCGGCTGTTTTTTTCGATACACTGCGAATTAGAGCTGTTCTGGAAGTACGCAGGATGGGAACCCAGCCGTGCCCTTTCAAAAAACATAGAGACTGGTGAGCGGCCTGAAGCTTCTTGCCATCAGAGATTGCTAGAGACCTTCTGCATTTGGGCCGTTCACGTATAACCCGTCGCCAACTTTTGCGCACTGCCGGGGCCTCTGGAATGCTGGTGCTGGGTGCGCCTGCTGTCAGTGTCGCTGCAGGTTTTCAGAACCAGCCACAGGCCCCGCAGGTGAAGCCGGGGCAGGAGCCGAAGACCGAAGAGCAGAATGCCGAGCAGTATCAGCGCGGCACAGGCGTCTTCATCAACCGCCCGCTGACGCAGGTTTCGAAGCAGGCCGATGCGCTGCTCGATGAGCTTGAGGGACGCGGCTGCGATTTTTTCTACAACGAAGCGAGTCCAAAGACAGGACTGGTGCGCGACCGCGCTCCGGCTGCGGGGCGGTCACTGAGCCGCGTGGCCAGCATTGCTGCTACCGGCTTTGGGCTGACCGCGATGTGCATTGCGGCGAAGCGGAATTATCTGCCCAAGTTGCAATGCGAGCAGCGGGTGGAGAAGACCCTCGCTTTTCTGCTCGAAGATTGTCCGCATGAACACGGCTTTTTGTATCACTTCATCGACATTGAAAGCGGCCAGCGCATGTTCGGCAGCGAGTTGTCGTCGATTGATAC
>DATGAD010000334.1:0-2665 GCA_035313725.1 Alloacidobacterium sp. | reverse complement strand
TCGATTGGGGAGTCATCCGCTGAAGAAGAGTTGGCTGTGACTGGGGCATGATACGGCAGCGATCGGTGTGACCCTGTTTCGGATTCCCGTAATTCCAAGGATTACTCCCCGAAAACGCCCTAGTGTTTACTGATTTCCAGTGAGTGACTTTCCACATGGACGTAAAGTCTTAGAGCTGTATCTGGAGCGCCCGCGACCAGCAGGTCATGGCGCGATAGGCGTATTGGGGGCGCTTCGGATACAGCGACTTGAAGGAAGCCGCCCTTGGCGGGAGCCTATGGGTTTTGTATGTGGTTGAGCCGGTCCCGATGATTTGCGAAGTTGCCGTTGGCGGCGGTGCGCGGCAGTTGTAGTGGGAGAGGGTGCAGAGGAGAGTTGCTCGAGGATGCTCGGTAGAGGTGTAAATGAGGATCGGTAAAGCAGTCTGAGTTGAGTGAGGCACAGGGTCTCTGTACGCGCCGGAGCACGAGGATGATTCGAGAGTGCGGTTGCTGGTTCATGCGGCGTACTCATGTCGAGGCGGGGAACGAAGCAGAAGTTGGGCCGCGGAAAGTCGTTCGACGACATGCATGGTTCCGCCGCAGATAGGGCAGTTCCAGAGTGGGTGAGGATGGTCCGTGGCAGCGGATGCGTTTCGAGTAGAGATGTCCGATGTACTGGCGAGTAACTGCAAGCAGAGCGGCAGCAGCATAGCGCGTTGCCGGTTGGCGAGGAAGCCGAAGTTGCGGATGCGCACGAAGCCGCGCGGCAGCAGGTGGAGCAGGAAGCGGCGGAGGAACTCATCGAGGGGCAGAGTCAGCAGTCGCTGCTTGTTGGCGTGTGCCGAGTCACGCCAGCGGAAGGTGACGTTGCCTTGTTCGAGAGCAACGAGCCTGCGGTTGGAGATGGCGACGCGATGCGTGTACCCACTGAGGTAGCGCAGCGCGTGTTCCGGTCCACCGAATGGGGGTTTGGCATAGACGACCCAGTCGTGACGGAATAATAAGCGAAGCCATGCAGCGAAGATGCGTGGTTGGGCAAGCGGTGCGAGGGCGCCGTAGAACTCCAGGCTGTCCGTGTGGAAGGCCTTCTTTAATCCGGCGACGAGCTTGCCGCGGAAGACACGGCTGAGTACCTTCACCGGCAGGAAGAACGAACGTTGTGAAGAGACCCAGCGTGTGTGGTCCGAAGCGAGACCGCCAGCAGCGGCAACACAGTGAACATGAGGATGATGTTGCAATCGCTGGTTCCAGGTATGGAGCACGCTGAAGAAGCCGATCTCTGCGCCAAGGTGACGAGGATCGCGGGCGATCTCCAGCAGGGTTGCGGCACTGGCTTGAAACAGCAGGTTGTAGATGACGCGCTTGTTCTGCAGCGCGAGGGGCGCGAGTTCACGTGGCAGCGTGAACACGACGTGGACATAGCGGGTGGGCAGCAACTCCTGTTCGCGCGCCTCGAGCCAGCACAGGCGCGCGTTCGCCTGGCATCGCGGGCAATGCCGGTTGCGACAAGAGTTATAGGAGATGGCGGTTGTATGTCCGCAGTCGGAACAGCGATCGCGATGTCCGCCGAGTGCAGCGGTGCGGCAGCGTGTGATCGCGAGCAGGACCTTCTGATGTTGCCAGGTGATCCAGCGGCGACTGTGTTCAAGAAACGCCTGTCCTGCACAGCGAACGATATCGGCCAGCTCCAGCGGAGGCCGGCTCATGAACTGTGCTTCTGTTCTCCTTGGACCGTGAACGTGAGTGTGTCGAGCGGGCTGGCAGTGGCGCTAAGATGCCGCTCGGAGAGATGCAGGTAGATCGTCGTTTCCTCAAGGTCGCGATGACCCAGCAACATCTGGATGGTGCGCAGGTCGGCGCCGGCTTCGAGTAGATGCGTGGCAAAACAGTGGCGCAGAGTATGGGGATGGATATGCCTGTGCTCGAGGCCTGCCCGGCGAGCCGCGCTCCTGCACACGTTCCAGATCGTCTTGTCGGAGATAGGCTGCTCGATTCCACGATGGCCGTTGCTGCTCGGGAACAAATAGACCCGCGGCCGCTTGCAGCGCCAGTACGCGCGCAACGCATCCAGCAGCCTGGGACTGAGCATGACGTCACGGTCCTTGCGCCCCTTGCCGCCGTGGATATGGACGAGCATGCGCTGGCTATCGATATCGCTGACCTTGAGCGTGGCCACCTCTGCGCGACGGCCGCCGGTCGCGTAGAGCGCCATGAGCACGGCGCGCTGAAAGGGTGTCCGGGCCGCCTGGATCAAACGCGCGACTTCTTCCCGGCTGAGTACCTGCGGCAGGTGTTGGACCTGTCGCGGATACGGCGTCTCGGCTGCACTCCAGCCCCGCTTCAACACCTGGATATAAAAGAATCGCAGTGCTGCAAGATGTTGCCCTACCGTGCTCGGCGCCAGCTTCTTCTGCCGTAACAACGCTGCCTGGTACCGGCGGATATGTTCCAGGCCCAGCTGATCAGGCGGCCGATGGAAGTGTCGGGCGAACTGCTCAACCACGTGAATGTAACAGTGAATCGTCCCGGGCGCGTAGTTACGCCGCTCCAGTTCCTCAAGCATGATCTGGCGTAGATGGGTCACAGAGATACCTCCTTCTCTGCGACACAACTTAGCTCATATCACCTCAACGCTGTCGGCTCTGCAACACGCAACGCGTCCGCCGCCGCAGCGGCTTCGTTCA
>DATGAD010000333.1:0-7966 GCA_035313725.1 Alloacidobacterium sp. | reverse complement strand
CGGGTAGTGGGTCAGTTTGAGGTTCTGCCGGGGTAGTAGTTACCCAAACCCCGTTTTCCAGGATCCCGGCTACTTTCCCATTAAGACTGGTAATCAACTGCCTCTGGCTAAATTTCTTCTTCAGCAGCACCTTGCCGTTTTCACTAAGACCACCAGGCGAAAGGTCGTCTTCCCAAGATATGAGCGCCTGAGTAAAAATAGATCACATCGCGCCGCGTCAGTGGCGTGACGTGGCGGAGTAAGAGTAGACTACCGCCGCATTCTAGTTCCAGGGACATCAGAAGCTTCCAAGGGGTGACACACGCTGGATCGGGCTTAGAAAACTTTCTTTGTGAAGGAGAACTCACCATGCCTGAACCTATGAGGGAATCTGTGGGTCTGCCGTGGATGGCGGGTGGCGCGGAGGCGATCGCGGCGTGGCGCTAAGACACAAGCTGATGCTTGGCGTGATCAGTGCAATGATGGGCGCTTTGCTTCAAGGTTGCTCAGCGGGCAAACCTCCTTCCCAGGAGGAAACCAGCCTGGCCAATGCGGCTAAAGACGTTACCATTCCATTGGAGGCAGGGAAGATGAAGAACCCGCTGCCTGAGACGGCTGAGGTTGTGAGCCAGGGACAGGAAGTGTTTCTTGGGTCCTGCGCCCAATGCCACGGTGCGGATGCGCGCGGAGACACGAACGTCGGGCGCAACATGGCCCCGCCTGCCATGGACCTGAGCTCAGCCCACGTGCAGCACTGGAACGACGCGGAACTGTTTTGGATCATACAGAACGGAGTTCGCCTCACAGGCATGCCTTCCTGGAAGTCGAGCATCTCCGATAACGACACCTGGAAGCTTGCACGTTTCATCCACAATCTTCCCCACGTCAGCGCTGCCTCCGCCTCCACAGCAGTCCCGTCACCGGCACAAGCCGTCACTTCCGTGCAGGACAAGTACACCCTCAAAATACCGAATGGCCTCGCGTTCTCTGAGTTCAGAGGATACGAAAGCTGGCCGGTAATCTCCGTCAGCCATAACGGAGGTGCGGTCGCTGCGATCCTCGGGAATCCTGTGATGATCAACGCCTATAAGGCGGGCATTCCAGGTAACGGCAAGCCCTTTCCGGATGGCGCCAAGATGGCGAAGGTCCATTGGAACGCGAAAGTGGATGTCGGTGAACCCGGTTCTCCAACGGTGCCTGGCCCCCAGCATGACGTTGATCTCATGGTGAAGGACAGCAAGAGGTTCGCGGACAGCGGCGGATGGGGTTACGGCGTCTTCGAGTATGACGCCGCGTCCGATACGTTCAGGCTCGGCAACTTAACTGACAAGCCGCCGCAGGGGAACGACGCCAAGTGCGGGTTCGCGTGCCACACGGCAGTGAAGACAAAAGATTACGTTTTTACGGATTACGGGCACAGGTGAAGCGGTATGAGCAGACTATTCTTGTTGTTCTCGCACACAAGCTAAACCGTTGACTTGATGATCTTCGAAGCGGTTCTTCCTCGGAAGAACCGTTATCGAGAACTTCACGCCTCAAATCAATTGACCCACTACCCACCTATTTGCGCCTTCCGTTGCCATTCACGCATCTAAATGTCATCCTTATTAGTTAACGTTAGCCAGCCGGGAATGCCATGCCAGTAGCACTCAGTTTCTTCATGAAATTCGGTTACTTCATCCTCTTCTTCTGGGTGATGACCGAGCAGTTTGGCGTGCCCATTCCCAGCGCTCCACTTCTGATCACAGCCGGCACGCTGACGGCAACACACCGGCTCAGCTTGCCGCTGGTTCTCCTTTCCATCGTTCTCGGCTGCCTCGTCAGCGACACCGTCTGGTACTTCATGGGCAAGCGATACGGCGGCGTGGTCGTCCGCCTCCTCTGCCGCCTGTCGATGGAGAGCAACACCTGCGTCAAGAAGACCGAAGGATACTTCACCCGCAACGGCGAGCGCTCGTTACTGCTGGCGAAATTCATTCCCGGACTCGGAACGGTCGCGGCGCCCATCGCCGGGCAAACCAACATGCCGCTGCACCTGTTCCTGATCTACGATGCGGCAGGAGCGCTGCTCTGGGCGTTGGCCTTCACGCTGGGTGGCCGCTTCTTCGGCGATTTCCTCAAGCACTCGAACCTCGTCTCGAGCGTCAGCCACACCGCCGGAATCCTCTTCGTTCTGCTCCTGATCGGCTTCCTCATTTACCGTTTCACCCGCCAGCGGGCCTTCATCAAGGAGATGCGCACGGCCCGCCTCGAACCCGACGAATTGAAAGACATGCTGGATCGGGAGCAGGACGTCTATATCGTCGACCTGCGCCACCCGCTCGACTATCTGCCCGATCCGCGCACGCTCCCCGGAGCCGTCCTGCTCACGCCCGACAAACTCGTCGCGCACACAGACGAGATTCCGCGCGACCGCGACGTCGTCCTCTTCTGCACCTGTCCCAGCGAAGCAACCGCGGCCAAAATGGCGCTCACCCTGCGCAAAATCGGTGTCTACCGCGTGCGTCCGCTGCGCGGCGGCTTCGACGAATGGAAGCGCCTCGGCTATCCCCTCGAAGAGATCCCCGAATCCATCACGGCCATACACGCGAATTAAGAAACGCAAGCCGTTGTAGCTCTTACCCGCCTGTGCTACCTTGCTCTGAGCAAATCCCCCAACTGGAGCAAGCATGGCGTTTACCGAAACGTTCCGCTGCGAAGTATGCGGCAAAGTCAAGAACGAAGAAGCCGCAGACTGGTGGCTGGCCTGGGCTGATCATTTCTCTCCCCTTCCCGACGCAAAGCCGCTGCCGCAGCTCCGCTTTACGCCCTGGGACGTACTGCTCTCCCATGAGGCCGAAGTCCGCCATCTATGCGGCGCGCGCTGCGCCCAGACGCTTATGGACCGCTGGATGACCAGCGAAAGCGACTGATCGAAAGCAACAGAATCGCGCACCTCAAGATAGTCGTTCCCATGCTCACACGCGTGTGATGTAATTCCGCGACAGATCAACCACGATCGAGAGGAGTTTCAATATATGGCAACCGCCGGAACATCGACGCCCTCGGCAACTTTCAGCAGCCCGGGTGCCAGCGGCATCCAGTTACAAATCCTCACTCCCTTCGATCCAGCGAATCCCAATTGCTTCGTCATCTCCGGCGCAAACGATCCCGTCACCATGCCGCAGATCCAGTGCCAGGCCAGCGTTTTCGGCGTCGCTCCCGATCCCACGGCTACCACTTCCTTTATCTGGACCGTCTCTCTCCAGCACACGGCATCCACCTGCCGCCACGGTCAGCCACAGAACAACACCAGCCATCCTCCAATTTCCGTCACGCAAACCGGAGGCACATTTACCGTCCCCTTCACCGCCATTCGCGGAGGCAGCCTGACCATCACCGTAGCGACCAGCGGTCTCGCCGGCGGCGACTTTCAGGTGAGCAGCAGCGGCCTCTCCATCATCGGCCAGAACCCGCTCAAGAGCGTGTTGTCGAGTGCCATTGACTCCACAGCGCCAGACCCGCAGACAGCCGACGCGCTCAAGAGAATCACCGGACAGGAGAGCGGTCTGAGGCAGTTCGTGGCCAACGCGGACGGCGGAATCGGAGCCTGCCCGCTGTTCTCCGGAGACAACCTCGGCGGCGTAGGCCTCTTCCAGATCACCGTCCCCGCGCCCACCGCAGACCAGATATGGAGCTGGCGCGCGAACCTCGTAGCAGGCATTCAGATCTTGATGGAGAAGCGCGCCATCGCCGCAGGCTATCGCCAGCGCGTCCTGCAGGCCTCCGGATATCAGCAACTGGTCAGCACCTTCAACGCCGCGAACCCGTCCCTTACCGTCACCCTGGCAACCTTCACGGCACAGCAGCTCGAAAACGACACCATTCGCGGATACAACGGCTATGGCGGCCGCGACCAGTTCGGACTGGTCCTGCATGAATACCGCGTTCCCGTCGACGCCTCAGGCAATCTCGTCGTGACGATCGACGCAGGCGGCGCCAGCGGCACCGTCAACTGGGAACAGGTTTCGGCATCCGCGAGACCACAGCAGTTCGGCGACCCGAACTACCTCAATCACGTACTCGCACAGCCTATCTTCTAACAAAGGGAGCACGACGCTACTGCGGGTTCGACCACCCGCCAACGTCTTTCACCAGAGCATCCGCCTCCGCAGGCCCCCAAGAGCCGGCCTCGTAAGTATGCACCGGGGGCTTGTCCGCCAGCAGCGGATCGAGAACGCGCCACGCCGCCTCGACATAGTCTTTGCGCGCAAACCACGTCTGCCTGCCACGCATGGCATCTTCCAGCAGTTCCTCATAAGGAAACACCTCGTCCGTGCCACACTTGTGCTCCGCTTCCAGCTCAACCATGCAACCGCGCAGCCTGTCGCCCGCTTCCTTCACCGATCCGCCAACCGCGATCGCGGGTACAGGGCCCAACCGGAAGCGAATGTAATTCTGCGGCGGCACGTCTTCTGAAAACACCGGCGGTGTCTGCCGCATCTTCGCAATGACTTCAGTCGCCGTAAGCGGCAACGACTTCCCCGTGCGAATGAAAAACGGAACATCCCGCCACCGCCACGAATTGATGTGCAGTCGCAGCGCGGCAAAGGTCTCGACCGTCGATCCGGGCTTCACTCCCGGCTCGTCCAGATAGCCCTTGAACTGCCCCAGCACGACGTCCTTTTTCTCCACTGTCTGCACGCTCTTGAGCACCTTCATGCGCTCATCGCGCAGCGCCTCCACTTCCGTGCACGGCGGTGGCTCCATGGCAATATTGCTCACCACCTGCAACAGATGGTTCTGCACCACGTCGCGAATCGCGCCCACGTCGTCGTAAAACGCGCCCCGCCCCTGGATGCCGAATTTCTCCGCCATCGTGATCTGCACGCTCTGCACATACTGCCGGTTCCAGAGCGGCTCCAGAAACATATTGGCAAAGCGGAAAAAGATCACATTCTGGACAGAGTTCTTCCCCAGGTAATGGTCAATGCGAAAGATATGGTCTTCGTCAAAGACGCGGTCTATCTCTGCCGTCAGCGCCTTCGCCGACGGTTGGTCGTGTCCGAACGGCTTCTCGATCACCACGCGCCCACCGTCCGCGCAGCCCGACGCCTTGAGCTGATCAATCACATGCCCAAACAAAAACGGAGGAATGGCCAGATAGTGCAGCGGATGTTTCGCCGCCCCCAGCTGCTGCCGCACCTGCTTGAACGTCTCCGCATCGTTGTAATCCCCATCCACATAGCGCAGGCAATCGAGCAGCTTCGGCAGCCCTTCGGGATCGGCCCCGCCATGCTTCTCCACGCTGTCTTGCGCGCGCGCCTTAAATTGATCGAGACCCCATCCAGCCTTGGCCACGCCAATCACCGGCCCAACCAGCTTGCCCCGCTTGGCCAGCCGCTGCAGCGACGGAAAAATTTGTTTATAGGCAAGATCGCCGGTAGCGCCAAAGAATACCAGTGCATCGGAATGCGTGTTATCCATATCGCCTCGTTTCAAACCTTAGATGTTTCCAGCCAGCCTGAGGTGTCAACGACAGTCAGTCTATCGCGGAATTAAAAGAGACGAATGAAAGGAGTTTTGCGGAGCAGAAAAAACGGGTGCCCCATCCTGACGAAGTCAGGGTGGGAAAGCACGAACCCAACCCACAGAGTTGTCATCCTGACACTGAGCGAAGTGAAGGGGAAGGACCTGCTTTTCTCTGAGCGGGAGCACGAAAACGGGTGCCCCATCCTTTCGCGTAGTTTGCGAAAGGGTGGGAGGCAGGAATCTAAACCAGCGGCCACACCCTAAGCATCGTCATAATCCTCAGTCAGCGACTGCAGAAACGCCACCAGCGCTGCCACGTCCGTCTCCGACAGCGACATCCCCGCAAACTCCGCCGGAGCATTCCTCAGCGCACCCTGCCGCGCCAGCGCCGAACTGCGAATATAAAACTCAACCACATCATTGAACTTCAGCGCACTCCCGTTATGAAAGTAAGGGGCCGAATCCTCAAGGTCACGCAACGTAGGCGTCTTAAATTGCGCTATGGTCCGCGACAGTCCCTGATCCACCGAGCAGTCCACGCCCGTCGCGCATACCACGCCCTTCAGCGCCGTCTGCGGATTCGGCTTGTCCGGATTCAGATAAATGTTCCACAGCCCTAGATCGGCATACGCCGCCATTTCCGCCTCCGCTTCGTGACGAAAAGCCTCCGTCGCGTTCGGATGGTTCGCCGTCACCGGAAGATAAAGATCGTAATTCGCATTCCGCACCGCGAGCGATGGAATATTCAGCGCCATAAACGCGCCTGCACCATGCACGCCGTCATACTCTTCCTGCGACACGCCGGTATTGTGAAACACGAAGTCAGTAAAATTAGGCGGCAGATGACACGCCACGCAGTTGCCCGCATGCTGCGACCCGTCGGTCGCATTCGTCGCGCTCGACAAAAAGATCTTCAATCCTGCCAATTCCTGCGGTCCGAACTGAAATTTCTGATTGTGATATGCAAACGAGCCATACGTCTGGTCCACCCAGATCGGGCTGCCGAGCGAGTTGATCGCCTGCAACAGCACCTGCGCATAGGCCGCTGGCGTCTGCCCCACGCGCGGCTGGACTGGTAAATGGTTGATGCGCAGAAACACGTCATACGGCGAAGCGATATAGCGCCCGAACGTATCCTGCTTGAAAAGCAGGTCTCCCATATAGGTCGAGATGCACAGCGCAATCTCATCCAGAATCTGCTGATCGGTCGCCGTCGACATATCCAGCCGCTGCGAAGGAGGCAGCAGCAGATCGGGTGTAATCCGCGAGTCGGTTCCTTTGAAAATCACCGCCAACGACAGTCCATCCAGACGATCCGCCGCCAGCTGACTCGACCCGTCATCTTCGCGAACGACCCGCGCAATGTGCGCGAGCGCCTGCTGAAACTGCGTCGCACCCCACCCGAAGTTGCGCCCCGTCATTGTCTGCTCGACCAGGTCCTCGGGCGTCGCAAACTCACCGTCGAAATGCAGAAACGTCGGCCCCGAGTGCGGCTGCAGCGACCCTACCATCTGCATCGCATTGCGCGGCGTATGGTCAAAGTTGCCCATCGGCAACGGAATCGGGCTGCGCGTCGTAAAGTCCGAGTACGTCCGGTTTCCCGCGCCCGTCACGCCCTGAAATTCAGTAACGAAATGGCACGACCGGCAATTGATTGACTGCCCGGCAAACGGCCCCGGCAGTGGAACGCCATATGCATTCTGCACCGTCTGCACCACCGGATCGCCAACCGGAAGCGGATTGTTCACACCCGTCATGTGCGCCGCAAAATATTCCGAGAAGCGCGTATCCAGAAACAGAGCCTCGCCAATCGAATCCGCCGCCGGAGTAGCATCGGCTTCCTGCGGAAAGTCCGGCGCCTTGCTCGTCCCGCAACCAGCGACAAAGCCGCCAACCGCCAGGCAGCAACACATCAAAAGCCACCCAAAGAATCTCTTACGAGAGCAAATCACAAGCCTGTCCTCAAAATCTTTCAAAGTACGACCATCCGCCACAAAGACGCTGTCATTCTGACCCTGAGAGAAACGAAGGGGAAGGATCTGTTTTTTCATCGAGCAGCACGAAAAAGGGTGCCCCATCCTTTCGCGCAGTTTGCGAAAGGGTGGGAAAGCACGAACCCAACCCGAGGGATCACTTCCCCTTCACCGCCTCCTGCGAACTCCGCAAAAACGCAACAACCTCCCACCGCGAAGGCTCCGGCAGCGCGCTCCACGAAGGCATCCCATGCCGCAAATCGCCATTCTTCAAAATCCAGAAAAGCTCGCCATCGGTAGCATTCCGCACGGTATCGCTACGCAGCGAAGGCTTGCCGCCATTGCCTTCGAGATCGGCTCCATGGCACTTCGAGCAATGCTCGCCATAGAGCTTCGATCCCGCCTCTACCGCATCCGCCTTCCCCGCATACGGATTCGTCCTCTGCCGGTCCTTCTCCGAAACACGCTTCAGCCAGGAGTGATCCGTCTCCGCAAAAGCCACG
>DATGAD010000332.1:0-2574 GCA_035313725.1 Alloacidobacterium sp. | reverse complement strand
ACCGGGACGTCCTGGCGTCTTGCATAGACCTTGCCATCAGGAAAGCTTTGGCGCATATAGCCATCACTCGCGATGTCAACGCATACCCAGCGCGGATTGAATTGCGGCCTGGATGTGGCAACAACGCCTACAGCATGGGTATCTTGCTCAAGCAACTCTATCGCCTTCGCAACATCTTCGGGCTGGCGAGCAGGGCTGGTCGGAGAGAGCAGTAGAACACTGCCATAGCGGCAAGATTCGCGCGACTCCATTTCCGCCAGCGCATGCCGGAGGACGGGCCACATCGGCGTATCGTCTCCGGCGAGGTTAGCAGGCCGCAAGAATGGAACTTCACCGCCACACTCGCGAGCGACTGCGGCAATCTCCTCGCTATCTGTTGAAACGATGCAGTTCGCGATGCCAGCGCACAATTTTGCCAGGCAAATGGAATGGCAGATCAATGGCAGGCCGGCTAGAGGGAGAATGTTCTTTCCTGGCAGTCCCTTCGATCCGCCACGGCCTGGGATCACTGCCAGCAACGGTTGAATGCTCATGTCCTCTTCTCGATTGTGCAGAAAGCAAGGCTATATGGCCACAGTGCACATGGCAACTGGCATGTCCTTCAAAGAGATGCGCTTACAGCGGATATCGATTCTTGGCTGCAGTTTTTCGCCTCCCCATATCAAATTGTTACTATGTGGCATTGCTATCTGAGCGAGACAATTTTATTCGAACTCCTGGAACATGTCGGAGTCTCGAAGGAGGAACATCGTGCCTTTCGGCCAGGAGAGCAAAAACATTTCAATTGCGTCACGCAGAGTAGGGAGGGGCGAGCCATGTTTCATCATTGCCGAAGCAGGAGTCAACCACAATGGGAGCTTTGAATTAGCTCGCGAACTTGTGGATGTGGCCATCGAAGCGGATTGCGATGCGGTAAAGTTTCAGACCTTCAAGACTGAAAAAGTCTGCTCACCTCTTGCGCCTAAGGCAACGTACCAGCTGGAAAACACGCAGGCTGAAGAGTCTCAATTAGATATGGTGAGAAGACTGGAGCTTCCCTTTGATGCTTTTCGCGAACTTCATCGCTATTGCGTCGACAAAGGCATTATCTTCTTGTCGACTCCCTTTGACTACGAAAGCGTCGACTTTCTTGCCGAATTGCCAGTGCCTGCGTTCAAGATTCCGTCAGGCGAGCTTACAAACCTCTTTTTCTTAGAACACGTAGCCGAAAAAGGCCGCCCTTTGATTGTGTCGACCGGCATGGCCACGATGGAAGAAGTGGCCATCGCCGTCGAGACGATCCGGGCGACAGGAAACCAGCAAATGATCCTTCTGCAGTGCGTCAGCAATTACCCTGCTGATCCTTCGAGCATGAATTTGCGAGCCATGCGGACGATGGAGGATGCGTTTGGCGTGGCTGCCGGCCTGTCAGACCATACGGTTGGTACAGAGGTGGCGTTTGCCGCGGTGGCACTCGGGGCATGCGTCGTCGAAAAACACTTCACGCTCAGCCATGACCTTCCTGGGCCCGACCATCGCGCCTCATTGACACCTGAAGATCTGGTCAAGCTGGTTAAGGGTATTCGAAAGGTCGAAGCAGCCCTTGGAGATGGCGTCAAGCAACCTGCAGCAGAAGAGTTGAACACCGCCGAAGTAGCTCGCAGGTCGCTAGTCACAGCCCAGTTCATTTCCGCTGGAACTGTGCTTACTGTTGATATGGTCGACATTCTGCGCCCTGGTACAGGACTCCCGCCGGCGATGCGTTCACAGTTGCTAGGTAAGCACGCGCGTCAGGATATAGAAGCCGGTACGATATTGAGACTTGATATGCTGACCTGACCACCAACCCGGCATCCGACGAGGTCTACAGAGAATACGCGGTGGCGACGGATGCAGCGCACAACTGCCCGAGTCTATAGAATGGCTGACCTTTTACCTCAAAACGCAACCGGGCTGAAAACGGAAGATATAACTCCATCAACTCATGGAACTGCCCTACGCCTGGCACAGTCGTTTGCAGTTTACGGGATTGCGAACTTCGGCATTCGGGCGCTCAATTTCCTGCTCATCCTGGTCTATGCGCATTACTTGCGACCATACGATTACGGGATCATTTACATGGCAGAAATCATCGCGGCGTTTCTTGCAATCTTCGCCGGATTATCGATGGACAGCGCCCTCGAACGGCTTTATTTTCAGCACAGTCATGATGCAGAAGAGCTTCACAGCTATCTAGGAAGTGCTATCCGATTCGGATTCTTCTGGATGGCACTCTTCCTCGCAGTGGTCCTGCTTCTGGGTCGAAGCGTTCAATACCGTTTCTCAGCTCATGGGTCGGTGCCTTTCTACCCTTACATCGCGATGGCGATCGCGACGGCCACAGCATCACAAGCAATTCAATATCGCCTTGCCATCTATCAGGTTTCACGGCACCCACGATCCTATGCACTGCTTTCCTTCGTTCTGGCTGCCCTCACTGCAGCGTGCTGCGTTTACGCGGTTGTGGTTCGCCGTGGCGGCGCTATCGGGATGTTGGAGGGAAAGCTGGTTGCGGCGGTGATTACGTTCGCGATTGCTCTATGGAGCATGCGTACG
>DATGAD010000331.1:0-2491 GCA_035313725.1 Alloacidobacterium sp. | reverse complement strand
AAGTTCCTGCGTACCCAGGCGGCCAGAGCCTCATGCTCGTCATCTGTGTTTGCGATGGTGTTGTCAATGGCGCCGACGGCGTTTAAAGCAGTTTGGATCACCGCTGCACTCGCGTCATCCTTCACCGCTGCAGCTAGATTCAAATAATCGCCCACCGATATCTTGTCTGCCCGCACCTGGGCCCACGCATCTCCCAGCAGGCCGATCCGCTCTTCCGGGGTCAGTCCTGTCTCCACGTTGTCAACGATCTTCGCGTACACATCTGCCGGGTACGTGCTGCGGTAGTAGCCCTTTCCTTCTGCATTCGCAAAAAAGAACGGAGCCTGCGGCGTCTTGAGCGATTGCTGTGCCGCCGACAGAACTTCGCAATTTTCCTTACCGTCATTCGCCTTCACGCAGACAGGAAGGGTCCACGATTGCGCATTTTCTGCCTTCGAACCTGGGCTCAGGAAGAAGCGCTGTTGGCTGACGGCAACGCTGTCGCCCTGCGGCGAATTGAAGCTGAGAATCGGTACGCCAGGCTGCGCCACAAAGCTTTCCATGATCTTGTCGACAGGCTTGTGGCTTTCCGCTGTCTGCGCGTTCCAGAAATCCTCTGCCGTGGCATTGCCATACATATGCGCGGCAAGATAGTTGTGCACACCTCTACGGAAGGTCTCCTCGCCCAGGTAGTTCTCGACCATGAGCAGAACTGCCCCGGCCTTGCCATACGAGATGCCGTCAAACATCTCGTTGATCTCGTCTGGGGTCTCCGCCTTGGCGCGAATCGTGCGCGTCGTGCGCGCTGCATCGAGATTCAGAGTGCCATTCAGTCCCTCGGCTACCTCCTGAGGAATATTCCAGTCCGGATGCCACGCGGCAACGGGCTTATTTTCCATCCAGGTTGCAAATCCTTCGTTCAGCCAGATGTTATCCCACCACTGCATGGTCACCATATCGCCGAACCACTGGTGTGCCATCTCGTGCGCCACAACTTCAGCTACATTCTTCTTCGCACCGATGGAAGCGGTGTTCTCGTCGATGAGCAGATCCGTCTCGCGATACGTGATCGCGCCGAAGTTCTCCATCGCGCCCGCTTCAAAGTCGGGGATCGCGATCATATCGAGCTTCGGCATCGGATACTTAATGCCAAAGTACGTGTCGTAATAATGCAGCACGAATTCGGCAGCCTTCACCGCATACTTTCCCATCTCAACTTTGTCGGGAGTAGCACAGGCACGGATCGGCACGCCATCGCTCTCGCCGCTGGTGCACTGAAAGTCGCCCACAAGAAACGCAACCAGATAGCTCGACATCTTCGGCGTGGTGGCGAATTTGATCGTGTGCTTGTCGGTCGCCGGCCCTGCGGTGTCAGAAGCAATGTTGGTGTTCGAAATGGCGGTATCGCCCTTGTCCACGATCAGCGTCACATCGTAGGTCGCCTTGAAACCAGGCTCGTCAAACGAAGGGAAAGCGCGACGCGCATCGGTTGGCTCAAACTGCGTTACCGCATAGTTGCGCTTCTCGGTTTTCGACAGGTAGAAGCCGCGCAGCTCGCCGTTCAGAATGCCAGTGTACTCAATCTCCAGCGTCAGCTTGCCCGCAGGCAGTTGCTGGTGGAAGTTGAAGGTCGCCTGCTGCTTGTCAGTGTCTTCCGTGACGGCAGCGTCGAGAACCTTGCCATTCAGTTTTGTCTTTACGCTCTGGAACTTGATCTCAATGGCATTCAGAGTGATTGAATCAACCGGCTTTTGAACCTGGACCTCGATCTTCTCGCTGCCGGCAAAAGTTGCGTTCTTAAGATCGGGAGTAAGAATAAGGCTATAGTGCTCTGGACGGACCGTGTCTGGCAGGCGCTGCGCAGCTGCATCCTGAACAAAAAATGACCCAAAAGCAATGCACGCTGCGGCAGAACACACGAATCCGGCAATATGACGACGTTGCGACATAGATTTCCTTTACGAGAAAAGGTGCGCTTCCGGTAGGTACAATCTTCAAAAGCGCTGTATTTACCATCGCAAACGCACAACAGAGTTGTCCAGTGCGCCTCGGTCTAGGTTTCCCGGTAATCGAGCAGAACAATCCCTACCAGGACCAGGCATATGGGCCAGATGTACGACGCGATCCTTGAATCGCGTTTTTGCGGCAAACGCAATTCGAGCCAGCGGCTCCAGCCGGCTGTCGCGCCCAGCAACGCGATGGGAGTATGACTCATCTCGGCAAGCATTTCTTCCTTGATGTTCCCAAGCGCATGCGAATGCGTGAGCAGCAGAGCGCCGCCGGCTGCGCACATCAAAGGAAAAACATAGGTAGCCGCACGCGAGGTGACGCGCCCTGTCTCGACGGCCCACTCAAAGATCGCAAAGGCCGTGATCAGCAATGCATACATGCGATGCTGCAGTACATCCGGCGAAGAGAAGCTCGCCCAGAACGGCCGGGGACCGAGCGGCCAGTTCTCCGGATCGGCGCGCAGCAAGATGAAGATTGCCAGCCCTATGAATAGAAGAGGCCA
>DATGAD010000330.1:0-3715 GCA_035313725.1 Alloacidobacterium sp. | reverse complement strand
GCAATAGGTGCAACAATCGGTAGATAACGGCCGAAGAGAATCACCAGGCCGCCACCGATGTCCCAGGGAACTGCCTCAGGCGCCGGACTTGTGTTGTTGTTCAAACCGTAGCTCACACCCAGGCCATCAAAGGCAGAACCGTTATTCGCCGACGACGACGAGAATTGATACACGATTTGCGAAAGACCGTGGGCACCAGGATTGCTCTCAGCCTTCATTCCCCAACTCGTCGCCGCGTATAGCCCCGATGGACCGAGGATCAGGAAGGGATGGACCAGCAGAGCTATCATCGCGAGCTTAACCTCGCGTGCGCCAATTTTTTTACCCAAGTACTCGGGCGTGCGTCCTACCATCTGCCCGGCCAGGAAAACGCCGATGATCAGAAATAGGAGGAGGTTGATCATTCCAACGCCCTTGCCGCCGTAAATGCAGTTGAGCCACATGCCCCAGAAGGGCGAGAGCGCGGCGATAGGATTCAAGCTGTCATGCTCGCAGTTCACGGCTCCGCAGGTTACATCCACTGTGGCCGCGGCGAAGGTTGCACCGGCCGAGGTTCCGAAGCGCAGTTCTTTACCCTCAAGATTGCCGAGATGCTGGTCGACTGGCAGTCCTGCGACGGCCGGCAGAGTAATCAGCTGCTTGCCGCCGGGCGCGCCTGGGTTCGCGATCGTGAATGTTCGGCTATCCGGATGGGCAGTTAGACCCGGGTTCGGTTGCATAGTGTCGAAGTAGATCGCCCAAACAACCGTGCCGACGAACAAGGTCAGCATCACCCCGAATATAACTATCGAGTGGCGCAGCCTCCCGAGCATCCGGCCGTACATAAGCACCAACGCCATCGGGAACAACATCATGCAGAAAGACTCGAAGAAATTCGTTCCTGCACCGGGATTCTCGAAAGGATGTGCCGAGTTCATACCAAAGAACCCACCGCCATTGGTCCCCATCATTTTCATCGGCACGAATGCCGCCAATGGGCCCATAACGATAGTCTGTTGCTTAGGCTGGCCGCTATCAGTGGTACCCATGGCAGCGGGCTCAAGCGTCGTGACCATCTGGACGTTCTGATAGGTCATCGGCATCCCCTGCACGAGGAAGACCATCGAGATTACGAACGCCGCCGGGAGGAAGAAGTAGAGCACTACTCGCCACATATCGACGAAGTAGTTACCAATATGAGAATCGCCACGCAGCGCGCGGATGATGGCAGCAAGCGCGCATAGGCCGACCGCAGCCGACAGGAAGAAATTCGCCACACAAAAGAAAATCTGGGTGAAATTCGAGAGAGCCACGTCTCCCGAGTAGTGCTGCATATTGGTGTTCGTCATGAACGAGATAACAGTATGGAAGATCGTGGTCGGCGCCAGGACTCCGAGTCCGCGTGGATTCCACGGCATCCACGGCTGCAGCAACAGCACCAAATAACCGTAGAAGAACAGAGCCACGTTGAAGACCAGAAGCGCGATCGAATACTGCTTCCAATCCATCGGGCCGGAATCCATGCGTTTCTCAAACCACTGCAAGAAGCCAGGGGCGCGGTACTTGCCGTCCATGACTTTCGCCATGTAAGAGCTAAGCGGTATAGCAATAACAATTGTGAATACGATTATAGAAATCGGCAGAAGCCACATGGCTTTGTCTCCCTTCGAGTGAGAGTGTTAGATGAGGCTAGAACCATTCGGGACGGATCATTGCCGTCATCAAGTAGATGAATACCAAGGCTGCTATGACCGCTGTAAAAATGATCATCGTCGCCTCCTAGATCTTTTCGCACGCGATTAGGAACGCGAAACAGAGTCCTAGACCGAGAAGCCCCAAAAGGAACGTCGCGGGCAACCAGATAGCCAGGTCCATAGATTCATCCTACCTTTCCGCAAACGACGGGCTGCGGCATGTTCTTCAGTCTGAAAAGTCAACTCGCACCCTCAAAGCCTTTCGGCCAGCCGAACGTAAACGATTCCAATCAATAAGATCGCTACCGTTACGCCGACGAAGAGTATGTCGAGCATCGTTTCCTCAGGATTCCCCAAACAGCATAAAGTGTGCCCTCAAAATTTCCCTACGTATGCGGATTTTTTCGACAGGCGCGGACCGGTGAGGCTTTCAAAGTGATAAGTGGCAATGCAAATCGAAAGGCGGCGAAGAGTCTAAGTACCGTACAGACGGTTTCGACCATTCCGTAAGGGGGATACAAACGCTTGCGGGATCCCCTAAGAGATCCCGCAAACGTTCAGTTGGATGATGGAAGCTGGAGCTTAGCTATTGCGGCTGTCCGAAACGGCCCGCCAATTGAAGATTGACCTGAAGAACATTGACAAACTTTTCCCCGGCTAGACCGCCGAGTGCCGCGGACGCATTTTCCTGGAGCATTTGTTCGATTTGGTCTCGGACCTGCTTGGGATCGAGCTTCTTATCAGCGGCCCACTTCTGCGCTACACGATCGAGCTGATATTCCGCGTTGTCCATGGTGATATGCGGATCGAGGCCCGAGGCCGACGTAGTAACCATGTCAGCAGGCACGTCTTGAAGCGGTGCATCCGGATGGTCCTGCCGCCACATATCGAAAAAAATAGACTGGACATCCGATCCGCTGGCGACCGGCTCGATATCGGTTTGCGATTTGCCATTGGGCAGCTGCTTGGTCACCGACGATGGGAACTTGCCGGGGTTGTCTTTGGAGAAATTCTCGAAGTACAGGACTGCGAGGTCTGAGGGCTGTGGCTGAGGCGTGCCCGGATTCTGCTTGATCCAGTTGTCCACGACGCTCTTATGACTCTTGGACCAGTCAGTTACAACCTGGGCGTGCGTCGGGTCGGCGCTCACCCATCCTTGGGCCAGCTCGTTGTGATTATCAGCCCATTGCGCGACGAGATGGGGCTGTCCCTGGAATTGATCCTTCTGAAACCACGCCTCGATGTCGGGAGCAACCAATTGGCCGGCCTCAGGACCGCTCTTGTACTTCACGATAGGTCCCAACATCCTGGCGACTCGGTCCCGCAGCGCGTAATTGGATGCCGATAGCGCGGATGAAGTACTCGCAGAGGCGTCGTAGGACGCCGCAGAAGGACGCGGCCAGAAGTATTCGTCCTTGGTGAATGGTTGCGCGATCAGCAAGGACCCGACTTGTTTGCCGTCAGGTCCGTTGACCATGCTGCCATTGGCTGTGAAGGGGAAGAATTCTTGTCCGACAGCCCAGACAGCTAGCGGATAGGCTATCGCGCAGACTAAAACCGTCGCAGAAAGAAGTATTAAGCTCTTGATTATATTTCGCATGGTTTAATCCTCGACGAGAAACGGGTGTCAGGCCACAATGTGCGTCGCGGTGAGCACCAAGTCGATCAGCTTGATGCCGACGAAGGGCAAAATGACGCCGCCGACTCCCCATACCATCAGATTTTTACGCAGCAAAGCATCGGCGCCGAGTGGCTGATACTTTACGCCCTTGAGTGCTACAGGAATGAGGATCGGAATGATCACCGCGTTGAAGATGACCGCCGACAAGATAGCGGAAGTCGTCGAGTGAAGATTCATAATGTCCATAGCTTTGAGCCACGGCAGCGTACCGGCAAATAGCGCTGGTATGATCGCGAAATACTTGGCGACGTCGTTGGCGACTGAAAACGTCGTCAGCGCACCGCGGGTCATAAGGAGCTGCTTGCCGATCTCGACGACCTCGATCAGCTTGGTCGGATCGGAATCGAGGTCGACCATGTTG
>DATGAD010000329.1:0-4379 GCA_035313725.1 Alloacidobacterium sp. | reverse complement strand
AGGTAAGGAAGGATGTTGTATCCATCGAGATGAACCTTAAAGCTTTTACCGCCGGATATTGGCGCCCATCCTTTCAAGAGCTGTTCCTTGACGTTCGGATCCCCTGCTGCGGCGAGCAATGTGGGGAACCAGTCCAAACCGGACACGATTTCGTTGGACCACACATCGGCTTTGATGTGACCGGGCCAGCGAACCACTGCCGGCACACGGAACGCGCCTTCCCAGTTTGAATCTTTCTCGCTACGGAAAGGAGTCATGGCCGCGTCGGGCCAACTGAACATATTCGGACCGTTGTCGGTGGTGTAAATCACGATTGTGTCTTTGGTGATTCCCAGGTCGTCGAGCTGTTTGAGCAATTTGCCCACATCCTGGTCGTGTTCCCACATGCCGTCGGCATAATCGTTACCAGGCATGCCGCTCTTCTCGTGATATTCCGGGCGGATGTGCGTAAAGATGTGCATGCGAGTGAAATTCATCCAAACGAAGAACGGCTTTCCGCCTTTTGTTTGCTTGTCCATGAAAGCCATGGCGGCATTCGAAGTCTCGTCGTCAATCGTCTCCATGCGCTTCATATCGAGCGGGCCGGTGTCTTCAATCTTCTGGGTGCCGTCAGGAAGCGCGTAGCTGTGGATCACACCGCGCACGTGGTAAAGCTTTAGGAACGCCGGATCGTCTTTCGGCCAATAGGGCATTTCCGGCTCTTGCTCCGCATTCAAGTGATAGAGGTTGCCGAAAAACTCGTCAAAGCCGTGATTGGTCGGAAGATATTCGTCGCGATCGCCGAGGTGATTCTTGCCGAATTGGCCCGTAGCATATCCCGCCGATTTGAGCGCCTGCGCAATGGTGATATCGCGCGCTTGCAGACCGACTGGCGCTCCCGGGGCTCCCACCTTTGTGAGTCCCGTGCGCATCGGCGATTGGCCGGTGATGAAGGACGAGCGGCCCGCTGTGCAACTATTCTCCGCGTAGTAGTCAGTGAAGGTCATTCCTTCCGCACCAATCCGGTCAATGTTCGGCGTCATATAGCCGACTACACCGTGTGTGTAACGGCTGATATTTGCCTGTCCGATGTCGTCGCCAAAAATGACGAGAATGTTTGGCTTCTGTTGCGCGCTGGCCGTTCCAGCCAGCAAGAGCAGCAAAATTGTAATTGCGAAATAAGTAGGATGGACGAAGCGCGCCGGATCCAGGGAACATCTGCTCATTCGGTTTTCCATCTCACGAACCTCCGAGTTAGCGTCTTGCCATTCACGGTGCTGGGAGAAACACCACCTACCGAATATCGAGGCATCGTCGCCTTGCGATGCATTTGATTCAGTCCACTCGTTCCCAGCCGCTGCCGGGGTTGTACTCCTGCATCGCGGAAGCGATATCCGATGTTTGCGCGCCTAAATCCCTTTGGTAAACGATTCCGCTCTGATTCACGATGAAAGTCATGACGCCGGAATTTCGGTATTCGGCCGGGTAGGCGACGAAGGCAAAACCGCGTGTGAGCTTGCCATTGATAACATAGTCGAGCGCGCCGCCTTGCGCGGCGGGACCTTGCTTCGTCAACATGCGGTAGTAGTAGCCGTGGAAGGGAGTGTTCTGGCCGTGTTCCACCTTATATCCCTCACTAGCAGCGGAAACGAGCAACGGGCCTATGGGACTGGGCGGAACGTTGTCGCTGGTCTTCCAATACAATCCATTTTGCCGGCCGTCATCGCTTAAGAATTTCGGGGCGTAATGTTTGGTCTTATCGCCTTCGCGTAGTTCAGAGGCGTAATCCATCTGGGCATCTACCAGGTTGCCCAGGACCACGATCGCGTCGTTCTCGTTGCTGCCGACACGCCGCTGGAGAATTTCCTGCTTGCCGCTTTCGGTATCGAAATACCAGGCGCCCGAGCCGTTTTTAACGATGGAAATGGGCAGAGGCCAATTCTCCGCGCCGATATAAAGTGTGACGGTCTGATCCGGCTCGACGACTACGCGATGCATCTGCTGGTAGCGGCGGACAAAATTGTCGCCCATGTTTTTGTCCGCGACGTCGTCACCGGTGTGCAAAATATCGTTGGAATTTGAGCCAAAAATCACCACGAGTGTTTGGCTGTCGTTGGCTTTGACCGCAGTGTACAGAGCGAGCGCGGCCTCACCCGGCGACGCAAAGGTCTTCTCATTTCCCTGTTGCGCGAACGAGGGCCTGCCGCCCAGCAACAGTGCCGCGACCGTGGCAACCACCGAGAGCGCAATCCTCCGCCACAGGACGGCACTCAGGCGGGGGCCAAATCTCATGTTTGCAATTTTTCCGGATTGCATGAGCGTGTTCTCCTTCGACGGGATTTCAACTGCCACGAGCGCTTCGCGAATGCGCCCGGTTAGCGACGCCGCGCGCCGCCTGTGTGCGGCTGCGGCCGCGAGGCAGCGCCGCTATGCGATTGCAGGCTCTGCCCGCCGCGCGCACTGTTGCTGCGGGTATTTCCTCCCTGGCTATAATTGCTGAACGTGCTCTTGCTGGCGTTTTGACTAGACGCCTGTCCGTAGCCGCGAGACGGTTCACGCTGCGTTTGATTGAGATTATTGGGGCGGCTCTGATTCTGATTGGCGCCTGGGCGGTTCTGCTGGTTCAAGCCAGGCTGCTGGCCGGCATTTTGCGGCCGATTGAGTTGCTGGCCCCCGTTCTGCGGGCGGTTGTTTTGCGCCGAGTTCGGGCGATTATTGTTGTACTGCGGCTGATTGTATTTCTGGTTGAAATTCGGGGTGGTGAGATTATTGTGCGCGGTGTTGTTGAAATTGTTGGCGCGGTAATTGTTGTTGTTCACGTTATTGCGATTCACGTTGTTGGTGTTGATGTTGTTGCGATTGATGTTCGTCTGATTGTAGTGCGCGACGTTCTTGTTGTAGTAGTTGTTACGATTGACGAAGGTGTTGGAATTGGAGACGTACACGTTCCGGTTGTAAACCACCGTCGAGCTGTGCCAGCCGCAGCCCCATGAATTCCAACCCCACCCACAGCAATGGTTGTTGTTCGCGATGATTGCCCCGACCGCGATGCCCACGCCGAAGGAGATAATGCTCGCAGCTGCCACGTCACCCGCCGAATAGCCGGGATACACGGGCACCGGCGCGCCGTACACGACGGTGGGATTGTAGGTGGGCACATACACAACCGTTGGCTGGGCGGGTTGAATGACGATTGTCTGCGGAGGCGCCTGCACGATGATGGGTTGCGGCGCAGCCTCAGACGCGGCGGCGGGAGCGGCAGCTGGCGCCTGATTTTCGACGGTCACGTTTTGTTGGCTGTTGCTCTTCAGATTACCGGCCTGCTGCGCGCGCTGGCGCATTACCTGCACGGCGTTCATCACGTCTTGCGGAATGTTGTAGTAAGCGTCGCCCAGCGCGGAAGTCCAGGAGAGATTCGTCGCCATCTGATTGATGACATCCGGAAACTGCGTGAGCCCTTTCACGCTGACGTCCCAGGATTGCTGATCCACGGCCTGCATGAGTTGATCACCCTTGAGGCTGGAGTTCTGCTGGAGCCAGGTGTTGGCCTCGGTGATTTGATCTGGATAAGTGGATCCAGCAAGCACCTGGGCCACGAGATTGTCTGGAAAGAGCGCGATCGGCGCGACGAGTTGGTAGAGTTCGTCGGGAGTCGGCGTCGAGGCGGTGGTAGCCGGAGCCTGCTGCGCTTGCTGAGCCTGTTGCGCCTGCCCAGACGGAGGCACCGATTGCGCGTTGGCCGACGCCTTTTCCGAGTTTTTGCAGCCATCCAATGTCAAGGGTGCAAGAAGGAGACTGATACAGAGGAGAATCGAAAGGAACTGCTGGTTCGTTTTCATTTTGAGCCTCCGACCCGATCAGAGGTTGTGCGAGGCACGTGTGGACGTGCCGAAGAAAATCCGTACAGCTGCGGCTGGGAACGCACTGGCGCATGAGTGACGCATCAACTTGCCTTCATCGCCCGACGTGTTTAGGAGCGCCGGTCCCTGAAACGGAGCGCGAGCCACGCTAACCACTTGTGATTCTTATCGCTTACCGCTGTACGTTACTCAAGGCCGGCAAGTGCTGGCAATTGTCAGTTTTGACAGTCAATTACCTGGCTAAGGACGCTGCTGGAGAAGTGCGTTGCTACGTGGAATGTCCTATCACGTTACTTTGCAGGAGTTAGTTTTGTTTGGGACGCCCGACGCGAACCCAAAGTGATGTGACTGTCAAATCCATTCTGCTATGCTCGCACACGAACGCAGGTTTTGGATCGACTCTCGCAACCAAGGCCCCAAGATAGAATTTCAGCAAGGAGAATAGTCATGAAGATTTTTTCACCGATCTTCGTCGCAGTACTTGTGTTGTTGGGCGCATCCGCGCCTGCCATCGCGCAGGATTCCCATTACGACCAGGTT
>DATGAD010000328.1:0-2329 GCA_035313725.1 Alloacidobacterium sp. | reverse complement strand
GTGTTCGGCATAATCACCTCCTCTTTCCATTATGAACTCAAGAGGATTTGCAAGGGTTGCGCAGATTCTCTCAGACTTCGACAACCTCGGGCTCAGTCAACTCAAGGCGTTTTTCTTCAACCCTGATGCGTGACGACGTAACCAGTGCAACCGCGATCACGACCGCAGCCATTCCAGCGTATTCGGTGGGGATCAGATGCTCGCCCAGCAGCATTGCCCCGAGAATTACGGCAACAACCGGATTTACATACGCATACGTTGCCACTTTGGCGACTGGAACATGCTCCAGCAGCCATACAAATGCTGTGTATCCCACCAGAGAACCGAACGTCACCAGGTACGCGACTGCGCCCACAGCTCCACGCGTCCAGTGGGATGCTCCCCAGCCGCCAACCGTGAACGCCACAACCGAACTGGCGATCCCCGCAGCCAGCATCTGCCATCCGGCTGCGACCATTGGATTTACAGGTAACTTCAGCTCGCGCGACAGAATCGAACCAACTGCCCACAAGAACGCCGCGCATAGCACGATGACGCATCCCAAAACATGCTGGTGCTGTCCTTCGACCTGCTGTCGCAAGGCCGGCCACAACAAGGCAATGAGGCCGATAAAACCAAGCCCGAGACCAATCCATCCGCGAGACTGCAACCTTTCGCCACGAGGCAGCAGCATGCTCAGCACCGCGACGTACAGCGGCATCACCGCAACGAGCAACGCTGCAAGGCCGCTGGCAATATAAGTCTCGCCGAAGACGAGTCCGATGTTTCCTCCGCCCAGCAGAATCAGTCCGATCGCAGCAAGCCAGCCGAGTTGACGCGCGGGAAGCCAAACACGCATTCCACGGAGGCTGCAGAACGCCAGCATCAGAGTTCCGGCAATCAGGAAGCGCATGCCGCCAAGAACCAGTGGGTGCAGATATTGAACTCCTACCTTGATCGCTGTATAGGTCGAGCCCCAAAAGAAATAAACGCACCCAAACGCAAACGGAATGGCGAGCGAAGCTGTATTGCGGCGGTTCATGAGCAGGTGCCTCCTATCCTACACAGCACTTCGAAAAGCGCAGCGTTGAGTGAAAGATGTTTCTCCCTGCCATTCGCTCTATAGATTGTCCATATAGAGACAATCTGTATTCAAGATGACCATCCTGATTCAACCGCCCGTCATATCACCTGAGCGAAGTGCCCATTTCCGCTATCCGCCGTATCCATCCACATGCTATCCTCAGCTCACACAGGGACAACATGCGCACAGACAGGCACATCGCCGTTGTCACCCCCGCCTTCAGCCCCAAACGCTGGAGCCAGGCCTTCGCGCGCGCCATTGCTCCCCGCAAGCATCTCCGCGTTCTGCCTACCCGGACGCGACCTAGCCTCTTCGGCAGCGACTAGTCGCCGCTGTCCGTGACGCTCGACTGCGCACTCGGTACGGAAAACAAGCCGCCAGCCACGTCAGTGTCATCGCCGGAAGAAGACTCCTCCCGAAAGCAGCCGAATCGCCTCATAAATGCGGCGTTCTTAGGAAACGAAAACAAGGCTGAAGCCTAAACCAAGGCCCTACAAGGAGAACCCCATGCAGTCGAATGAGATTCTTAGCAAATTTGGACCGAAACTCAACGGCCCCCTGCCCGGACCGAACGCACAACGCATCGTCGAAGACGATGACCGCCTCATTTCGCCCAGTTACACGCGTTCCTATCCGATGGTTGCAAAGCGCGGCCGCGGTCTGCGTGTTGAAGACGTAGACGGCAACGAATTCCTCGATTTTGCCGCTGGAATCGCCGTCACCTCGACCGGCCATTGCCACCCGGAGGTAGTCGCCGCCATCCAGAAGCAGGCCGCCGAACTGATTCACATTTCCGGCACCGATTTCTACTACGAGTCCCTGGTCACGCTGGCAGAACGCCTTTCAGCCGTGGCTCCCATGCCTGGGCCCCATCGTTTTTATTACGGCAACTCTGGCGCAGAAGCCGTCGAATGCGCCCTCAAGATCGCCCGCTACCACACGCAGCGTCAGCACGTCATCGCCTTCTTCGGTGCGTTTCACGGACGCACCATGGGCGCCTTGTCGCTCACCGCATCGAAACCGCAGCAGCGCCGCCGCTTCTCGCCACTCGTCCCCGGTGTCACGCACGTGCGTTACCCATATGCTTATCGCGGTTGTAGCGGAGGCCCACTGGAGGAAGAAAAGTTCGCGTTGGGTTGCGCTCGCTACATCGAAGAGAAGCTCTTCAAGACGACACTTGCGCCCGAGGAAGTAGCAGCCATCTTCGTCGAGCCGATCCAGGGTGAAGGCGGCTATGTCGTTGCGCCGACGATTTTCCTGCAAGAA
>DATGAD010000327.1:0-9603 GCA_035313725.1 Alloacidobacterium sp. | reverse complement strand
GCGAAGAATGGGGCACCCGTTTTTTGTGCCCGCCGATGCAGGGCCTTGCTTCGCAAGGCGATAAGCGCATGAACTTTGTTCATGCGGGTCCTTCGACTGCGCGCTTCGCGCTCCGCTCAGGATGACAACTTTAAGGGACGGTGCTCCCGCTGAATAAAAGCAGATCCTTCCCCTTCACTACGTTCAGGGTCAGGATGACAATTCTGCTGTGAGTGAAAGGATAGTGGAAGTGTAAAGATTTCTAGGCGGCTGAGTTTTCTTCGGAGAAGCGGAGGAGCAGACAGGTTACGTTGTCTACGGCTCCCTGGTCTTTGGCGGTGTTGATCAGGGTCTGGCAGGCTTGTTGCAGGTCGGGTTGCGCGAAGACGAGCGGGCCGATGACGTCGGCGTCAGCATAGCGGGTGAGGCCGTCGGTGGTGAGCAGGACTACGTCGCCCGGTTCGAGAGCGGCGGAGAACAGGTCGGGTTCTACTGAATCCGATGTTCCAATCGCGCGGGTGATGAGCGACTGGAGAGGGGATGCTCCGGCGTCGTCTGGGGTCATGACTCCGTTGCGTACTTGTTCCGCCAGGTAGGAGTGGTCGAGGGTGATCTGAACACAACCGCCGTCGCGAAGGAAATAGGCGCGACTGTCACCTACGTTGCCGATGACGATCTTGCGGCCATCGAGGCAGGCGGCGACGAGCGTTGTACCCATTCCGCGCAGCTCCTCGTTTGCTTTGGAGAGAGCGCAGACTTCCCGATTGGCAACCACGATTGCGCCGTAGAGACGCTCCTCAATGGTGGCGGCCGATGCGGCGTGATCGCTGAATGAGCGGAGCAGGGTGCTGACGGCAGTGTGGCTCGCGACTTCTCCGGCGGCCATGCCGCCCATGCCATCGCAGACAACAAAAAGCTGCGTGGCGATGTCGAAGCCATAATTGTCTTCGTTGTTGGTGCGCTTGCAGCCAACGTCGGTCAATCCTGCGACTTCGAGCTTTAGTCCAGTCTGGCTTTCCATTGTCCTTAGAGACTCTTCCCGTTCGCAAATGGTTCCAGTTCATCGCGACCGGTTTACAACCAAGGCTACAGCATGTTCAGGGTGCTGGATAAGACTGCCAGAAGGGGTGGGGGGCTGTAAAGCTTGAAGGTGCGAGCGGTCGTGGGTATGAAGTCTTTTCACCATGCGCAGGTGTGATGAACGTCCAGGATTCGGGGTCAGCTGGGACCGCTGAGATTCTTCACTGCGCCTCCGGCTCCGTTCAGAATGACGGCCTTTCCCTCGTCGTGACAGATATCCTGCAACGGTTGAGGCGGCCTTTGCACTATTTTCCGGAGCGGAAATCTTCCGGTCATAAACACAGGAAAAGCTGGGGAGATGTTACCTTTGAGTCGATTTTTTGCGGGTCAGAAACCGCGAAAATGGAGTAAACTCGGGGCGTTCCCGATTCTGGTTCGTCCTTCCCCCGGCAAAACCCTAACCCGCAAGAGGGCCCCATCATGGCACTAGAGGTTGGTCAGCGCGTTGGCGACTACGAAGTCCTGGCGTTGCTTGGCGCAGGCGGCATGGGCCGCGTCTACAAGGTACGGAACATCATCTCGAATCGCGAAGAAGCGATGAAAGTCCTGCTTCCCGATTATGCCTCCGAGCCTGAGCTTGCAACCCGGTTCATGACCGAGATTCGCACGCTTGGCGGGCTGGAGCATCCCAACATCGCACAGCTGCGCACGGCGTTTCAGTTCGAGAACCAGCTGGTGATGATTATGGAATACGTGGAAGGCACGACGCTGGAAACGCTGGCGGGCCAGACCCGGATTCCGCTGAACCGCGTGCTGGATTTTTCGACGCAGGTGCTGGCGGCGCTTAGTTTTGCGCACAGCCGGGGCGTTACCCATCGCGACATCAAGCCGGCGAACATCATGATTACCTCGCACGGGCTGGTGAAGCTGATGGATTTCGGCATCGCCAAGTCCGCGAATGACCTGCAGCTGACGCGGCCGGGCACGACGATGGGTTCGGTCTATTACATGTCTCCGGAGCAGGTGCGGGGCGGCACGGTGGATGCGCGCTCGGACATTTATTCGTACGGCGTGACGCTGTACGAGATGCTGACGGGGCGGAAGCCGTTTCAGGCGGACACATCTTACAGCGTTTTGAATGCGCAACTCAATGAAGCGCCCATGCCTCCGAGTCAGGTCAATCCGGCGCTTTCGCCGGAGCTGAATAATATCGTCCTGCGCGCCATGGTCAAGGTTCCAGACGGGCGTTTTCAGACGGCGGAAGAGTTTCGCAATGCAATCAAGGGCCTGAGCCAGCCGCAGGAGACTGTGCCGGTTGCAGCGCCCGTGCAGCAGCAAGGATTTGCTCCGGTGGCGGGAGTTGCATCCGGTGCGAAAGTGGGGGCTTCTGCACCGGTGCCCAGCAAGGGTCATCGCGGGTTATGGATCGGGTTGGGAGCAGTGGCTGCGATTCTGGCCCTGGTTGCGGCGGCTACGCTGCTGCCTCCGCTCTTTAAGACGCACGCCGGACAGAAGGCTCCGGCAGCGGCCACGGATTCTCAGACGCCAGCGGCTGTTCCCGATGCTCAGCCGACGACGCCGGCGGTCGATACTTCGCAACCAGCCACCCCACCGAGTACGACGCCTCAGACGACTCCGGATACCACTCCTGTAGTCAGCCAGCCGAGTGCGGCTACCACTCCAGCATCGAAGCCTGCGGGCGGCAAGCCTGCGAGGACAGCTGTTGCGAGCACGCCATCTCAGACTGCTGTTCCGCCGACGCCTGCGGGGCCTTCGCCGCAGGAGATTCGGCAGGCGCATGACCGGTTGATGGAACTGGATGCGAAGGCGGAAGCGGCGCGGGCGGGCGTACAGCAGATTCGCAGCCAGCAGCAGGCGCAGGGTTTCGATATTCGGGGCGATGTTCTCACCTCGATGAACAGGATGAATAACTATCTGGGCGAAGCAAATCGCGCGCTCAGCCAAAACGACATTCAGGCGGCGAATGAGTACATGGATCGCGCTGACACTGAGGTCGCAGCTTTGGAAAAGTTCTTAGGCAGATAGGAGACAAGTGGCAATGCGTAAAGTAGTTCCGGCTATTCTTTCGTTTCTCGTAATGGGCTCCACGTTTCTAGTGGCGCAGCAAGCGGCTCAACCGCCAGCGCAACCGGCGGCCGCGCCTTCGGGCATTCGGCATAAGGTTGCCGTGCTTGATTTCAACTATGCGACTGTCATGAGCGCGTCCCAGGCGGTGTTCGGCACGAATGTCGATATCGGCAAGGGCATCTCGGACATGCTGATCAACGAGTTGGTCAACAACGGCACGTATCGCGTGATCGAGCGCAACCAGATCGACAAGATTCTGAATGAGCAAAATTTTTCGAACAGCAATCGCGCCGATGCCACCACGGCCGCGAAGATCGGGCACATTCTCGGCGTGGACGCGGTAATTACCGGCGACATTACGCAGTTTGGCCGCGATGACCAGAACAAGAACGTAGGCGGCATGCTGGGCAAATGGGGCAGCGGCTATGGGCTGGGAGGCGTTGGCACCTCGAAGGCCAAGGCCGTGGTGGCGGTCACGGCGCGCATGATCGACACCAGCACCGGAGAAATTTTGGCTTCGGCAAGCGGCAAGGGCGAATCAACTCGCTCAGGCACCATGCTTGGCGGAGGGGGTGCAGGCACGGGCGGCTTCGGCGGCGGCGGCGGTGGAATGACCAGCAGTAATTTTGCCGCAACCATCATCGGCGAAGCGACAACGCAGGCGGTAACAGAACTGGCAAAGAATCTGAATGCGGACAGCGCCAAGCTGCCCACGATTGCTGCGCCTGTTGCACCCACAGTTACGGTCAACGGGCTGATTGCCGATGCTTCGTCGAACGACATCATTATCAACGTAGGCACAGCAGGCGGCGTGAAGGTTGGCGACAAGTTGGCGGTGACGCGCGTGGTTCGCGTGGTGAAAGATCCGGCAACGGGCAAGCCGCTGCGGTCGATTGAAGACTCGGTGGGTCAGTTGACGATTACCAGTGTGGATGCGAGCTCGGCGGTGGGGACCTTCAGCGGAACGGGCAAGCCGAAGACCGGGGATACCGTTAAGACGCCCTAGCATGAAATCCGCGGCCATTGGCGTTCGCGTGCATTCGGGATGGGGTGCGGGTGTGGCCGTATCCGGCCGCGATGCAGATGGGCCGGAGATTCTTGAACGGAAGCACATCACGATCATTGACCCAACGGCTGCTGGTTCAAAGCAGCCGTTTCATTTTGCCGAGAGCATGAGCGATCAGGCTGCGGAGAGGCATATTGCTGCGTGTGCAAAGACTTCGGGGAGGCTTGCGCTTGCGGCGGTGGGTGAAATGCTGGATGGGCTGCGGGGGCGCGGCTGCAAGGTTGCGGGCTGCGCTCTTCTTCTTGCCTCAGGGCGAAATCTGCCGCCTTTGCCTGAGATTCTGGCCTCGCATGCTTTGATCCACACGGCGGAGGGGGAGTTCTTTCGTCAGGTCTTTCGAGATGCTTTTGAGCAGCTTCGGGTGCGGGTTACCGGATTTCGCGAGCGTGCGCTTGAGGAAGATGCTGCGACGATCTTTGGGAATGCGACATCGCGGACGCTGGAACGAATTTCCCGTTTGGGGCGTGCGGTTGGGCCGCCCTGGACTCAGGATGAGAAGAGTGCGACTCTCGCGGCCTGGATGCTTTTGAGTGGGAAGGCGGGCGCCTCAGGATGATGGCTGTTTTAGGGATGTGCTTTCCCACCCTATCGCAAACTACGCGATAGGATGGGGCACCCGTTTTCGTGCTCCCGCCGAGAAAAAGCAGGTCCTTCCCCTTCCTCTTCGCTCTGCTCAGAGTCAGGGTCAGGATGACAGCGGTGTAGATGAGAGTTATCCGGGCTGCATCATGGTTGCGCCTTCGGCGGGTGGCTCGGTGGTGAGATTCTCCATGAAAATGCGCAGGACTTCCTGGCCGGTTCCGGAGTAGTAGTCGCCGGGCTTGAGGCCGCGCTTTGACCATGCCAGCAGGAAGACCAGGGGCATCCAGCCTTTGACGTCGTGGGTCAGTTCCTGACCGATTTTGTAAAGGGCCTGCGAGGGTTTGAGCGGGAGATGGATGGCGCTGATCTGATTGATTGACGGGTCGTTGCAGAGCTCGGCGGGCGAGGTCACGAGGTATTCGCGGCAGACGAGCGGGCGGATGGGGTGGATGCTGCAGCTCTCGTCTTCGAGAAACGGGCACGGGACGCCGGCGTGGAAGTAGTCGACTGCCATCTGTATGAAGGATTTTTCGTCCAGGCCCCAGTTTGGGTCGAGGATCTTGTCGAGCACGCCTGCTTCCTTGAGGCGTGAAAGGCTGCGGTGGAAACGCTCTTCTAGTTCGGCTTGTCTTTCCGGCGGCAGGCTGTTGAACCACTCACCCAGGAATTCTGCTTCGAAGATGCTGAGAGGCACCATCTGGCGGCAGCATGCACCGCATCCGGCGCGGCAGGATACGGGATGGCCCTCGGCTGTGGCCTCGATGACGACGCGGTCGATGAGGCCGCTGTCGAAGTCCTGGAGGATGGGAAGCAGTTCGGTCAGGGTGGTCTTCCCTGCCGGGACGGCGAGGCTGGCGTTGAGGGTTCCGTCGCCGATGCGCAACGAGAAGGAGACCTGCACGGAGGATGGTGATTCGGGGGTGTCGGGCTCGCTTGGAATGATGCATCTCCAGGTTGAGTTCGTGCTTTCCCACCCTGTCGCAAATTACGCGACAGGATGGGGCACCCGTTTTCGTGCTCCTGCCCAGGAAAGCAGATCCTTCGCTACGCTCAGGATGACAATGTGCCTCGGTCAGAAATCGAAGCGCGCTGCCAGTTGTATCTGCCGGGGATCGTGCGCCGAGCGAATGATCCCGAACTCGGGATTAACGTGCACGCCGTCGGTGCTGTACTCCGTGATCGGGTTGTAGTAGTTGGCGCGATTGAAGAGGTTAAAGAACTCGGCGCGGAGGATAAGTGCTCCAACGTCGCCGAAGAGATGTATCCGCTTCTGCACCGCGAAATCCTGGCTGACATATGCCGGGCCGGAGTAGGGATTTCTGCGGCTTGTTCCGATGCAGGGCACTCCCGCAGTGCCGCTGTAAAGCGTGGGCGAGGCGTAGAGGTTCGGGCATGCATTCGTGGCCTGGCCGGCGACCGCGGGCGTGGTGAACTGATGCAGATTGGCAAAATATTGTCCTGGCTTGCCGGTGGTTTGGACGTTGCCCGTGATGTTGACGCGCTGCGTGATCTGGCCGTAAGCGGGGCCGGAGAAGATCGTGTACGGCAGACCCGTCTGGGCGGAGAAGACGCCAGAAAGGGTGAAGTCGTTAAGGAAACTGTGACCCCATGTGGGCATGTCATAGACGAAGTCAACCACGGCACGATTAGCGATGTTGAAGTCTGAACGGCCGTAGTCGTCTGTCGAAAAAGTGAGAGGGTCTTGCGGGAGATTGTACTCAGTAGTGATTACGGGACGGCTTCCGGTCGTGGTTAGAGCGGACGAAATAGCGTCGAAGGATGGAATGGTGGCTTCGGCGAGAATCGCGTGGTAGAGGCAGTTGGTATTTGCCGTGCAGTTACCGGGCTGCAATTGGCCACCGCGACCACCCTCGCCGCCTACTCCTAGCGGATTGGCGCCGAGAGCAAAGGCGGTCGGGTTACCGAGACCGTAGAGCTGGCGTCCGAAGATCTGGTTCCATAGGGCGTCCGTTGTGCGCGGGAAGTTGCTGCCGGCGATGTTGTCCATCGACTTCGAGAAGGTGTAGGCAGCATTGAGCAACAGGCCATGCCAGGTTTCACTGCGCACCTGCAGGACAAGCGAATGGTAATTCGATGAGCCGAAGTTTGACTCGGTAAAGACCGGGAAGAAAGTGTTGTTGTTGCAGGTTGGGTTGGGCGTCGCCGTGGTGCCGCCCGAAGTGCAGTAGAACTCCTGCAGGAAGTTGCCGTCGTAGATCGTCGGCAGCCTGCGGCCTAGCATGCCGATGTAGCTGACCTCGGACGTCCAGCTGCGAGCCAGTTGGTGCTGGATGTCCAAATGGATCTGCATCGTGTAGGGGTTGTGCAGGTTGTGTGTGTCACGCGAGAAGATCGGACCTGCTCCGCTGGCCGCCTGGTAATTGTTGAAGATGACCTGCTGATCGGGGGCCAGATTTGCCGGGTTCAGGGTGCTCAGACCAAAGCCGCACTGACCGCCGTTCACTCCGCCGGGGCAGCCGGTCGAGTAAAAGTTCTGGCCGTATATCGCGCTGGGATTACTTACGTTGTAGGGGCTGGGGCGGTTGATGAGCAACTGTTCGGTGTAGGTGGCGGGCAGGTGGTCATAATACATGCCGAAGGCGCCGCGTACGACTGTCCTGTATGCAGAATCGAGAGCGTAGGAGAAGCCTGCGCGCGGGGCGAAGTCCTTCTTGTCCGCGGGCAAGGTGAATTGCGCATTCGGATTACAGCTCCATCCCCCGCTGGCAGTGTTGAACGTGATGCGGCGCGCGCCGTAGAGCGAATCGAGGTGGGTTTCTAAGCTCTGACCGGATATGGGGCACTGATAGGCGAAGGCGTCATAGGATCCCGCCGCTCCCTGATGCACGAGGCCGTTTGCGTCCTGGGAGTAATTCCAGAGCCGGTTGTTCGTGTCCCAGGGCTGACCGAAGAAGTTGTAGCGCAGGCCGGCCGTGATCGTAAGGCGAGGTATTGGCTGGAACTTGTCTTCGGCGAAGCCCGTGGCGACGTAGCTGCGCAGGTCGCCTACATATCCGCTGGGCTGCTTCAACTCGTAATCGAAGGAGGGATGCGCAAAGCCATTCCCGCAGGAAATGCAGGACTCGCTATCGCTGGTGAACTCGCCAATATTATTGGAGACGACGATGCCGCGGGCCATTCCACCTTCGAAGTCAAAGTTCTGGATGTAGCGGTAGTCTCCGCCAACGGTTATGCGGTTGCGCGAGCCGAGCGCGAAGGTGAAGATGTCCGACGCCTCGACCTCTGTATCGCGATGAGAGGAGGGAGCGCTCAGGGGCGCGCCGATGCGGGCGAAGGGGAAATCTCCGTCAAGCGATGGGGTTACGGGCGACGGTGAATAGGTGGGGTTGCCGGGAACCTGCTGCCAGAAGGAATCGTACCAGCCGCCGACCGCGCCGGGCGTTCCCGGTGTGGCTCCCGCGAGGCGGTTATCGACACCGCTCATCACGAAGGTCTCCACCGCCGCGCCAGCTATGGCGGGCGATGAGAACTTGTTATCCTGCGCGACTTCGTCGACACGATATTGCGTAAAGCCAAGGCGCGCTTCATTCACACTTTTACCGTTTGCAAATGCCAGCGTATGAACGAGGGCAACACTCTGGTTCTGCGCCTTGCGGTCCGCACCGTTGCCGGGGTAGCCACCCGGCGAGTGTTCCGGGAGCGAGTCGTCGTGCAACTGATCGAGAAGCTGCCCGGCGTAGCGGATGCTCACCTGTCCTTTTCCTGCCAGATCGATATCGGGCCGGACGAAGATGTTGTGAACATGGGTGTAGTTTGGCGCGGTGCCTTTGTAGAAGCCGAATGTTCCGGCATTCGATCCCTGCACGTTTGGCGCGGGGAAGAGCGAAAGGACGTTGTTAGCAATGACTGAATCAGCTGCCCCGCTTCCAGCGATTCCCGCAGTTGAAAAATCAGCCGAGGTCGGCACACGCTCGAAGATCGGGTTGGGATTGTCGATCAGCGTTCCTTCATAGCTGCCAAATAGAAAGAGCTTGTCGCCGATCGGGCCGCCGATGTTGCCGCCAAATTGTTTTGAATTGAAGGGCTGCGTATGGCTGTCGTTCTGAGAGAGAACGGCATTGCCGTCGAATATGCCGGAGTTGCAGATCGAACCGGAGGTGGCGAAGCAGTTGGCGAGGCCGGCGGTCTGTCCCGCCTGCGGGACGAGGGTAGTCAGAAGGCGATAGAGACTGTTGTAGGTGGTTGGAGCGTAGGAAATATACATTGCGCCAATGTTGCCGATCTGCTCGTCGGTCATCTCGGTTGGCGATCCGGTCGTGCTGCCGGCGTAGGCAGACGCTTTGGCGAAAGTTGTGTCCTCGTAGACGGATAGAGGAGTGTCCGAATTCAATGAGTCGCTGTTGAAGTAGCCGAAAGCGGTGCCATGCCATGCCCTTCCAATCGAGCGGCCACGATTTGTCACCACGTCGATGACCCCGCCTGACCCTTGACCATAGCGCAGGTCAGGGTTGGCATAGACGATCCGGAATTCCTGCACGGAGTCATTGACCTGGAATGGGATGGCCTGGTTTGTGCTGGAGGCGATGTTATTACTGCCATCGAGCTGGAAGTTGTTGGCAGTCGTCCGGGAACCGGAAATGCTGAAAGCAGCGCCAGCTAGCGGCGAGGCCGGGTCAACGTCATGTACGCCCGGCAGGAAGAGGCCCAGGGCAAGGAAGTTGCGGTTGAAAAGTGGCAGCTGGCTCAATTGCGTCCGGCTGATGTTGGCACTCAGAGAGATATTGGTGTCGTTCTGAATGGCCGGCCCTTTGTGCTGGGTCTGCACCTGGACCTGCGGTTTGGGTTGAGGGGGTGGCGGCGGCGGCGGCTTGGGCGTTTCTCCAGCTTGTGTCTGTTGCTGCTGCTGC
>DATGAD010000326.1:0-7224 GCA_035313725.1 Alloacidobacterium sp. | reverse complement strand
TATGGACAACATGAACCAGGTCATCCCGCTTGAATTTGCGCGCTATGTCCTGCTGCATCCGGAGAAGGACTCCGCGTGGCGCGAGCATGCGCGGCAACTGATCGAATGGGTGAAGACCACGCCAAAGTGGCCTAAATACATCGTGCACGGCGCAATGGTCACGACCGAGCAAGGCAGCGGAAAAGAATTCTGCTGCAACCTGCCAAACCAGTGCTGCGATAGCCACAGCTCAAGACTCGCTGCGGTCGAAGCCCTTTACTACGCCAAAACCGGAGACATTGCCTACAAACAGGCGGCCTACCGAACTTATAACTGGGTCACATATTTTCAGGGACTTCCAGCCGCAGCCCACGCGCCGTTCAGCACGCAATGGTGGTTTACCGACGAATTTGCAGATGGACCGCGACGAATGATGGACGCTTTCTGGGCCGTCCCGGAATGGGCTCCCGCCGACGAGCCGCACCTGCTCGGCTCGCTGTCCGTCGTTACGAAAATTGCATACGGCACAGGCAGTGTCACCTACTCAACGTTCGACACGGATTCAACGGATGTTCTCCGCCTGAACTTTATTCCTGACTTCATCAGCGTGGGAGGCAGACCGATCGCGCGACGTGACGATCTGCAGCGCGAGGGATATACCTTCGACGAAAAAAACCGCACGCTCTCCATTCGCCATACCAGTTCGAGAGACGTAGACATTCAGGGCAAGAGCGATCAGGCGGTGCCGTCTTTCATCACCTTTGACGATCCGCATCTTCCTGCTGGAACGCCTTTGCTCGGCCAATATCCTTCAGGCGTAATCGACTGGGGCAAGGGCGAGTGGCAAATCGGCACGCCATTCGGAAAGTTTGGGACCTTTACCCTTGTCCCGTCCGACAAAGCGCAGCGGGAAGAATTCAGGTTCTATGCGCCGCGTATTTTTATTGGGATGGATGTGTATAACGACGGGGACGGTAACGCAACATTGACGGTTCGCTCGCCAGAGAGCCGCGAAGTTTCCTACACAATTAAACCCAAGGAGCTTGTTCGCCTGAGAACTGGCTGGCACGACCCTGTCTCCAAAGTGATCCTCGACTTTACAAATGGGCAGGCGCTGCGCTTCGATAACCTGGCCTATAGCCATCCATAATTTCTCAGGCACGCGGAATAACGGGATAACCACAGGAGAACTGAACATGAAATGCTATCGGACTTCGCACGGCATCTTCGCGGAAGAGAGCGGAAGATACTTTCCAGTACAGGCTGAAGGATGGGACGAATTGATGCGGGATGCGGCGATGGCCGATCGAGTTCGGCAGAGCACAAAAGGTAGCGCCGTCGCCGAGCCAGATCCTGCCACCGTACTGTCGCCAGTAGAAAGCCAGGAAGTGTGGGCGGCAGGCGTGACCTATTACAGAAGCCGCAGCGCACGCATTGAGGAATCGAAAGACACGGGTGGACGCAACTTCTACGACCGCGTCTATTCGGCGACAAGGCCTGAGCTGTTCTTCAAGGCTACGGGACGCCGCGTTATCGGGCCCGGAGGCAACGTGCGTATTCGCTCAGACGCGCGCTGGTCAGTACCTGAGCCTGAGTTGACGCTGGTGATCAACCCGGCGGGAACGATCATTGGCTACACCATCGGCAACGACATGAGTTCGCGCGACATCGAAGGCGAGAATCCGCTCTACCTTCCGCAGGCCAAGCTCTACGACAGCAGCTGCGCGCTAGGACCATGCGTCTTGTTAGCCGATGGCCCTTTGCGAACGACCACCGCCATTACTTTGCAGATCGATCGAAAGGGCAAACAGGTCTTCTGGGGGAATACGACTCTGGCGGAATTGAAGCGCGATCCACGGGAGCTTGTCGCTTATCTCTTCCGCGACAACAGCTTTCCTGATGGAGCCCTGTTGATGACTGGAACCGGAATTGTGCCGGCAGATGACTTTACACTCGCTTCCGGAGATTGCATCACTATCAACATCGATGGCATTGGGACACTGCAGAACACCGTCGCATAATCCAGGTAAAAGAGAGCCCGGCGATAGGCCAACAACTAAAGTATTAGTTACATTTTGGATCGACCTGCGTCTAACCAGTGTCGCGGGGGACGAAGCACGCCACCGACCCTGGTTGAAATGCCGATTCAATGTCGGTATTTTTGTGCGGATTTTGTTCTGCCAGATCTCGACGGTTATTTTCGGGCCTGCAGCCTGCTTTGACCTCTTCACGACTCATCAGAAATGAGGAGGATACATGAAGTTGATTGCGGTGTTCTGTCTGCTGATCGGGACTTTTGTTTGCACTTCGTCAGGCCAAACGACTCTCGGGACAAAGAAGGCGAACCTTCTCTATTGCCTCGATGGTTTCCCCGTATGCAATCATTCGCAGCTGACGAGCGGACAAGCGAAGCAGATCGCTGACCTGTGGCACGATAAGAAACTCTGGGCCTGCACGAACGATTACGGCGACTGCGATCGCTCACGGCTGACGCCGTCAGAGTTGAAAGATGTTACGGAGTCGGCGCATCGCCAGAATCTCCTGTCCTGTGAAACGACGACCGATTTCTGCAACAAGCAGCTGTTGACGCCAGCCGAGACAGAAAAGGTTGACAGGATCGCAAGCCTGCAAAATCTCGCCACCTGCGAAACGGGTTCCGGCCTTTGCAATCATTCGATGTTGTCTCCTGCTCAACTAGCTGAAGTGAAGGGACTTGACCACGAAAGAAACGTGCTCTGGTGCGAGACAGGACAAGGCGAGTGCGATCAGTCTTTGCTGACACCCTCAGAAGCGAAAGAAGCAGCTACTGTAACCCATCAAACAAATCTGATTGCCTGCAAAAGCGGGGACGGATACTGCGATACCTCTGAACTGACCGCGTCGGAAGCCGGCCAGATCGCGGCCACCGCGCGCGAGCGCAACGCGTTGGCGTGTGCGGCTGGCGATGGCAGTTGTGAGCCGTCGTCGAACGCTCAGGCAGGCCAAAAGCAATCCCTCTTCTTGAAAAGGTAGCGCCAGGCGATAAGTTGCGGTATTTTGGCTGACAGAATCAATCAACGAGAGGAGAAAGAACTATGCTAAGACGGTGCTTCCAGGTTTCCTTGGGCATCGGATTCTTAATTGCTGCCGCGGCTGTTGCGAATGCTCAAGAGGTGGTTCATGCCTTGTCCGGCACTGTGAGTGCGATCCATCCCGGCGCAAAAACAATCATCATTAAAACAAATGACGGCTCCGACGGACTCTTTAAAGACCTGACTCAATCCAATGTTTCGCTCCTGTTCGACAAAGAGATTCGCTCCCGCACCACGCCCGCCGACGCATTTAAAGATCAGGGTGCGCAGGTCATCGTCTACTACATTGGAGGCGGCTTTGGGGCGTTCGCCGACCGGACTGCGGTTTCCCTGCAGAGCCTCGGAGCCGGACCGATCGAAAAAACCGACGGTACGGTTGTCAGTTCCAAGAAACATATACTGACGATCAAAACCAATTCCGGAACGCAGGAGACTTTCCAGATCGGCGATTCCGCTGTGGCAGAAACTGCGACTGGGGTAATGAATGCTGACAAATTTGATCCGAGAAAAGGGGATCAGGTACGAGTAGTCGCTGACATCGACAACGGGCGCAAGAACCTTCTCTTTGTTCGGGAAGACTGAGCCGGCACAAGATTGCGGTAGTGGGTCAGTTTGAATCCCCAGGCGAAATTGACCCACTACCAATACTGCTGCAATGTGCCCTCTTGTCCAACTCCGCATTCTGCCAGAACGTAAATACACAGTCAGCACACCAGCAAGCCGACGCCATATTTGCGCTCAGAATTCTGTGGCCTCAAACGTTTTCCGTCACCTTGCACCCGCGCTCCACATCTGCAACACTGACTTCGGTCCACACGATATGGTTCGTCATTACCTCATCAAAGGCCGCGTTCAGGGCGTCGGCTTTCGCTGGTATGTCCACAGCGAAGCCGGAGCGCTGGGCCTGCGCGGCTGGGTGCGCAATACAGAGGATGGCCACGTCGAAGTGCTTGCAGCGGGCGAACCGGACGACCTTGCCACCCTGCGCCTCGCACTCGACCGCGGATCGCGCGGCAGCCGCGTCGATCAGATTATCGAGCACAAGCTTGATGACGGGGAAGACAAGGACCTCGGATCATTTCAGATTGAAGGAGCCTGGTAATACCAGCTATGAGTCACTCTCTTGATTGCGAGCCGCTGAAGGCGCTCATCCGCACTGTCCCTGATTTTCCCAAGCCGGGGATTTTGTTCTACGACATCACGACCCTGCTGAAAGACAAGATTGGCTTCGCTGAGCTGACCGATGCTCTGGCGGCGCATTACATCGGCAAGTCCATCGATCTCGTTCTCGCCATCGAGGCACGCGGCTTCATCTTCGGCCCTGCGCTCGCCTATCGCCTCAACGCGGGATTCGTTCCCGTTCGCAAGCCGCGCAAACTGCCTGCGCCTGTAGCGCGCGTCACTTATGACCTGGAGTATGGGACGGATTCGCTTGAGATTCACCTTGATGCGATTGAGCCGGGCCAGAACGTGATTATCGTCGATGACCTGCTGGCCACCGGCGGAACGATGGAAGCAACGGTCAAGCTGGTGCAGCAATTGGGCGGACGCATTGCCGGACTGGGATTTGCTGTGGAGCTCGACTTCCTGAAAGGCCGCGAGAAGTTCAAGGACTACGACGTCTTCAGCCTTCTGCACTACAACGAATAGGAACGAATAAAAAGGCGCCTCTTCGGCGCCTTTCAGGCTCTTGCTGCGGAACCCCGCACAAAATGCATGATGATTGAAATCACTGCGAAGATGAGCAACAGGTGAATAAGAAATCCCGCAGTGTGAAAGACTACGAACCCGCCAATCCAGGCTAAGACCAGAACCAACGCCAGAATCAGAAACATGCTGTACACCTCTCTCATTCAGCTTCGATGGCACTTGGTGCCTGAACGGTTGGATCGTCCGGATTGCATATTGCATGCAACCCGGACGTATTTGTAACTATGCGACGCACAAAATCACGCCGCCTCGGCCTTCATATTTACGCTCTTCGAGATTTTCGTCAGCTTCTGGTCGGCAGACTTTTCTTCGGCAAGCGTTTCGTCCAGTAGTCTTGCTACTTCGCTTTCGTTCAGCAGTTCTGCATATGTACGCGCCGAGCCGTAAGCGGCGATCTCGTAGTGTTCGACACGCTGCGCCGCTGAAATCAGGCCGGCATCCAGCACTTCAGGCTCGCCGCCTTCTTTAATGCGCTCTTCGCCCTCTTTGAGTAACCCTTTCATGCCCTCGCAGGTCTTGCCCTTTGCACTCTCTTTCATGTGCTTGAATATCTTTTCGAGCCGCTGCACATGCCCTTCCGTCTCTTGCAAATGGCTCTCAAATGCCTGCTTCAGTTCCGGGCTGGATGAGTTTTTCGCCATTTTCGGCAGTGCTTTCGTGATCTGTGTCTCGGCTGAATAAAGATCCTGCAGTTCGTCCAGCAGAAGCTCTTTCATTGTTTCCAGTTTCATTGCATACCTCGGTGTAGAAAGATTGACGAACAGTAGGTGGGATGCACTAAATGCAAATCGCGTAGCCGGATTCATTTATGCACCGCGCTCGATGCCGTCCACAACTGAGTAGTTGCCCACATCGCTGCGGAACGCTACCATATCGCCGATGCCCCGCTTCGTTAATGCGCTCGTATTGATTGTCGCTTCGCTTGCCGTCGTGCGTGCGCACGCGCAGATCATGCAGAACACGAACTACGAGCAGGAACTGAGACATGCCCAATCGCTTCTGGCCGGAGCCACCGCAACCGACATATCGCACCACGTTCACTACGACTTGAAACTCTACGATCGCGACGGCCATGAGAGCACTGGCACATACGACATCTATCGCGATCCGACGCACTTCCAGAGAACCGACATCAAGGTGGGAGAGTTTCAATTCACCCGCATCAGCAGCCTGACAGACCATGTGGAATGGGTGCACTACACCGGTCAGATGCCGCTCAAAATTGTCGATTTCGAGCGAGTTATGGACATTCCAGAGGCAGCCGTCAACCGCTTCAGCAAGGAACTCGAGACTGTCAGGCAGATGCAACCGCAGCAACTGCAGGGCGCGCCATTACTCTGCGCGAACGACAATGCCGGCACGGCAATCTGCTTCAACCCGATGATTCGTCTCTTCTCCTACGCTCAGATGTTCAACCGCACCATCATGTATGACCAGTGGCTGCCCATCGGTTTACACACGGTACCGGGCACGATTCGGATTTACGAAGATAAGAAATTGCTGCTCGAAGCGACGGGAACAGTAGAAGCAGTCAAGACGTTTCCGGATCACTTATTGGAAATACCCGACACGCCATCGCAGCCATCTCCGGACAGCGATTACAAAATCGTCAAGTCGAAACCTATGGATTTGTCGGAGTCGCGTTATGGGAATATTCAAGTTGCGGTTTCGATCGACGAAAAAGGGCGCACGACGAAGGAGTCGATCATTGACTCGGACGACAAACATCTCGATGGTGTTGCGCGTAAGTACGCAAGGGATCTGGTCTTCGAACCGAGATTGAAAGATGGCCAGCCGGTGCCGTTCGACACCGTCATTTATCTTGAGTACTACCCGTTCTTTCTGGGCTCTCAATAACACGCAGTTGCTCGTCAGCTTTGAGATAGCCTTTGCGCCGGAACCAGTCTTCCATCGCTATCCGCAATTGTTCGAGGGGCACGCGATACCCCGCCTCCAGCAGGCCGTCAGCCACGGGCAGCGTATCGTCGAAAACGGCATCGTTGGTGAAGTTGCGCATGGCGAAGTTGTCGATCCATGCGATGGGACATGGACGCGCTTCTCTGGCGGCATTGACGCTCTCGACCTGTAGCTTGCGTGCGAACATCGCGGGCTAAGCGCGCGGCCTTGGGCCAGCAGCGCGTACATTTTCCGGAGCGTCAAATTTCGCGAAGTTCTCTTCGAATTTCGCGGCCAGCAGACGCGCCTGTGCGTCGTAGGCTTTCTTGTCCGGCCACGCATTGCGCGGATGAAGGAGTTCGCCCGGCACATCCGGACACGAAGTGGGAATCGACAACCCGAAGGCCTCTTCGGTCACGTATTCAGCCTTCGCCAGTCTTCCATCGAGCGCGGCATGCACCATCGCGCGCGTGTGCTTCAGGCTCATGCGCCTGCCCACGCCGAAGGCGCCACCGGTCCATCCCGTATTCACCAGCCAGCATTGCGCATCGTGCTCTTTGAGACGGCG
>DATGAD010000325.1:0-2822 GCA_035313725.1 Alloacidobacterium sp. | reverse complement strand
GCCGCCAGTGCCGCCCCGCCCATCTTGCCAAAGACAGCGGCGACGAGCACAATCCCGGCCCACCACCACATCTTCGCGTCGTTCAGCAGATCGAGCCGGGTGCGCAGCCCGGTCAAAGCAAAGAACAGCGGCAGCAGCAGGACGGAGGTGATCATGTCCAGCCGTGCGCGTATGGCACGCTGCCAGTGCGGAACCCGCGGAAAGCAAACGCCGGCGAGAAAAGCGCCAAAGAGCGGATGCACGCCGATCCACTCCGTCGCTGCCGCCGAAGCCAGCGTCCCGGCCACTACCGCGCCCAGCAGCTCCAATGAAAGCACGGGCTTCGAGCGCATGCGCACAGCTCTAGCAGCCAGCGGTCGCACAACACCGAGCATCAGCACCAAATATGCGCCCAGGCCGGCTAGCCGAATCGGCAGGGAAGCCGAGCCGCCATCCCTGCCAATCAGCGCGAGAGCCAAGGCCAGCAGCAGCCATCCAATCAGGTCGTTGACGGCGGCGCACAGAATCGCAGTCACACCCAGGGGAGTGTTCTGGAGCCCGCGCTCTTCCAGAATGCGGGCCAGCACCGGGAACGCGGTGATGCTCATGGCGATGCCGAGAAAGATGACGAAGGGTATGCTGCCGATTCCATGCGGAGCAAAGCGGATGCGAAGCGAGTGAGCCAGCAAGGCGGCCATGACAAAGGGAACGAAAATGCTGGCGCCGCTGGCGATCACCGCCGTCTTCCGCTCGCGGGACAGCTGTTCAGAATCCAACTCCATCCCGACAAGAAACAAAAACAGAATCAGGCCGACGGTCGAAAGCAGTTCGAGCAATTGCAGCGAGGACTCAGGGAAAAGCGCTGCTGACGCATGCGAAGAAATCCGCCCCAGCACAGAAGGCCCCAGCAGAATCCCGCCGATAATCTCGCCAATCACGCGCGACTGCCCCAGCTTGCGCGCCAGCCATCCGCAAATGACAGTGACGCCGAGAACGATCGACATCTGGATGAGGAGGAGGGTCATAAGAACGGCCAGCCTTTTTTTCGTCCGGGTAGAGTTGTCAGTTAAGATGCAAACCGGTGCGGGGATGATTCGTCATTGCCATCTAAGCGCGGGGAATTCCGGCAACGCTCCGCAGCGCGGCCAGCTATGCTAGCTAAGGTTTACCAGAGCAGGCGCGGGATGCCAAGCCGCCATGGAGGCAAGCAAACCAAATGTTCGAGCGATACACGGAAAAAGCGCGCAGAGTCATCTTCTTCGCACGCTACGAAGCCAGTCAATTCGGAAGTCCTGATATCGAATCGGAGTTCCTGCTCCTGGCTATGTTCCGGGAAGACAATCACCGCGTCACCCGCTGGCTTGGCGGAGATTGGCATACGATCCTTCGCCAGGAAATAGAGCAGCGCGTTTATGGAGGGCCAAAGACCCCTACATCCGTCGATTTACCGCTTTCGGATGAATCCAAATGCGTGCTTGCCTACGCTGCTGAGGAATCCGATCGCCTCGGGCACAAGCACATCGGTACCGAGCATCTTCTCCTCGGGCTGCTTCGCGACCGCGACTCACGCGCGGCGAGACTGCTTCTGGATCGCGGCGTAAATCCCGATGCCGTCGGCGAAACCATCGTCAGGGAAGGCACACAGCCGCCAGCCCTCGGCGCCCGAGCCAGAGCTGTGCCACACTATCCAATTACGGTTCATTTCGCTTTAGGAAAAGGCGCCGAAGGGGTCGAGTTCGACTGGCCGCAGCGCATCCCTGTCATCGGAGAATTTATCTGGCTTGGCGACGATCGCTCGGTTGGTTATCAGGTTACCAGGGTCGAATGGACTGTCGACAAGGACTCGGAAACGCCGCATCCCACAAAGGTGGTTATCTACGCTGATGAGTTCAGCATGGGCCATCAAGCCGACGCAATTTAGTACTACCGGCTATCCCCAGAAAGCAAGGCTCCTGCAATTCATTCGCAGGAGCCTTGTATTTTGCGGATCAATGGCGGTGGTCGTCGCAGCCCTGGCCGTCGGTTACGGAAGCCAGTTTCTGCGCACTTGCCGTCAAAGTGCGGCTGTAACAGTTGCCGAGCGAGTCGTTTGACCGGTAGATCTGCGTGGTTGTACTGCCGGATGGTCCAAGGAAATTGCCGCTGGAGTCCCAGTTAAGGGTGTCGGTTGCGTTGACTTTGTTGTCCAGCCTGCTTTCAAAAACCTTGAAGCCGTTGATCTCCTGGGCTGAGGTCTCAAGGTCCTTCTGGCTGCTGGTCGTGGTCTGGTAAAAGCTGCCATCAGGATTGACGACGTAGGAAAAATCGAGCGTCAATGGATAGCTGAAGTGCTGCTCGTTCGTCGTGACAAACGGTCCCTCATGCGTGCTGGTGCTCGAGTCCACAGTCGATGTCTGCTGCACATTTTGGATATCAGTCGTGGGGCTGACGTCGAATTGCTGGTTATTCAACCAGTGGATGCTCTGCTCTACGGTAGTGACCACGCGGCCATGCGAGGTGTTGACGTAGCCGCTGATGGCGAAGCTGCGGTCTGAAGCGACCGAGATCGTGCCCGTGAACGTTGGCCCAACTGCGGGCTCGATGTTCTCTGTGACTACCGGATTCGGTGTAGCAAGGTCGTTGCTCAATATGCCGCCCGTTACCTTGTGCTTGCCGGGATCGGTGGAAACAAGGAGATTGGCCGTGGCCAGGAAGTAGCTGTTCGCGTTATATACGCCGACGCCTACAACGTGCGGATTGCCGTCGGAAAGAACCCCTGCGAAGGGAGTGAGATCGACGCGGTAGGGTTTGAAGTCAAGCGTCTGCACGCCGGGAATCGGCTCCCACAGATATGGATCGATGCC
>DATGAD010000324.1:0-8723 GCA_035313725.1 Alloacidobacterium sp. | reverse complement strand
GTTCGCCCCTGCAGGACGCTCTGTTCGATTGCGTCCCAAACCTGGTCGCGACTGTAAAACTCGTCGCCGAAGTTCAGCTTACCTTCAGGGCAAACGGCTTTGTACTGTGCCTCCAACTCGTGCCCATACGCCAGCCACGCCGAACGCGTCATGGCGAGACGAATTTCGGCATTACGCTGCATCTGCGCCAGTTCATTGAGGAAGCGCTCGGAATCAGCGCGAACTTTACGGGCGAGCTCCAAAAGCTTGTCGCCGGCGGCGGTTGGGACGACGGCAAGAGGGCCGCTGTGATCAATCAGCGTTCCCCCATTCAATTCATTTTTGAGCTCTTCTTCAAGCTTGAGAATGGTCTTGGCTACCCAGGAGCCGTCTATGCCCAGCTTATGACCAGCTTCAACCCTGCTCACACTGGAGCAGGCCGTGTCAAATATGGCTAACCTTTGCAGGATTTTTTCTGAGAACTCTTTGAATGTTCGGTCGTCGAAATCGGCCATGCTTCTCCCCTTAAAGGTGGTTTTGGCCCGGTGCCACACAGCACGCAATGCATGCGGAATGGGGGAGAAGTGTACTCATTGTAAATCGGTGTCATCTGTGGCGGTTGAGTAATAAATGGTCTCGGCGCGCAATGTCGAAGACGCCATTTCCGATGCGAATCCAAATAAAAACAGGCGGAGCTGTTCGAGCCTCTCCGCCTGTTTGTTGAGAGTGAGACCTTATCTGTTCAATGCTGAGGTGACTTCCGGCAGGGCCGTTGTGCCTTCGATCCTTACGGCCTGCAAGGCGCTGGGGTTGAGTCCCAATGTGTTGAGGATGGTTGGAGCTACCTGTGAGGTTGTGGTGAACGTGGATACCGTCATGTGTTTGATGGAGGGGTTCGATACGAGCAGCATGACGTTCGTGTCGTCATGGGAGAAGCCGCCATGTTCTTCGAGCTTTGCGGCGCTGCCGGTGTAGGTGAACCCTACGTTCGGCGTCACAATGAGAGCCGGGTATTGGGGATGAAATGAACACCTGGCTTGCGCTATTCTCATCTTTGGCCATTTCCCTTTTCTCGACGACTCTTCGCCGACAGCCGCTCGCCGTGATCGGCATGGCGCTGCTTGTTTTATTTGTCAGCATCGCTCTGCTGGCTCCGCTGCTCGCTCCATATAATCCGGCGGCCATTGATCTGAATCATCGCCTGGCCGCGCCGGAGCATGCGCATTGGTTTGGCACTGACGAGCTGGGGCGCGATATTTTTTCGCGCACACTGTATGGAGCGCGTTTGTCGCTGCTGGTGGCGTCGTCGGTGGTGGCCTGTTCGCTGCTGCTGGGGCTAATTCTTGGGGGTCTTGCCGGATACTATGGCGGAGTCCTGGACACAGCGCTCAATGCTTTTGTGATGAATGCGTTTCTGGCGCTCCCGGGGATCCTATTGGCAATTGCGTTTGTTGCGTTCCTGGGACCGGGGCTCATCAATCTGATTCTTGCGCTTTCGATTGGCGGATGGGTTGGGTATGCACGGCTGGTGCGAGCGCAGGTGCTGGCGGTTCGTGAGCGCGAATTTGTAGAGGCCGCTCGGTCGCTGGGCGCCAGCGATCTGCGCATTTTCACGCGGCATATTCTGCCGAATATTCTGCAGCCGATTATTGTGCAGTCGGCCATCGGCATGGCAGGAGCGGTGCTGGCTGAGGCTACGCTGAGTTTTCTTGGGTTGGGTGTGCCTCCCCCGGCGGCGAGCTGGGGCGCAATGCTGAATGATGGGCGCTCGCATCTGTTCGATGCGCCGCATCTGGTTGTCTTTCCGGCGATTGCGGTAATGCTTTGCGTGCTCTCGTTTAACTTTCTTGGGGATGCGTTAAGGGATTATCTTGATCCGCGGACTCGGATGAGTGTTGGGTTGTAGTGTGCCCGATGAAGATATTGCTCTTTTCCCACCCTTCGCTTTGCGAAGGATGGGGCACCCGGGCGTTGTTCTACTGCGCTACCGAAAAACAGATCCTTCGCTCCGCTCAGGATGACAACACTGGAGATGGAATGAAATAAGTTGCTTGGGTGGTGGCGGTGTTCTGTGTAGACTACGCCCAAGCATGCCTACTGTTACGTCACCTGAAAAGCGCGGCGGCATCGTTTCCGCACTGGAGCGCTACTTCCTTTTCGAGTCGCTGGGAACGAACTGGCGCACGGAGATTCTTGCCGGGTTCACGACGTTTATCACGATGGCTTACATCGTCTTCGTGAATCCCGCGATCCTGCACGAGACCGGGATGCCGATTGCCGCGGTGACGGCGGCGACGTGCTGCTGTGCCGCGCTGGGCAGCATCCTGATGGGGGCGCTGGCGAATTATCCGATTGCTCTGGCTCCTGGAATGGGGCTGAATGCCTACTTTACCTATACCGTTGTGAAGCACATGGGCGTGCCGTGGCAGACGGCGCTGGGCGCGGTTTTTATCTCGGGCGTGATTTTTCTGCTGCTGACGGTTGGCGGTATTCGGCAATTGCTTGTTGGCGCGATTCCGCATGAGCTGCACTCCGCAGTTGCGGGTGGGGTTGGACTATTTATTGCGTTTATCGGGTTGCGCAATTCCGGAATTATTGTCTCCGATCCGGCGACGATTGTTGGGCTGGGAAATCTTCGGAATCCGCAGACCATTCTTGCGGTGTTTGGGCTTCTGTTGATTGCGCTGCTGCAGGTGTTTCGCGTGCGTGCTTCCATGCTGATCGGGATTCTGGGCACGGCGCTGACGGGATGGACCTTCAGCCTGGTGCACTGGCATCCGCAGGCGTACCACCTCAGCGAAATTACAGCGACAGCGTTCAAGCTGGATATTCGGGGCGCGCTGCATATTGGAGCGTTCGAGATTATTTTTGTGTTTCTGTTTGTCGATCTCTTCGACAACATTGGGACGCTGGTGGCGGTGAGCCAGAAGGCTGGGCTCATTGATGCGCAGCATCGTATTGCGCGCCTGAACCGCATCTTCTTTGCGGATGCTACGGCGACGATTGCCGGGTCGCTTACGGGGACGAGCACTGTGGTGAGCTATATCGAATCGAGCGCGGGCGTGGCGGCGGGCGGACGCTCGGGCGTCACTGCGATCGTGACGGGGCTGCTGTTTGTGGTCGCGCTTTTCGTTGCTCCTCTTGTTGGCGCCATTCCCTCGGCGGCTACTTCACCGGCGCTGATTATTGTGGGCGGGTTGATGCTTTCGTCGATCAGCGATATCAAGTGGGCCGATCCGCTGATTGCGTTTCCGGCGTTCCTGACGCTGGTGACGATTCCGCTGACGTATTCGATTGCGAATGGGCTGAGTTTTGGCATCATCGCGTTTGCGCTGCTGCACATTTTCAGCGGGCGCTTTCGCTGGCAGGACTGGCTGCTCTACGTGCTGGCGGCGCTGTTTCTGCTGCGCTTCTTTTATATGGCCAAAGGATGACGAGCATCAGCCTCTGCGCGATGCGAGCAATGGGAATCTGCCTGCAACCTTGCTCCAGAGAAGCGCTCGCACTTCATCGACACGGAAAATCCAATACGAAATGGCCGCTGTGACAGCCGTCGCAACGATAGCGATGGCGCCCTGCGTTACATAAGAAAAGCTGGCGATGTGGTAGACCGGCCATAGGAAGACTATCGTACCCGCGGCGAGAAAAGCGAAGAGCTGATAGACGGGCTTGCGGTCTATGCTTGCGGTTCCGGCGAAAATTTTCGCATTAAGGCTGAGCAGATAGAAGAGCTGCAAGATCTCGCTGATCAGCCAGGTAATGAGAAAACCGATGAGCCCAAACTTGATCATCATCGGAATTGAAGCCAGGAATTGTGCAGTGTAGCCGATGACCGTCATGTAAGAAAAGGCTTGTATCTGCTGATTGCTGGAGAATTGAAACTGGGATTTGTGCTCCTTAATGGCCAGTACTGACACAGTGAGACCCAGCAGCAAACAAACGTTTGGAGCATAGAGAGATCCTTTATGCAGCCATATTTGCAGCAATAAAGGTGTGGCGAGCATTGTGCCAAAGGTAAGAGGTGGAGTTACGAGCAAAATAATACGCTCGGAAAATTCATAAAGTTTATACAGCTTCTGCCAGCTGCGCTGACCAAACATTATCGTGATTTCCGGCCCCATGGAGTTTGTGATTACAGCAAGCAGCCGCCTGCTCATTGAGTACACTGTCCGCGTTACGCTATAAAGCACCACAGTCCCAGGGCCAAGCAATCGCTGCATCAGGACAATGGGTAACTGAAATGCAAGTACATTCGAAGAAGAAAGCAGCATATAGTGCATGCTTGGCTTGAGTGTTGTACCCAGGGACCCCGGCTTCCAATAACGGAGGGTAGGACGGATATCAGGGGCAATGCGGCTGAAGTCAAAGAAGATGAACATTGCGCTCAGCAGGGTCAGGATCAGTTGGGCTCCTGCGATCAAGGCAAAAGCTGAATGCCTGAGAGCGAGGACAACCTGCGTAGACAGGATGAGCAACTGGATGATATTGCCGATGTTTTGCCCGCGATGCGGCATCCTGATAACCATGTAGCTTCCAGTAAGGAAGCCGTAGAGCATTCCGGCAATTACCTGGCAACCAAGGATATAGAGTGTCCACTGCGCTTCACGCTGCGGAATAGTGAGATGCAGCAATGAGTTAAGCGGAATAAAGAAAATCACCAACAAAGCCACCCCTATAATGCCGAGGGCAGTGAAGAGTATGCGAAGTCCGGCAGACTGGACTTCGCGTGTCTCCTGCAATTCTCCACGGTTGTAGTGGATGGTCATCTGCATGTTGGTATAGGTCTGCAGACCATAGTTGAAAGTCGTGAGATAAGAAAGGGCCGCGCTTAATGTTAGCCACTGGCCATAAAGACTTACTCCATAGTAGTGGAGGAATGTTGGCGGCAGAACAAGCTGGTTAAGTACTGTGATCAATTGAGTGGCGTTCTGCGCGGCAAACAATTTCCCAATACGGCGTAAACTCATGAAGAAACAAACCTCTTACTCACGTACGGTCGCAAATCCGTTCAAAGGTAAGTGCTCAGATAGGTTTGCAAACCAGTCTTAAATGGATGCTTGCCAACGCACGCACGGCGATTGAAATAGCTCTAAAGGGTCGAGGACTTAACGCGATCACTTGACCTGAGAATGAGCCGCCGTAAGGGCCATGCCTATGCCTTGCTCAGCTTTCAGAATGAACTCCGGGAGTGAACGGTAACGAAGCGCAACCAGTTTTCTGGCGGATTCCTTTGCTCTCGTTTTCAGTGACGGGGGAAGAAATGTCTCGACTTCTCCTCCTTCCGCAGAAGTAACTGCCTTCTGAATCTCTTCCAAACGGCCGTCCAGGGGCTGACCTAACCCCGCGTTTATATTTCTTTTTGTAAATGCCAACATGGCGGCACATGCTTTGCGCCAATTATCAGCGTTGTCATGACCTGCATTTGACCCGTGCACGCGGTAATATCCAAGCGGTGTGCGCAGGAATTTGACCTTGCCCTTTGTTCCAAGCATCAGAGCCCAATACCAATCCGTTGCCAGATCCGCGTCCTTTGGCAAAGGGGGAAATTGTAATAAGAACTGACGGGCCAAGAGCGCAAAGCTAATCGTATATCCATTGCTGGCAGAGAAGAAATGAAATCCTTCCGGAGGATTGAGTGTAGTTGAGGGCAAACCAGTTCCTCTCGCGCGCCGAGGAATGAGTTTTTCATTACATTCAAGACTGGCAGCCGCGACCAAGCTTACATTGTTCTCGATTTTGCCGCGCATTGTCTCCAAAAACGTCGGCATCAACGCATCGTCGGAGGAAAGAAAACAAAGATAATCTCCCCTGGAATGCTCAAGCAAAAAACGATAATGCTCACCTAAAGAAATACGCTGTGCAGGGCGAATGATGCGGACACGGGGAAGTCCCTCATATTCCTTCACAATTTCGAAGCTCCGATCAGGAGAATTGTCATCGGAGATCAAAAGTTCGTCCGCAGGTACAGTTTGCGCTAGTGCAGATTCGATCGTCGTGCGTATATAGCGCTCAGATTTGTAGCAGGGGATACAAATTGAGATTGTCGTAGCCATTCAAACCTCATAAGTGAAGAAAAATCAGGATGACGCCCAGAGCCGCTTGTGAATACCCGGCACACCGAAGACGAAGTCTTTAAACGCGGCGCGCATTCCTATGCGAGCCGACCCTCTTCCGGGCAGGTAGCCTCCGTGGAACAGGATTTTTCCAAAAACCTGCAGGCGCTGTAATACATTCGAATTTTCTCCATAGAGTTGTGAACGCAGTGTATTCAGATGCGCGCGCCGAGTGAGCGACGACACTGCCGCATCCAACCTGGCGCGCAGTGGAGCAGAATGCGGCAAAGCCATCTGCCGTAGAAAATCCGCAAAATACAATTCAGCTGTTGAAAGATCCGCGTAACTCCTGGGCTTCATCGCCAGCGATAGTGTCTTGTTCAGGCTTCGGGCGGAGCCGCCGAATAAATTCTTATCGTGTTGACGGTAAAAGCAGAGTACATCGGGGAGAACAACGATGCTTCCGAAGACTGCCGCCAGAAACCATACCCATTGATCATGACCCAGCGGAATTCCCCGCTCGTGGGAAATTGGCCGGACACTGTTGTCAGTGATTTCCAGTAGCGCTTTCCGAATCACCATGGCATATCCCGAATGCGTCTGCAGGGGATACGCGGAGAGCGCAGGGAAGGTCCTGCGTTTTTGGAACCTCGGATCATACTTTCCGCTTCTGCCGGTTCCATACCATAACTCACCTGAGTGCACGCACAGCAGCACTTCCGGATCCTCGAACGCCTTCACACAGGCTTCGAGCTTATTTTCCATCCATTTGTCATCCTGATCACAGAAGGCAATGATCTGTTGCGAACACAGACCGCACGCCTTAAGGAAATTGCCCGTGTAGCCCAGACGTTCTTCGTTCCTGAACAGCTTCACGGGAAAAGGCGCCGTCGACGCAAATTGCTGAACGATCTCGACGGTGCGATCGCTCGAACCGTCATCCGTAATCACGATTTCCGCAGGCAGAACGCTTTGACCGGCTATGCTTTCGAGCTGCTCGAAGATGTATTTCTCGCCGTTGTATGTCGCCATCGCGACGGAAACGCCGCAACTGGCGGCCTTCGTGGTCCTTTCGGGAGTCGAAAGGATCGGAGGATTCTCCATTATCGTGCTCCTTGAGACTACTCAGGATGGTTCTTGAGTAATATTGTCACCCGGCTGTTGCGCGGATTCCGCAATATCTGCCTCTTGCGGTTGCGTTTCGTTCTCTGCATGCCGGATGGCCCGGGAAACCGGGCTGCTCCGCTTCAGAGCGGCCACGACTACATTTTGTAGCGGCCGAGGTCTTCGTCGTTCAGGTTTTCCAGCCAGCGGCGCAGCTCTTCCTGCGTTGCCTGATCGGTGGGGTTGGGGATGACCTTGGCGACGCGCAGGACGTCTTCATCCACGAAAATCGGGCAGTCGGCGCGCAGAGCGAGAGCGAGAGCGTCGGATGGGCGGCAGTCGATGGTGATCGGTTCGCCGTCCTGTTCAAGCCAGAGGACTGCGTAAAAGGTGTCGTTCTTGAGTTCGGTGACGACGACGCGCTGCACGGTTGCGTTGAGGCCGTTGACAAGGTTCTTGAGCAGATCGTGCGTCATCGGGCGGGGTGTCGTTGCCTTCTCAACTTCGAGCGCGATCGCGTTGGCCTCATAGAGGCCGACCCATATAGGAAGGACAGTGTCTCCCTGCACGTCTTTCAGAATGACGATCGGCGCGTTGGTGGATGGATCCACCATCAGTCCCCGGATTTTCATCTCGATTTCCATGCAGCGCCCCTTATGCTACGGCTTCGCCCACCAGGCTGTTGGGGAAACTCTTTGTGACCCTCACCGGCAGGTAGCTTCCCGTAGCGGGAAGAATAGGCTGCGTGGTGGTAAAGTTCAATGTTTTGTTCTGCGAAGTGCGGCCTATGACCTGTCCGCGGGCCTGATTATGGCCTTCAACCATTACTTCCAAAACTTCGCCTATGTGATTGCTGTAATTGGCTCTCTGGATTTCGCGCTGGCGATCGAGCAGGATCTGCAGACGCTCCGACTTGAGCTCGTCCGGAATGGAGTCGGGCATTGTGATGGCAGGCGTGTTGGGACGCGGCGAATACTTGAAAGCGAAGACGGCATCGTACTGGACTTCGTGCAGAAGGGTGATGGTCTGCTCGAAGTCGGCTGGGGTCTCACCGGGGAAGCCTACGATAATGTCGGTGGTCATGCTGATCCGGCGTTTTGCCGCCTTGATCCATGAGATGCGCTCAAGGTACCAGTCGCGGGTGTATTCGCGCTGCATCATGTGGAGGACGTCGGACGATCCGCTCTGGACGGGGAGGTGCACGTGATCGCAGAGCGACGGCACGGCGTCGATGGCGTCGAGGATGTCGCGCGTGAAGTCACGCGGGTGCGATGTGGTGAAACGCACGCGGCGGATGCCGGGGATTTCGCCGACAGCGGCGAGGAGTTCGGCGAAGGAGCGCTTCCCTTCCGTGTCGCGGTAGGAGTTGACGTTCTGGCCGAGGAGCTGAACTTCGGTGTAGCCGGTGTCGGCCATGCGCTGCGCTTCTGCAAGGACTGAGGTTGATTTGCGGCTGCGCTCTTTGCCGCGCGTGTATGGGACGACGCAGTAGGCGCAGAACTTGTCGCAACCTTCGATGATGGTGATGTAGCCGCGATGCGGGTTGGTACGCGCGGTGAATTCGGTTTCGAAGGTCTCCTCGGTCTG
>DATGAD010000323.1:0-17662 GCA_035313725.1 Alloacidobacterium sp. | reverse complement strand
TAGGCGATCGTTTTGCCTAACTGCAGGTTAGAATGATTTTGAGTGGCCCTGTAGCTCAGGTGGATAGAGCAACGGTTTCCTAAACCGCCGGTCGGAAGTTCGAATCTTCCCAGGGTCACCACTGGGAAACATATTTTCATGCGAGAGGGCGCGGAGGTTTCGCGGCTTCTTGCATGGTCCACGATAACGATCAACCGCATGGAATGTTCGGGAAGACGGTGGGAATCCGTCACTGCCCCGCAACTGTGAGCGCGATGCTGTGCGTCTTGTTTTTGAGGCGTATGGATGAATGTCAGACCTGAAGGCCACTGGACGAGTCCGGGAAGGCGGTTTGACAGGGCGCAAGTCAGGAGACCGGTTTCATGCGCGAGAGGAACGGAGCGGCCGCTGGCCTCGATCCGTTCGAACCGCGTTCCGAGGGGAACGAAGGAGATTGCATGTTGAAGACTTTGCGGCCTATGGGCCGTCTCACCCTGATTTTTGCCTCTGCGCTATTTGCGGCGCTGCCTCTGCGCGCTGTTGTTGTGCGCGGGCGCGTGACTGACTCTCTCGGGCTACCGATTCCCAATGCCAATGTTTCGCTTATTCAGAATGGGAAAGTCGTTGTTGTCTCCAAGACGCAGAGCGATGGGACGTATTCGCTGACGAGTTCTGTGAACGGGCGGTTCTATGTGCTGGCGGGTGGTGATTCGTTTCGCCAGCTTGCGACGCAGAGCTTTTACGGCGGCGCACTAGATGGCGTGGAGCAGGACATTGTGCTGGAGCCGGAGTGGGTGCGGCAAGCGATTGTGGTGACGGCTACGGGCACTCCACTGCCGCAGGCGCAACTGAGTGCCTCGATCACGACACTGAGCAAGACGGACTTCATCAACCGCGCGGACATGGTGGACGTGATGCGCCAGGTGGCGGGCGTCAACGTAGTGCAGACGGGGCAGCGCGGAGGCGTGACGAGCATCTTTGTGCGCGGCGGGAATTCTGACGCAAACAAGATTTTGTTTGATGGCGCGCCGATTGAGGACATAGGCGGGAGGTTCGATCTTTCGACGATTGCTTCGACGGGCGTCGAGAGCGCGGAAGCGTACCGCGGGCCGAACTCGGTGCTTTACGGGTCGGATGCTGCGGCGGGCGTGATCGGCTTCAGCACGCCGCGCGGGTCGACGCCGTTTCCTTCGCTGCTGTATGAAGGCGATGCGGGGAATTTCGGGACGTACCGCAACGAAGTGCAGCTGGGCGGGACGCATCGGGCATTCGATTACTATGGCGGCTTCGGCGATTTCCAGACGCAGAACTCGATTCCGGACAGTGAGTACCACAACATTGTAGAGACGGCGAACCTGGGATATGCGATCTCTTCCGGAACGAAGATTCGCGTGAGCGCGCGCAATGCGGATATTGCGACGGGGCTGCCGAATGCATATCAGTTCTATCAAATCGCAAATGATGCGAAGCAGTCGGACCAGGATATTTATCTCGCCGGAACGATCGATCATGACTTTTCCGATAACTGGCATGCGCTGGCGCGATATGGGCTGGCGCGCAAGCGGGAGGAAGCGACGCAGTGGTCGCCCACGGGGATCTATGAGCCGGATGAGGGGATCTATCTTGGCAACCAGGTGACGATTACGGGCGCGAATGGGTATGCGGTGAGCGGGCAGGCGATTCTGAATTATGCCGGGACGTACCCGGTGACTTCGGAGCTGGTTTCGAACCGCGACGATCTTTATGCGCAGACGGATTATGAGTTCACGCCGCACCTGATGGCGATTGCAGGGTTCCGGTACGAGAATGAGCGTGGCGCGGACCGGTATCCGGGATTCGTGGATGATTCGCTGGAGCGCAGCAACTATGACTACATGCTGCAGATTGGCGGCGACTTTAAGAGCAGGCTTTTCTATTCGCTGGGCGGAGGGATTGAGAAGAACCAGCTTTACGGTACGGAGGGGACACCGCGCGTTGGGCTTTCTTATTATGTGGTGCGGCCGGGGGCGGGGCATTTTCACGGTACCAAGCTGAACTTCAATTTTGCGAAGGGCGTGAAAGAGCCTACGCTGACGGATCAGTTTGGATCGCTGTATGACTTTCTTTATCAGTATGGCGGGCAGGCGGCGGTCGAGCAGTATGGGATTCAGCCGATTGGGGCGGAGCTTTCGCGCAGTTATGACGGCGGCGGGGAGCAGAGCTTCTTCAGCGAACGGCTGCTGTTTCGCGTGACCTATTTCCACAATGAGTTCAAAAACCAGATTGAGTCGGTTCCTCCGGCGGCGCTGACGCAGTTGCTGCCGAATCTTCCTCCGGATCAGTTGCAGCAGTTGATTGCGCTGCTGAATGCGTCGTTTGTTTCGCCTACTCTGAACTCGCTGGATTTTCGCGCACAGGGGATTGAGAGCGAAGTGCAGTATGGTTTCGGGCGGAATGTTTTTCTGCGCGGAGGGTACACGTATCTGGATTCTGTAGTGCAGAATTCGTTTTCATCGGATGCACTGAGTCCTACATACAACACCGAGTCTTCGTTTCCGGATGTGCCGATTGGCGTGTATTCGCCGCTGAAGGGGGCACGGCCCTTTCGGCGCGCTCCGCATACAGGGTTTATTACTGCCACCTATACGGGGAAGCAGTGGACTGTGGTGGGGAATGCGGCTTTTTCGAGCGGCAGCGATGATTCGACTTTTCTTGGTTACAGCGATGCGAACTTTGGGAACTCGCTGCTACTGCCTAACCGGAACCTGGACTATGGCTATGCCAAGCTGGACATAGGGGCGGTATATCAGTTCAAGCCGTGGATCGCGATCTATACGCAGCTTGAAAATGGGACCAGCAACCAGCACATTGGGCCGATTGGGTATACGTCGCTTCCTTTCAGCTACCGGACGGGATTGCGGTTCGCGCTGGGGAAAGAAGTGAAGTAGCACGGCTGAGGCAGGAGGAATCCTGGCGGTTCTCTTCTGCCCGACGACCGCTCAATTCTGCGGCTCGCGCACCGGCACCTGACGATCGATAGAAAATTCAACCTTCAAAGACGCACGGGCGGTACTGCGGCAAAGGAAGAGCTTCTTGGCTGGCCCGCTAAACCCGTAATTGATATGCGCGACGCCGTCCGGATCGATCCTGGTGACGACTGGCGGGTTGGGGTTTACGTTCCGGATATCCACCGTGTTGATCAAGGAAGCAGTAGCCGCCACGACTTTCTCGTGCATTGCGCTGTCGAGGGCTATCGGAACCTGCAAGTCAGGATTCGCGCTGCTTTGATCGCAGCCGGCTTCCAGGCCGGCGATTATGTTGTCCCGAGTGACGACCTGTTCTTCGAGAATCGGATTGTCGCGGTAGACGCGGTAGAAGAAATCGTAAGCACTCGATGACCGATCCAGAGGCCGGACCATGTGCAGGTGATCGGCGTGGATCTCCTGCGGTGGTGTGGTTACATCGCATCCATAGGTCGCACTGAAGTAGCTGACTATGCGGGCATGGGTTTTGAGATAGCGGCCGAATCCGTTTTCCGGTCTCGTGTCTTCGGATTCATAGGCGCAGAAGCGATGAATGCCATTTACGGAATCGTGCCCTCGCCAATTGTTTTCCAGCTGCGTCAGGAAAGTGTTATCGCTGGCATCGCTGAGATCGCTGAGCAGAGGGTCTTTGTCGTAGATGGAAGCCAGGCGGGCTATTGGCGAGCCCTCGTGCGGGGTTCCATATGACACGATGAACTTGACTCTCGCGGCCTCCGCGGTGTGTCTCAAGAGCATCTCTTCGACGAGGATGCCACCCAGGCTATGCGCGATGAAAACCACCTCGCGGTGGTCCCATACGTGGTCTTGCTTGAGGCGAGTCCAGAGGATATCGGCCAGCTGCGTACTGGACATCCGGCCATTCGACGCAGGCGTGGGATACTCGGCAACCTCAACGTCGGAATAGGCAAAGCGCGGGTCCGTCCGGATCATATCCGGCCAATAAGCGCCATTCGAGGCGCGCCACGAGTCACGGCTCCCATGAAGACCATGTACAAAGACAATGACTCTTGCGCGAGGGGCTGTCTGCGCCTGGTTTTGTTGTACCTCGGCCTGGGAAAAGAAAGGGGATAAGAGGAGGAAAAGGACGAACAGAACTTGACTGATCTTCCTATCCATCCGACGATCTCTGCTCATTTGAATCCTAAACTTAGGATAAAGGCAGCGGACCCGGAATTGGTAGTTCTGGAAGGCACATTGGCAATTGAGAAGCGACCTTGCTGAGTTCTGTTCTCGCAGGTTTCCTGATGGCGGTGAAATGCTTACAATAAGGGTATGAAGTTGTTATCTTTCCGAGGTTTGTTTCACACAACTACCGTAGTAGCTCTTTGCATGCCGCTGCTGCTTTCCGCGCAGGATGCGAAGCGCGGACGCAAATACACGCCGCCGCCGCCGACCTGCAAAATCACCGTCACCGTGACCAGGGCGACGACTGGCAAGCCAGTGGAGAATGCCGGCGTCATCTTTCACCAGATCAAGGACGGAAAGAGCGAAGGCAACATGGAACTGAAGACCAACGAAGATGGTAAGGCCGTGCTCGACGTGATCCCTGTGGGTGACACGGTGCGGCTGCAGATTATCGCGAGTGGTTTTCAGACCTATGGCGCGGATTACCAGCTCGATGGCGCGACAAAAGATATCGACGTGAAGATGCTGCGGCCTGGGAAGCAGTACTCGATTTATGAGAAGCACGATGAATCGCAGGTTGGCGGGCAGGATGAGGTCAAGCCTTCGGATTCAAGTGCTCAGCCGCACTGAAGGCTCTTCTCCCCGAATCGATTTGTATTTTCCCAAGGCTTGCTCAGGTTCTTGCTTTCCCACCCTATCGCAAACTACGCGATAGGATGGGGCACCCATTTTCGTGCCTCTTGAAGGGAAAAAAGCAGGTCCTTCCCCTTCCTCTTCACTCCGCTCAGAGTCGGGGTCAGGATGACAGCGCTTATCTTCTAGCTAGTCGGAATCCTGGTCGGAGTGCAGGGTGGTGATCTGTACGTGTCCGTCGCAGACTGTGAGTGGGTGATTTACTGTGAAGCTCTCGCTTGAGCCTGGAGCGGAGACGCTGATACGCGCGACTACCGGGCAATCCTGTCCGGTGGACCAGCCCACCTGAAACCATGCTTCATCTTTGGGAGCGATTGTTATCACCGCATCCGGCTTGGATGCGGTGGGCTGCGCCGCGCCTTGCGCTAGTCGTGCGCTGATGGACGATGCGGTGACGCGATCGACGACGAGATTTGCGACGGGCGTTCCGGTCTTGTCGAGCAGGGAAATGGTGGGGTAGCCGCTGATGTGGCATGGCGCCAGGCCTTCGTTGTCGAAGGCGAGTTTGACCGCTCGATAATTGCCGTTCACGGCGGCTGCGATTTCGGTGACTGTCAGATCTTTGCTTTCGCAGGCGTTGGCAGCGGCTGCGCCGGCGGCATCGGAGCGTTTCACGAGCTGCGGGCTTGCGGCTCTCACCAAGTATGGGGCGTTCGGGTTTGTGCCGCCGCGACTGTGGGGCGAATCCTCATTGAGCAGGGCAGGCGCGCCGCCTTGCAATGCAGCTGCGTGCGTGGAATGCGAGCAGCCTCCGAAAAACGGCCACACGATAAGAAGACTGCCGGTCAGAGCTATGGAGGAAAGACGGGACAGTGGGGGAATCATATTGCAGCCTCGAAAGTAATTCATGAGATGACATCTGCACCGGATAGGTTGCAAATGGGTCTGGCACAGCCTCGTTCAAGCAGGCGCGCTCAGACAGGTAAAATCAAGTCTATGGATAGTTTACAGGGCCTGACTGCCCTTGTCACAGGCGCGGCGAAGCGTATCGGGCGCACCCTGGCGCTGGCGCTGGCGGGTGCGGGGGCAAATGTTGCGATTACGTATCGCGATTCGGAGACCGAGGCTCAGGGTACCGTCGCTGAATTAGAAGCTTTCGGAGTGGAGGCATTCGCGGTTCGTTGCGATGTGCGCGATCCGGAGTGTGTTGAGGGCGCCGTTGCCCAGGTTGCAAAACGTTTTGGACGGCTTGATCTGCTGGTGAACAATGCCGGGGTTTTTGAGACGGCGGTTTTGCAGGAGATCACAGTCGCGCAGTGGGATGCGATGTTTGAGACAAATACGCGCGGGCCTTTCCTGGTGTCGAAGGCTGCGTATCCACACCTGAAGGCGGCGCGTGGGCGGATCATCAACATCGGGTCGCTGGGTGGGCTGCATCCGTGGCCTACGCATGCGCACTACTGCACGTCAAAAGCAGCGCTGCACATGCTAACGCAGACGATGTCGAAGGCATTTGCGCCGGAGATCAGTGTGAACTGCGTTGCTCCGGGGATGATTGTGAACGGCGAGGTCACGGAAGACTATGAGCACTTTGCGCATAAGACTCCGATGAAGCGGAATGGGACGCCGGAGGATGTTGCGGCTGCGGTGATGTTCTTTGCTACCGGGCCGCATTTTATTACCGGGCAGATTTTGAGTGTGGATGGTGGGTTGGGGTTGTAGGTCTTTTCGTATCCGGATTTAGATTGGCTGATTCACGTTCTTGCCTTCCCACCCTTTGCTACGCAAAGGATGGGGCACCCGTTTTCGTGCTCCTGCTTGAGGAAAAGCAGATCCTTCCGCTGCGCTCAGGATGACATCCGAGTGGTAAACGCGGTCATTCGGTGCGCAGGGCTTTTACTGGGTCGATGGATGCTGCGCGTTGTGCCGGTAGTACGCTGGCGATGAGTGCGCAGATTCCTAATGCTATTACTGAACCCGCGAGCACCAGTGGGTCCCAGCTTTTTACCTGATAAAGTTGGGCGGCGATGAGGCGTCCGCAGCCGATGGAGATGGGGATGCCGATGGCGAGGCCGATCAGGATTTGCAGGAAGGCTCCGCGCAGGACCAGTTTCACTACGTCGTTGCGGTTTGCGCCCAGCGCCATGCGCACGCCGATTTCGCTGGTGCGGCGCTCGACTGTGTATGCGGTGACGCCGTAGAGGCCGATGGCGGCGAGGACCAGGGCGAGGATTCCGAAGAGTCCGGTCATCTGCGCGACGGCGCGCTCCTGATCGAAGTCGGCGTCGACCTGCTGCTGAAGGGTCTGGATGTTCGAAATGGTGAGGTTCGGATCGACTTCACCGAAGGTTTTGCGAATCTGCGGTTCCATGTTCTCTACGCGTCCGCGTAGTTCGAGAACAGCCCCGGTGATGTAGTGCGAGCGGTGATCGAGCATCTGCATCAGCGGATTTTTGTAGTTGACGCTCTGCACCAGCGGAAGAAAGAGCATGGCATGCGCGGGGTGGCGGGCGTCGGTGTACTTCGCATCGCGCACGATACCGACGATTTCAAATGTGGTGTTGTTTTCCGGCAGGTCGAGACCGAAGTGTTTTCCGATGGCGTCCTTGTCCTTGAAGTATTTGCGCGCAAAGGTCTCATTGACGACGGCGATATTCCGTGTGGCTTCTGAGTCTTGTTCGGTAATGCTGCGTCCGCGCACGATGGGCTGGCCCATGGTTTCGAGATAGCCGGTGCTGACGCGGTCCCAGGAGGCGTTGTTGTCATCGAAGTTCAAGTGAGATGCGTCCTGGCCTTCGGTAATAATCGATTCGCCCCAGTTGTCAATGAAGGGCGTGTACATGGCCAGGGCGGCGCTCTTGACTCCGGGCAGATGAGAGAGACGGTCCTGCAGGTTGCGGTAGAGCGCATTCAGTTGCGGCTCGGTGTAGGTGGCTAACGGACCGTTGATGACGACGCTGATGCGGCGCTCCGTTTCGAAGCCGAGATCCTGATGTTCCAGTTTGGTGAGGCTGCGGGTGAGCAGGCCGGCTCCGGCGAGCAGCACGATGGAAAATGTGGCCTGGACGATGACGAGAATTTTTTGCGGGAGCGAGGTGCGATCGTTTGTGCTGCGGTTTGCGCCACGTAGCGCGTCTGCCGGGTCAGCGTGAGAGGCAAACCATGCGGGAGCTGTACCAAAGAGGATTCCTGTAAGCAGAGACAAACCGAAGGCGAAGGCCAGCACCGGCAGGGAAGGCGTTGCCTGAATGGGCACAGAGTGAGCGCTGCGAAATGCAAGCGCTACGATTACTTTTACGCCTGCATAGGCGACGACGATTCCGGCTGCGCCTCCCATGACGGAGAGCAGGACGCTTTCGGTGAGCGACTGGCGGATGAGCCGCTGGCGCGACGCGCCGAGTGCCAGACGAATCGAGGTTTGTGAGCGACGGGCTGTGCCGCGGGCGAGAAGCAGGTTGGCCACGTTGGCGCAGGCGATCAGCAGCACGAGGCAACAGACGGTGAAGAGAATGCGCAGGCTGTCGCCGTAGCCCTCTTTCATTTCACCCACGCCGGCTCCGGCGGGAACAATCCTGATGAATTGTTTTGGGAGTGATTTCTGAATCTGAGGCAAGAAATCCGCGGGAAGACCGCTTTCATGCACCAGCCACTGCCGCATGATTTCTGTCAGACGCGGCGCCAGGCCGGCTGTGGTTGCGCCGGGCTTGAGCCGTCCGATGACGCGCAGCCATCCGGAGACTGATTGCTTGAGGAGGGAATTGCCGCCGTTGACCATGGGCTCCTGTTGCAGAGGAAGCCAGATTTCCGGTGGATTGCTGCGCAGGGTTTCGCCAAAGAATCCGGGAGGGGCGACGCCGATGATGGTGAAGGGATGGCCCTCGACGACGAAGTTCGAGCCAATGACGGAGGGGTCGGAGCCGTATTGCTGCTGCCATGCGCGATAGCTCAGGACGGCGACAGGAGATGCGGAGGGCTGATCATCTGTTGCGGTGAAGACGCGTCCGGCGAATGCGCCGAGGCCGAAGGTGGTGAAGTAGTTTCCGGTGACGAATTCGCCGCGCAGTGGCTTGGCATCGTGGTCACTCTCGCCGCGGCGTACGCTGAAGCGAATCGCAGATGCCTGGAAGGCAGTCATCTGATCGAATTCGGGCGCAGCGTCTTTCAGCCGCTGATAAAGGGAATAGGTGTACATGCCCCAGTTATCCTGCGGGCCGCCTTCGACACAGCAATCGTTGCCGTCGCCGATGCGGTAGAGGCTGGATGGATCGGCGACCGGCAGCGATTTGAGCATGACGGTGTGGATGAGCGAGAAGATGGCGGTGGTGGCTCCGATGCCGAGGGCAAGGGTCAGCATGGCAGTCAGCGTGAAGACGGGTGAGTGCCGCATCTGGCGCAGTGCGTAGGCCAGGTCTTGCCGCAGGGTTTGCATCGTGAGCCTCCGTCTCTCTACTTCTACAGCGAGCCTCACCGATTCACAATTCTTTAAATTTCTTACTCTGTGCGTAGAGCTTTTACCGGGTCGATGGAAGCGGCTCTTTGCGCGGGCAGGACGCTGGCGATGAGAGCGCAGATTCCCAGCGCGATGATCGATCCGCTGAGCACCAACGGGTCCCAACTCTTGACCTGGTAAAGTTGCGCGGCGATCAGGTGGCCGCAGAGGATCGAGATCGGAATGCCGAGCGCGAGGCCGATGAGGATTTGCAGGAAGGCTCCACGCAGGACGAGCTTCACGATATTGCCGCGATCCGCGCCGAGGGCCATGCGAACGCCGATTTCACCGGTGCGGCGTTCGACAGTGTAGGCGGTGACGCCATAGAGGCCGACGGCGGCGAGGATGAGGGCGAGGATGCCGAAGAGTCCGGTCATTTGCGCCATGGCGCGCTGTGAGTCGAAGTTGGCGTCGATGTGCTGCTGCATTGGTTCAATGTTGATCAGAGTGATGTTCGGATCGACTTCGCTTAGGGCCTGGCGGACCTGAGGCTCAAGACCATCCATGCTGCCACGGAGTTTGAGGACTGCGCCTTCGATGTAGTGAGTGTTGTCATCGATGTTCTGCATCATGGCGTTGTCGTACTTCACGTGCTGTGCCAGTGGCGCAAAAAAGATGGGCTCCATTTCCTCTGTTCCGTGGAGATTGCCCCACATGTACTTGGCGTTGTTGACGACGCCTACGATTTGATAGGTTGCGCCGTATTGGGGCAGGTCGAGGCCGAAGCGCTGACCTATGGGGTTTTCACCGGGCTTAAAGAAGCGCTTGGCGAAGGCCTCGTTGACGACGGCGACGTTCTGTGTCGAGGCGGTGTCCTGTTCAGTGATGCCGCGACCGCGCACGATATGCTGGCCCATGGTATCGAGATAGCTGGGGGTGACGTGATCCCAGGACGAGCCTACCTCTTCGTTCATGTTAGGCATGCCGTGGCCTTCGCGAATGATCATTTCGCCCCAGTTGTCCTGCAGCGGCGCGTAGAGGGCAAGGGCGGCGCTTTCCACGCCGGGGATATGCGCCAGGCGATCCTGAAGTTCGTGATACAGGGCGTCGAGCCTTGGTGGCGAGTAGGTGTTGAAGGGGCCGATGAGGCTGATGAGGGCGCGGTGGTCGACCTCGTAGCCAAGTTCCTGATGCTGCATTTTTTCGAGACTGCGTGTAAGCAGGCCGGCGCCGGCGAGCAGAACGACGGAGAGCGTCGCCTGGAGGATGACGAGAATTTTCTGCGAGAAGGAAGAGCGATCATGCGTGCTGCGGTTGGCTCCGCGTAAGGCTTCAGCGGGATCGGCATGTGTGGCCAGCCATGCGGGAGCGGTCCCGAAGAGCACGCCGGTGAGAAGAGAGAGCGCGAAGGCGAATCCCAGGACGGGGAGCGATGGCGTGGCGTTGATGGGAACGTACTTGGCGCTGTGGAAGGTGAGTGCAACGAGAAGCTTTACGCCGAGATAGGCGATGATCAGACCGGCGAGTCCGCCGAAGATGGATAGGACGAGGCTTTCCGTGAGGGACTGGCGGATAAGTCTTTTGCGGGATGCACCGAGGGCGAGGCGGACGGAGGTCTGTGCACGGCGCGCGGTCCCGCGAGCAAGAAGCAAGTTGGCGATGTTGGCGCAGGCGATGAGCAGCACCAGAGCGCAGACGGCGAGCAGGATGCGCAGGTTGTTGCCGTAGTCCTCTTTCATGAGGCCTATGCCGTTTCCAGCGGGAACGACTTTCACGAACTGTTTGGGCAAGCCTGCTTTAATCCCGGACATCCAATCGGCGGGAAAGTCAGCCCCGTTTACGAGCCATTGGCGGATGAGGGTGGTCATGCGTGCGGGCAGAGCGTCGGCAGTGGCTCCGGGCTTGAGCCTCCCGACGACGCGCAGCCATGCCTGGAAATGATGCAGGAAGGAGTTTGGTCCGGCGAAAACAGGTTGCTTCAGGATGGGATAAAACAGGTCAGGCGGGTCGCTGCGGAGAGTGTCTCCGAAGAAGCCGGGAGGAGTGATGCCGATGAGAGTGAATGGATGACCGTTAAGGATGAAGGTTGAACCGATAACCTTCGGGTCTGCTCCATATTGCTGCTGCCATGCGCGGTAGCTGAGCATGGCTACGGGAGCGGCGTTTTCCTGATCGTCAGCGGGTTGAATGGTGCGGCCAGCGAAGGCACCTACCCCGAAAGTCTGAAAGTAATTCCCGCTGACGAATTCCCCGCGCAGCGGTTTGGCGATGCGATCGCTTTCCCCACGGCGGGTGCTGATTTGACCACCTCCAGCCTGGAAGGCGGCGAGTTCCTCGAACTCGGGAGTGTTCTTTTTCATCAGCTCATAGAACGGGTAGGAGAACATGGCCCAATTTTCCTGCGTGCTGCCTTCAACGCAGCAGTTGTTGCCATCGCCGATACGATAGAGGCGCGACGGATCGGCGACAGGAAGCGATTTCAGCATGATGGTGTGGATGAGCGAGAAGATCGCGGTCGTGGCTCCGATGCCGAGGGCGAGCGTCAGCATGGCGGTGAGGGTGAAGACCGGGGAAAGGCGCATCTGACGGAGGGCGTAGGAGATGTCTTGTCGCAGCGTTTGCATAAAGGGAGCCTCTCATCGGATACGAGCAAATGTATCGCCATGTTCCTAAAGGTTTTAAGTTGTTGATACGAAGAGCTTCGTAAGTGGAGAAGAGGCCGATCAGGCGTTCATTTATGGACAGGCTTGTCCGATGGCGGACATTTTTCCCATCATTACCTGGGGGAGAAGAGGCGGCCTAGAAGCCCTTTGCGTTGCGTCCCTTCCGGCCCGTCGTAAAGACCCAGCATCTCGGGCTGAGGCGGAAATTCAGCGCCATGGAAAGCAGTACCAGGATTCGTGACGCAGACGCGCTCGGCGGTTTCCTTGCCGTATTTGTCTTCGATGATTTTGTAGGCCTCGCTCATGACTGGCGGACGCGAGTTGAGGTTATGCGCGTCGGTCGCGATAAAGTGGACCCAGTTTTTCTCGAAGAAATTGAAGGCCATCGCCTGGGCGGTGCGGCCGAAGCGTCCGGTGAGGGATGAGGCGGTGATCTGGACGAGGCAGCCTTCGCGCAGCCAGTCGATCATGCGGTTGGGGTGGCGCTGGATGGTGTGGTTGCGCTCGGGGTGGGTGATGATGGGCTGTGTGCCGGCAATCTTCATTTCGTAGAAGGTGTCGGTCATGCCCTGCGGGATCAGCAGATCGGCGAATTCAACCAGCAGATACTGCTTCTGATTAATGGTGTATTTCGTCCGGTTCTTGAGCGCGTCTTCGATGTTGTCGTAGGAGAGATGGAAGTCGCAGCCGAGGCCGAGCGTGATTCTGCCATCGAGCCGCTGGCGAAGCTCGGCGAGACGCTCGGCATTTACCGCCGGATCGAAGTGATACCTGTGGTTGGCGTGGGGAGTGCAGCTGATGTGGGTGATGCCGTCATCAGCTGCCATCTGCGCCATGGCAACTGAGGTATCCAGGTCGGGGGAGCCGTCATCAAGTCCAAAAAGCAAGTGGTGGTGAATATCGATCATTACGTTCTGAATCCCCCTCGAAGTGTTGCAAGTTAAGATATTGCAAGTTCATGGGTCGCGGGGGTCTGGCCCTCTTTCTCCTGCAGTGCTACTACCATAGATGCAAAAATCTTGTACCCGTCCACAGAGCCGAGCAGGCTTTCTGAGGAACGGTCTGGGTGCGGCATCATTCCCAGTACGTTTCGGCCCTCGTTGAGGATGCCGGCGATATTGCCGAGCGAACCATTCGGGTTTGCTTCCTGCGTGATTTCACCTGTTGACGTGGAATAGCGGAAGACGATGCGATCGTCGCGTTCGAGCGTGGCAAGGGTTTCGGCGTCGCAGAAGTAATTGCCTTCCATGTGGCCGATGGGAATCTTGACGACTTCGCCTTTGTTCAGCGTTCGGGTGAAGGGCGTATCGGTCGTTTCCGTGCGCAGATAGACTTGCTTGCAGATGTACTTGAGGCCGGCGTTGCGCATGAGTGCGCCGGGGAGCAGTCCGGCTTCGGTGAGGATCTGGAAGCCGTTGCAGATGCCGAGCACGAGGCCGCCGTCAGAGGCGAATTTCTTTACCGATTGCATGACGGGCGAGAAGCGGGCGATGGCGCCGGTGCGGAGGTAATCGCCGTAGGCAAAGCCGCCAGGGACGAGGATGGCGTCGCAGTTTTCGAGGCTCGGAGAATCGTGCCACAGGAGGGTGACTGGCTGTTGGGCGATTTCAGAGACTACGTTGGAGGTGTCGTGATCGCAGTTGGAACCCGGGAAGACGAGGACGCCGAACTTCATACTTCTAGGCTAGCAGTTTTGGCCGTGCTTTGCTGCGAATTCCATATCAATCGGTTACGGTTGCGGTGCGCTCACAACGCAGTTTGATGACCTGCAAGATGGAGCTCTGGATGTCCCGCATGACGGCGTCCAGAATGACCATCCTTTTGCCAGAAACGATGAGTCTAAAGCATACTTAGGGACATTCATGGGCGGCTTCGATATCAAAACCACGGGACGCACGGCTGGGACCGCGCTGGTGAACTGGTGGCGCGCGGTTTCGATTGAGGCTCTCTGTGTTGCCGTCATGTGGTTGATCGGGTTATGGCTGTTGCATGTGCCGCTCTTTCCTGTGTGGGCGCTGCTTGGCGGGCTGATGACGTTCATCCCGAATTTTGGCGGCGTGATTGCTCTGATTGGGCCGGTCTTCTGCATACTGGTGACGGGGAAGGACCTGGAGCGGCTGGGGTTCGTTCTAGGGCTGTATGCGGTGATCGTAGTGGTCGATCAGCTGGTGCTGCAGCCCATGCTTATGAAACGGACGGCGCGCGTGCCGATCTGGGCTTCGATTCTGGCTCCGATTGTGCTTGGCATTGTTATTCCGTTCTGGGGCGTACTGCTGGCTCCTCCGCTGCTGGCTGTGATTTATGCGTTTCGCAGGCCGAAGGTGAAGGGGCCCATTCCGCCGATGGTGCCGCCGGCGAGTTGATTGGCATCCGGGATCTTTGCGCCGTGGACCACTACACGCGCATCTACTAGCGCATGGAATATAGACAGCTTGGCTATTCGGGATTGAAGGTATCTGCGCTCAGTTTTGGGGCGGGGACTTTTGGCGGCGGCAACGAATTTTTCAAGGCATGGGGCAGCTCGGATGTGGCCGAGGCTACACGGCTCGTCGATTTGTGCCTAGATGCCGGGGTGAACCTCTTTGATGTGGCGAATATATATTCAACCGGACTGGCGGAAGAGATTCTCGGCAACGCGATTGAGGGCAGGCGCGACAAGGTCCTGATCTCGACCAAGGCTACGTTCAAGATGGGCGATGGGCCGAATGATCTGGGGTCGTCGCGCTACCATCTGATTCAGCAGTGCGACGCCAGCCTGAAGCGGCTGGGCACGGATTACATCGACATCTACCACATGCACGGCTTCGACGCGACGACGCCGATTGAAGAGACTCTGGATACGCTGAATACGCTGGTGCATCAGGGGAAGGTTCGGTATATCGCGTGCTCGAATTTTTCCGGATGGCACCTGATGAAGTCGCTCGCGATTTCGGAGCGCTATGGGTGGGCGCGGTATGTGGCGCACCAGGTGTACTACTCGCTGGTCGGGCGGGAGTATGAGTGGGAGTTGATGCCGCTGGGGCTCGACCAGAAGGTTGCGTCGCTGATCTGGAGCCCCCTGGGATGGGGACGTCTGACGGGGAAGATTCGACGCGGGCATCCGTTGCCGGAGACGAGCCGTCTGCATAAGACTTCGGACTACGGGCCTCAGGTGGACGACGAATATCTGTACACGGTGGTGGATGCTCTGGATGAGGCGGCTAAAGAGACGGGGAAGACGGTTCCGCAGGTGGCGCTGAACTGGCTGCTGCAGCGGCCTACGGTTGCCAGCGTAATTATTGGCGCGCGCAATGAGGAGCAGCTGAAGCAGAATCTTGCTGCCGCGGATTGGAACCTTACGGCGGATCAGGTGGCGAAGCTGGATCAGGCGAGCGCGGTGCAGCCCATCTATCCGTATTGGCATCAGTGGCAATTTGCGGATCGGAATCCTCTCCCTGTGCCGCAGGTGAAGTAGACCTTTTAACAACCCCACCCTGACTTTCGTCAGGATGGGGCACCCGGATATGTAGCTCGATCTGCCACTTTGCCTTCGAAATTCGTCACACTTTTATCGACTGTCAGCGGAAATTCGCGTCAAAATGAGTATCTGCAAGTGATACGGGCCTTCTTCGCGAGGTGTGTGTATGATTCGCAAATCTTTCTTGTCTGTTGGCATGCTGGTGGCGGCTGTTGCCGTTTCGGTAGCGGCTTACGCAGTTCGCGTGGGCGATGCCGCTCCAGATTTCACCGGAACCGATTCCAATGGGAAGACGCACAAGCTCTCCGAGTACCGGGGCAAGTACGTAGTTCTGGAGTGGACGAACAATGGGTGTCCTTTCACCGTAAAGCACTATGCAAGCGGCAATATGCAGGCCTTGCAGAAAGACTGGACGGCCAAGGGCGTGGTGTGGCTGACTGTGCTCTCGTCGGCTCCCGGTGAGCAGGGGTATATGACGGCTGCACAGGAAAATGCATATCTCAGCAAGGAGAAGGCGTCGCCCACGGCTGCGCTGCTGGACCCCAATGGAGCGATCGGGCACGAGTATGCGGCGAAGACGACGCCGCATATGTTTGTGATCGATCCTTCCGGGAAGGTGATCTATGACGGCGCGATCGACGATCATGCTACAACGGACGTCGAGGACGTGAAGTCATCGAAGAACTACGTTACGGCGGCGCTGACTGAGGCGATGGCCGGTCAGCAGGTGGCGACTTCGTCGACGCGGCCTTATGGCTGTTCGGTGAAATACCAGTGAAGTCAGGTCGAAATGTGTTTCTGATTTCGATTGCTCTCAGGTAATACAGCAAGGCTATAATCCGGCGCATGCCAAAAGTCGAACAGCATGCGCCGGGTATGTTCTGTTGGGTAGAGCTCTCGACGAGCAGCCAGGAGAGCGCCAAGAATTTCTATTCTGCTTTGTTTGGGTGGGTAGCCACGGATTTCCCGACGGGGCCCGACCAAACCTACACAATCTTCAGCTTGAATGGCAGCGATGTGGCGGCCGCTTATACGGCGAGTGTCGAAGAGCGGGCGATGGTGTCGCCTCACTGGAATCTTTATGTCGCTGTAGCGAATGCGGATGATGCTGCTGCGCGCACGACGGAGCTGGGCGGGAAGGTGGTGGCTGGGCCTTTCGACGCAGGCGGGTTTGGGAGAATGGCCGTCATTCAAGATCCGACAGGCGCGGCAATCAGCGTCTGGCAGGCTCGTTCACATCCCGGCACGGCAGTCGAGCATGAGAGCGGCACGTTCTGCTGGGCGGACCTGAGCAGTCCAGATCCGGACCGGGCAAAGACATTTTACGAAGCGCTTTTTGGCTGGCAGATTGCGCCGGATGAGAAATATCCTCCTGAGTATCTGGTTATCAAGAGCGGAGGAAAGGCGATTGGCGGAGTCACACCCGCGGCCTTTCGGCCGCCGGATACGCTTCCACACTGGATGCTGTTTTTCATGGTGGCGGACGCTCCCGCAGTCACTGCCAAGGCGAAGGAAATAGGCGGTTTGGTGCTTATGACGGCTCCTGGAGGTATGCAGATGTCGGTGTTGGCTGACCATCAGGGTGCGGCATTCTCCATTATTCAACCGCCTCAGCAGAGTTGAATCTGGCTAGAGAGACGCACCATTCGATTCGATTATTTTTCTGTAGGATAGCGCTGAACATCTCAACGTTTGCTTTAAGATTTCGGAGTTTACGTAAGCGATGCCGAAGCGCTGTTTGGCCCTCCATGAATCCGAAATTGTCGAGCAACTGATGTTCGGTTTGGCCGACTCAGTGAATGATTTCGGCCAGAGGTGTTTTGGGATGGATGACTTTTGCCTGGCCGAAGAAACTGACGCCGAGCTTTTCCCCGGTGAGTTGGAGAGACTCTTTTTTCAAGAGGACCGGAGCAGAGTCTATCGACAATCTGTAAACGCGGGCCGAGGAACATAGCGATGCCGCATTTGCAGATGGGCGTTCGCAAGCGGGAAGGACAGAAAGCCGGTCATCGCGAACCTGGACGCCATTGGTAAAGACTTTGTAGGTGTTCCATTGCGTGGTGCAGGTAGAAGTGGCTACGAAGTGAACATAGGTGCTAGACCCGCTGTAGGTGATTACGATGACATACGGCGATGCGAGAGAGGCATAGACAGCGGTAACAAGAGAGACGCCTGCGTCACAGGATTTTTCTCCGGTTGCGATGGTGAGCGGCCCTTGCCATGCCATGGGTTTGTCGGGCTGGTCGGGTCCTGCGAGACCGAAGCTGCGCGAACCAAGTACAGTCATCTGCTGATCGTGGAAAACGAGCGGCTGGAAGCCGTCATGGGAATCGAGTGGAGAGAAAGAGAGCAG
>DATGAD010000322.1:0-3171 GCA_035313725.1 Alloacidobacterium sp. | reverse complement strand
TTCCCGGCGCAAAGATCGAAGCGTACACCACAAGGATTGAGGCTCTCGCAAAGGCTAACAAAGTGCTCTCGAAGTTTCATCAAATCCGGCGCCGCGAGGTAAGCGAAGGGCTCTTGCCTACAATTCAGGAGTCTCTGAGGGCAATGGAATCCGCGCAATAGATCGCCGCAGAAAGCTCCTATGTCTGCGTGATACAGTGGTCATACCTCTTAAGTCTGGAGCTATGGCCGTTGAGCAGCCGGATTGAGTTACCTAAATATTCCATTGGCGTAGGAGACCGTTTTGCCCATCAGGCAAAGGCTCAGTTGAGCGCCTGCATCCTGGTATCGAACGCCGGCGTTGAAGTCATTCCTGTCTGGAATAAATCGAACCGCGAGCACACGATCATAGGTTCCGAGCCGCTATCCACGCGCAACGCAGCGGATTCCGCTGTGAAGGAGCTGCGTTGGGAGAAGCCCTACTTTTGCGATGCAGACCACATCGGCTTAGGCACCGTCGACCGCTACTTCGAGGCTTGTGATTTCTATACGATCGACGTCGCCGACTTCATCGGAAAACCTGCGGATTCAGCGGCCGTGGATCACTTTGTGAAAGCACACCCTGAACTCCTCGGCAACATTAAGATCGACGGCATCGATCAGGCTCTCACGATCAACGCTATATTCCTGAAGGCAACAACCTGCAAGTATCTTGCGGCTGTGCAGCAGGCGGCGGTTATCTATCAAAAGATCGAGTCAAACAAAGGGCAGGGCAATTTCATTACTGAGGTCTCTATGGACGAGACCGATTCGCCGCAGACTCCAGCCGAACTGCTGATCATCCTCGCCGCTGCCGCCGATGAAGGCATTCCCCTGCAGACGATTGCGCCAAAATTCACGGGGCGATTCAACAAAGGCGTGGACTATGTAGGCGACGTCGCGCAATTTGAGACAGAATTCGCGCTGGATGTAGCCGCCATTGCCCATGCTGTCAAGCAATATGAATTGCCGCAGAACCTGAAGCTCAGCGTCCATTCAGGAAGCGATAAGTTTTCGATTTACGCACCAATTCATCGCGTCATCCGAAAATTCGACGCAGGCTTGCATCTCAAGACAGCCGGCACGACATGGCTCGAAGAGCTGATCGGACTGGCTGAGGCAGACGGCGATGGACTGGCCCTGGCAAAGGAGATTTACGCGCAGGCCTATGATCATCGAGAAGAACTCTGCGGGCCTTATGCCACGGTCATCGACATCGATCCCGCAAAACTTCCGCTCCCGCAGGAAGTAGCTGCATGGTCTTCCGACCAATACACTTCCGCCCTTCGCCACGATCCTGCATCTCCGGCTTACAACCGTAGCCTGCGGCAGCTCCTCCATGTCGGGTTCAAAGTGGCTGCCAAGATGGGCCATCGCTATCTTGATCTGCTGGAATCAAACGAAGCTGTCATCGCCCGCAATGTAACTGAGAACCTCTTCAAGCGACACATCACGCCCGTATTCCTGGGCTAGGTCCGGCTGGTCATGACGGGCTATTTGCTTTCTGCGGACTGACCGTAATGCAGGCCCGTGTCGATGCTGTCGAGCAGTTTCTCCGATGGGTCACTGTAATATTCCCAGAACATGACCCCGCCCAGCCGATGATCGAGTACATACTTGCACTTCACCCCAAGCGATTCCGGGTCTTCATACGAGACGAAAATCTGTTGCGCTGCGTTGTAGAGATAAGGCACGGATGCGGATGCGTCCCAATACCGCGCGTAGCCATTGCTCAACATGCTCGCCGAGATATTCCCGTAGCCGGCATAAGCATTCGGAACGGGCTTGCCTGATTGAAAGAGGCCGTGATTGGTGTCCGGTACCTGTCCCCAGACGTGTCCATAGAAGGGGACGCCCAGAACAATCTTTGCAGCCGGTACGCCAGCCTGCTCGTACTCATGGACTGATCTGTCTCCGGATATTTTTTTTGGATCCAGAGGATCGGTGAAAAGCGGCGCGTGATTTCCAGTGATGGCATCGGACCCTGGCTCGTAGTAGTCATACGCCATAAGAAGGACCGTATCGACATACTTCTGCACCTTTTCCATCTCGGTGTGCTCCAGGAACTCGCTGGAAGCGCCGGGCGCAATGGTAAGAAAGAGCTGCCGGTGCAGCTTCTTCTCCTCCTGGTCGAATTGCTTGCGCAGCTCGGCAAGGACAAGTGTGTAATTCTGCTTGTCTTCAGGGCGAAACTTGTTTCCTGCCCCGATCATGCCCGGGTATTCCCAATCAACGTCGAGGCCGTCCAACTGATACTGCTCGATGAACTGAATCACGCTTTGAATAAAGACCTGGCGGCTTTCCTTCGTTAGAGCCATATCGGAAAAATTGCCCGACCCAAGCCATCCGCCCGCGGAAACCAGAACGGTGAGTGATGGATTGTCCCGCTTGAGCGCGATGAGCGTAGCCAGATTCGCAGCATCCGATGGGTCTTCGGTGACGATCTTGCCACTCTGAATGAGGGCAAATGCAAAATTGATGCGCGTTAGTTTGCGGGCGGCGATTGCTCCCGGCTGAATCGGCTCATGTTTGGGAAAAACATAGGCAACGATTACGGGTGCCGCTACCTTTGGCGTTTCCGCAAACAGTGCCGGAAAACCTGCAACTGTAAGCGCCAGCCACAGAAAGCAGAGACTATGTTTGCTCCGGTGAATCGAAAAAATCCTGCCAAGCCTACTGAGCATCAACTGCAAAAGAATGTGCTCCATCAATATCTGTCTCCTGTGACTCAGCTTGGCTGGGAACACACTGCGTGAGCAGGGCAAATGGTTTATATTCGCAAAAACTGCTCCGAAAGGACTGCGAAGATCATACACATCTCCAAGCACCTCCTCGCTCTCTGTCTGTCAGTGTTCTCTGCTTCGGCTTCGCTCGCGCAGGTAGAAGTTCTGGTCGACCACGTAGGGTATGAGACTCTCGCTCCGAAGCAGGCGGTCATTAAAGGAACCGCAGCGGACCATCCGCAGCAGTTCACGCTCATCGATGCAGACACAGGCAAGTCAGTTTTCCAGGGTGCACTGCAACTCTCCGGACCGGTAGACGCCTGGGGCAAGTGGTTCTTCTGGACTGCCGATTTTTCCAAGTGGCAAAAGCCCGGTCATTACACAATTGAAACGAGCACAGATTCCGGGGTTGTACGCTCCTGCTCTTTTGC
>DATGAD010000321.1:0-5371 GCA_035313725.1 Alloacidobacterium sp. | reverse complement strand
GATCGATGTTATGGAACTCAAGTCGATCGAAGACTGGACTCTTGAAAAACAGTTCAAGCAGGTTCCCGGAGTCGTGGATGTTTCCAGTCTCGGAGGCGAGACGAAGGAGTACCAGATACGGCTCGATCCGGACAAACTAGTCTCCTACGGGTTAAACATTGGGCAGGTTGAGCAACAGCTTGCGAACAACAACACGAATGCAGGCGGCAGCTTCATTGTTGCCGGCTTGCAGCAGATCAATGTGCAGGCCGTTGGACTCGTTTCGCGCGTGCAGGACATTGAAAACACCGTGATCAAAACGCAGGCCGGAACGGCCTTGCGCGTAAAGGATATCGCCGTAGTCGACCAGGGTCCGAAAATCCGGCTGGGGCAAAACGGCAGGACCATCCGCCGTGAGGACGGAAAGCTTGTCGATAACCAGGACGTCGTCGAAGGCATTCTGCTGCTTCAGAAAGGCGATGACTCCGATCCTGTCCTCCGCGGCATTGAAGCTAAAGTGCGGGAGCTGAATGAGCGAGTTCTTCCCAAGGGAGTGAAGGTCGTTCCATTTCTCGATCGCAGCGACCTGATCCACTACACCACCCATACCGTACTGCACAACCTGACCGAAGGGATTGTGCTCGTGGTGATTGTTCTCTTTCTCTTTCTCGGCAACGCGCGTGGCGCTTTGATCGTTGCGCTTACCATCCCGTTTTCGCTGCTATTCGCCTCTATTTTGCTCGACCTGCGGCACATTCCCGCCAATCTTCTTTCCCTGGGCGCATTAGATTTTGGCATGGTCGTGGATGGAGCAGTGGTGATGGTCGAGAACATCGTGCGTCACCTCAATCGCAACGGTCACGGATCGCAGACTCCGATTGAAAAAATCCGCGAAGCTGCGCATGAAGTGCAGCGCCCCGTTTTCTATGCAATCGGAATTATCATCACGGCCTATCTGCCAATTTTCACGCTACAGGCGGTAGAAGGCCGCCTCTTCAAGCCGATGGCGTGGACGGTGGCGTTTGCCTTGCTGGGCGCGCTGATCTTCTCCATGCTGCTTGCGCCTGTTCTGTCCAGCTTTCTTTTTCGGCGTGGCGCCAAGGAGTGGCACAACCCCTTCATGGCATGGTTGATTGCGCGCTACAAGATCGCAGCCGCGGCAGCCATTCGCAACCGATACCTAACAGTCGGCGGGGCGGGACTGGCGCTTGCAATCTCCGCCTATCTGGCCCTTAGCGGCGTCATCGGGTCGGAGTTTCTTCCCCACCTGGATGAGGGGGCAATCTGGGTGCGCGGAACGCTGGCGCCGAGCACCGGCCCCGACGAGAGCGTAGCGATTGCCAACAAGGCGCGTGTACTGCTGGCATCGTTCCCTGAGGTAATCGAAACGACAAGCCAGGTGGGCCGAGCCGACGACGGCACCGACACAACAGGCTTCTTCAATACCGAATACTACGTTGGACTGAAGCCGAAAGAGGAGTGGCGTCCCATCTTCCGCGAAAACAAGGAAGATCTGATTGCCTCAATGAATGAGCAATTGGAGAAAATTCCGGGAGTCATCTGGAATTTCTCGCAGCCGATCTCAGACAACGTGGAAGAGGCAGTCAGCGGCGTGAAGGGGGAGCTGGCAGTCAAGATCTACGGTGACGATCTGAAGACCCTCGAGCAGAAAGGCAACCAAATCGTCAGCATCATGAGCAGGATTCGCGGTGTCGAGGATCTGGGTCTGTTCCGCGTAATCGGCCAGCCGAATCTCACTTTCACGATAGACCGGCAGGCTGCCGCGCGCTTCGGAATCAATGTGGCTGACGTACAGGACGCGATCCAGACCGCTGTTGGCGGCAACGCTGTGAGTCAGGTTCTTCGCGGCGAGGCACGTTATGATCTGGTGCTTCGCTATCAGGAGCCATTCCGCAATACTCGTGAGGCCATTGAAAATGTGCGTCTCCTGTCTCCATCGGGAGAGCGCGTCTCATTGGCCCAACTGACGAATGTTGCTACAACCGATGGCGCCGAAGAGATCTATCGCGAAGGAGAACAGCGCTACATCGCGGTCAAGTACAGCGTTCGCGGCCGCGACCTCGGAAGCACTGTGGAAGAGGCCATCAATAAAGTGAATAAGCAAGTATCTCTGCCTGCGGGCTATCACATTGACTGGGCCGGAGAGTACGAGAGCCAGAAGCGCTCGCAAAAAAGGCTCCTCCTTGTGCTCCCGATCACCATCCTGCTGATCTTCGTGATCCTCTACACGATGTTCAAGTCCGGGAAATGGGCGGCCCTGATTATGGTGAACGTTGCGATGGCTCCCATCGGGGGATTGCTCGCGCTACTCGTCACGCGCACAAACTTCAGCGTCTCTTCCGGCGTAGGATTCCTGGCTCTGTTCGGTGTCTCCGTGCAAACCGGAGTCATCATGCTTGAGTACATTAACCAGCTTCGTGTGCAGGGTCATTCAATCGCGGAAGCTGCGATACATGGTGCTGTACTTCGCCTGCGGCCAATCATGATGACGATGCTGGTTGCGACTCTTGGACTGCTGCCGGCGGCAATGTCCCACGGCATCGGGTCTGACTCTCAGAGGCCATTCGCCATCGTTATCGTTGGAGGACTAGTAGGCGCTCTCGCCATCAATGTCTTCCTGCTTCCCACGCTCTATGTGTGGATTGCGGGAGAAGAAGATGTTCTACCTGTTCCGGAACCGGAATTTGAGAACTAATTCCATGGCGATCGTGAACGTGCATAAACAGTTGCCAGGCATGTCTCCGGGCGCATGACACATTGCCACCCGAATCGAAGGGCGAAACATCGAGGCAGATTCGTGAGTGTCGTATTAGGTATTGGCGTTACGCTCGTGCTTACTTTTTTGTTGCTGACTTTTGCCATGGTTTTTCTGGAGGCGTCGGAGCAATGGCACAATTGATCGCCGAGCGTCTGCAAAGACGAATCAGTTCGCTCGTGGGACATGTGACTTGCCGTCTAAGTTGTTGTAATTACATATCGTCTAAGGCCCGAAAAGGGCAGTATTCGCGGGTTCAATTCCGCCCGGTTCTCCAGAACTTGCTGTTCAGGCAGACGCGCCCTCGGCGCAATTCTTTCCTCAAAATCCGCAGTGGGTGAAGTTTGCGTCAAATTTCCCATCTTCATGCTCATGCGTCGTGCTCAGACTGAACCTTGCTTCGATTCCCTGCGTAGAAAGCACTGGAAGCCGGATACTATGGTGGCCAGGGAATGAAGATAAAAAGGGTCTCTCCGAATTTGCTGCGCTTTCTCCTGGGGCTTTATGTACTGGCCAGTGTGGGCTATTGGTTGTCGATGACGCTCGACCACTGGTCTGTCGTCTTTCATCCCGACCGGCATGTCCAGGCGCCATTTACCTACGACAACGATACTTGCGTAATCAGCTCGCTGCAGCCGGAGGCAGCTGCCAAGGTTCCGCAAGAGGCGACTCTGGAATCGCTGAATGGTGTTCCATACTCGGCGAGAGTATGGGATGAGATCGTCAATACCGCACATCCTGACGACATGATGGACGTCGGGTTCCATCGCGGTGATGGAAGCGGGGGAACGGCGACGATCACTTTTGTCGCGCGCAAACCATTCATTAGCGGTATTCCTACGTTCGTTTTGTCGCTGCAGGAGATTCTTCTTTCTTCCGTCGCTCTCGGCTGTCTCCTGATGGGCTTCTGGGTGGTGATTGCCAAGCCGACGGATGGGAATGCTTGGTTGCTTCTGATTCTGTTGACCTTTCCCAGTGTGCTGTTTGTCATACATCACGGATTTGCGACAGGGCTTCTCGCTCTTCTATTGGAACTCTGGTTTCAGCTGATGCAGTTCGCAGCTGCGCCCGCACTGCTTCTGTTCGGCATTTATTTCGCGGAGCGGTCGCGGTGGGACGTTAAGTTTCCGTGGGTCAAGTGGGTAATTCTGATTCCGCTGCTGGTGTGCGCGGTCATTCTGGCGCCGCTGATCTATGGCGAGTATTACGGTGTGGGCAATGGTCCTTTGCTGGTACGAGTGAGCAACTGGGCAATGCGGCTGACGAACTTTCTTGACCTGATCTGCCTTCTGCTTTCGCTGGTGTTGACGCTCGATAAACTGCGGTCAGCCTCGACGGAGGATGCACGACGGCGACTGCGTGTTCTGACAACGGGCATGAGCATCGGCCTGTCCGCATTGCTGCTGGTTTTCGTGGTGCTGCCGCATTTTGGCATCACGGGAGCGGAAAAAGGTCATCTTTGGATCGCGTATGCGGGCGCTTTAACCTTTCTTTTTGCGCCATTTTCGCTGGTTTACGTTGCTTTGGTGCAGCGCGCGATGGACGTGCGCATTTTGCTGCGCATGGGCGCGCGCTACGCGCTGGCTAAGGCGACGCTATGGGCGGTGCAATATGTGCTGCTCGCGGTGGTCGCCGTAGAGCTTCTGCTGCCGGTTCTGGGGAAGAAGCAAACGCAACTTTCCGATCTGCTGGGGCCACTCATCTTTTTCGGGCTGATTATTTTGTTGCGGATGGGCCTGCACAAACGCATCCAGAACTGGCTTGACCGCAGATTTTTTCGCGAGGCTTACGATGCGGAACGCGTCCTGAACGAGCTTGCTGAAGAGGTACGGCGCTATACGGAGACCGAGCCTCTACTGGAGACCGTAGCCCGTTGCGTGGCGGAGACCTTGCATGTCAACCAGATTGCGATGCTGTTGCGGCGCGGCGAGTACTTTGTGCTCCATCAGTCCATTGGCATTTCAGGCGGTGGCGCATTAACTCTTCCGGTACAGTCTTCTTCGGTGCGGTATCTGACGAATTCGAATGAGCCGGCGCGGTTGTACCGGGAAGATCCCGACGCATGGTACCTGATGGCGGGGACGGCTGAGCGATTTGCTCTCGACAAGATGAATGCTGAACTCCTGCTGCCCTTGCCGGGTAGAAACCGGATGATGGGCGTGATGGCACTGGGGCCGAAGCGGTCGGAGGCGGCGTATTCTTCGGCCGATTTGAAGCTGCTGCAGGCGCTGGCGTCGCAGACCGGGCTTGCGCTTGAGGTGAGCGAACTGGCGCGATCTCTTGCGGCGGAGGCGGCGCAGAGGGAGCGCACAAATCGCGAGATGGAAATTGCGCGCGAGGTGCAGGAGCGGCTCTTTCCGCAGGAGATACCGGAGCTTGAAGGCGCGAAAATTTCCGGCTTCTGCCGTCCGGCGCTCGGCGTGGGCGGAGATTACTACGACGTGATCGACATCGGCGATGGCCATGTCGGGCTGGCGATTGGCGACGTGTCGGGTAAGGGCATTTCGGCTGCGCTGCTGATGGCGAGTTTGCGGGCGTCGTTGCGCGGCGTTACGCTGGACAGTCCGCGCGATTTTGCCAAGCTGATGCATCAGGTGAACCGGCTCGTGTATGAGG
>DATGAD010000320.1:0-4367 GCA_035313725.1 Alloacidobacterium sp. | reverse complement strand
ACATGCAACGCAAACCCCAGAGCGCACCCCAGCGTCAACAGATCGCCGCGATTCACCGACGTGAAATCAAAACCAGCGCCAGCCGGAGTAGTCAACAAAACAATCCCAACGAACGCAATCAGCGCGCCAAGATAAGCATTCCAGTGCGGAACGTGCGCACCACTCGGCCGCAGCAACGGAATCCCTGACAGCAGCGGAACCAGTACCACCACCAACCCGGTAATGAACGCCGACTTCGAAGGAGTCGTCAACCGGAGCCCAGCAGTCTGAAACTGATATCCCATCGCCAGGCACAAACCAACAACGGCCCCGCTCACCAGAGCCCGCCGCGTCATATGCTTCCAGTGCGAGCGATACACAACCGCCAGGCACACAAAAGCCAGCGTCATGCGAATGAAATTGAAGAGCAGCGGTGAAACATCCCGCAGCGCGCCTTTGATCAGTACAAACGTCGCTCCCCAGATAAAAACAACCGCAGTGAGAAGCAAATGAGCGCGCAGCGAACGGGACATGACGGAAGAGTAGCAGAGGACTGCGCGCTCTCTAAGTTGAGTGCGATAAGACGGTTTCTCCGCGAGTCTCTGCGGTTGGTTTTTCTAAAAGTGCTGCTATTTCTGCAAGCTGTCGAATATCTCGCGCACGTCGAGATAAATAGGGGTCCCCGCGGCTTCAAAGCGCTCAGTCCGATGCCATCCCGCAATCCAGTCAAAGCCGGCCTGCGTAGCAGGATCGAGCACCCAGATATTCTTCACGCCCATAGCCCGATAGTCTTCCAGCCGACCGTTGTATCGCTGTACTCGGTCTTCTGGCGAAAGTATCTCGATTACAACGGCAGGAGGATGAATGATGACTTGCTCAATTGGCGAATCGCGCGAGATGAGGCAAACATCGGGAATTCGAACGCGGGTTGTAGAAACCCTCACACGCAATTCAGGAAGGACATGAATATTCCACTCACTACGGCGTGCATAAAACCACGCCAACAAAGCCATTTGAATGGATGCGTGATCGAACTCGCCCGAATTCCGCTCCTCAATCTCGCCGTCCACATAATCACGGTCGGGATGGTAGGAGGTCTTGAGATAGGTTTCGATCCCCACCTGTGCCGATGTAGCCATCGCTCCTCCTGTCCAACATTCTAGCGAACCCCCTAGCGAACCCAGGTCAATTTTTTACAAGCCAACATTCTGACACTGGGAGACAATCGCGTATCAGCATGAGCAGCGAAATCCCAGCAACGGAACTCGATACGGCCCAAGTCCCAAACGACGACCCGCAGCCGGGCACCGGCCCGCGCCGTGCCGCCGTCATCTTCATCCTCGTCACCGTAACGTTAGACATGCTGGCCATGGGCATGATCGCCCCCGTCCTGCCGCGCCTCGTCACGCAGTTCCTCCACGGCAACCAGACCCGCGCCGCCGAAATGTACGGAATCTTCGCCACCGTCTGGGCGCTCATGCAGTTCATCTTCTCGCCGCTTCTCGGCTCGCTCTCTGACCGCTTCGGAAGACGCCCCGTCGTCCTGCTCTCAAACTTCGGCCTCGGCCTCGATTACCTGGTGATGGCCCTCGCGCCTACCCTCAGCTGGCTCTTCATCGGACGTGTCATCTCGGGCATCACCTCCGCCAGCGTCCCTACAGCCATGGCCTACATTGCCGATGTGACGCCACCCGCAAAGCGTTCGCAGGCATTCGGTCTGATCAGCGCCGCCTTCGGAGTGGGATTCGTACTCGGCCCCGCACTCGGGGGCGTACTCGGAAATATCAACACGCGGCTGCCGTTCTACGTAGCGGGCAGCATGAGCCTGCTCAATGCGCTCTACGGCGTATTCATTTTGCCGGAATCGCTGCCGCGCGAGCGGCGGGGAAAGTTTTCTTGGACACGGGCCAATCCGATGGGTTCGCTCGTGCTGTTGCGCTCGCACGTCGAGCTGCTGGGCCTAGCCTCGGTAATATTTCTCGGATATCTCGCGCACCAGGTGCTCACCAGCACCTACGTTCTCTACGCCGACTACCGTTATCACTGGAGCGACCGCACGGTCGGCCTGTCGCTGGCCGTGGTCGGCATCTGCTCAGCCATCGCCGGTGCCGTGCTCGTAAAGCCAGCAGTGAAAATACTCGGCGACCGCAACGCGCTGCTTCTCGGACTCGTATTTGCAACGGCAGGCTTCGCGATGTTCGGCCTCTCACGAACCGGCATTCTCTTCTGGTTCGGAATCCCCGTCATGTGCCTCTGGGGACTCTCCGGCCCCACCGCGCAGAGCCTCATGACGCTGTATGTGCATCCAGACCAGCAAGGCCAGTTGCAGGGAGCAATCAGCAGCCTGCGCGGCCTCGCCGGCCTGATCGGACCCGCGATCTTCACTTTCAGCTTCGCCTTTGCGATACGCCCCGGCAGCGGCTGGCACCTGCCGGGGATGCCGTTTTATCTCGCAGCGCTCTTCGTCTTTCTCTCACTGATCCTGGCGCTCTTCGTAACGCGCAAGACAAACGCGACGGCATAACTCAAAGACCTTGGGTGCCCCATCCTTTCGCGTTCTTTGCGAAAGGGTGGGATCAATCCATCCCGGCCACGTCATTGTGCTAGCGAGCCTTCACCCCAGCCACGTACACCGTCTGTCCATTCACCACAGTCCGCAGTACCTGCGTCTTCAAAATCTCAGGCGGAGCAACAGCCGTAATATCGCGATCAAGCACCACGAAATCCGCAAAATATCCTGATGCCAATTTGCCTTTCTTGCTTTCGGCAAACTCTGCATAAGCCGACCCTTGCGTATAGGCATAGATCGCCTGCCAGATCGTCAGCTTTTCTTCAGGATGGTAGGTCTGCGTCCCCGCCTCATTCATGCGCGTCACCGCACAATAGACGCCGCGATACGGCGTGATCGGCTCAACGGGATAATCGGTACCGAACGCCAACACCACACCGGCATCGAGAAACGACTTCCACGCATACGCAGACTTCGCACGCTCCGGCCCAAGCCTCTGCTCGGCCCAGTTCATATCAGTAAGCAAGTGATTCGGCTGCATCGAAGCAATCACACCGAGCTGCTTGTACCGCGCAAAATCAGCCGGGTCGACCACCTGCGAATGCTCAATCCGATTGCGAGGACCAGTCAGCGTCGCATGAATAATCTTGCGCCCATTCGGAGCCCGCATCGTGCGCATATCAGCATTCATTGGCCCCGAAGCCTGCGCAGCCGCAAAGGCATCGAGCGCCATGCTCACCGCCCGATCGCCAATTGCATGAAAGCCCAACTGAAATCCAGCCTGCGCGCGCTCCACCGCCATCTGATTCAGTTGCGCCTGCTGGTAACGCGGAATCCCCGAGTTGCCCGGATCGTCGCTATAAGGAGCCTTCAGCGCCGCCGTGCGCGACCCAAGCGACCCATCCATGAATCCCTTCAGCATCGTCGTATGCAGCATCGGATCGTCTGCCGGATGATAAGCGCGATGCTGCTTCAACAAATCGACCGGAGCACCGAACGGAAGCCACTCACCGATGCGAGCCGGCAGCTTTCCTTCCTTCTCCAGTTGCTCGTAAACAAGAAAATCCTCCCACTCCGAATTGTCCTGAACCGAAGTCACGCCATGCTCGACAGCATCCGCAAGTGCAAGCTCAATCCCACGCCGTCGCAACTCCGGAGTAGGCGGCGGAATCACCTTGTCGATCAGCCCCTGTGCCGTCTCGCGAATGATGCCCGTAGCGTCGCCATTCGCATCGCGATCAATCTTGCCGCCCTGCGGATCGGGCGTCGTCTTCGTAATCCCAGCAGCCGTGAGTGCAGCCGAGTTGGCAATCGCAATATGTCCGTCCACACGCACCAGAAACGTCGGATGCCCACCCGTCACCGCATCGAGATCAGCCTTCGTCGGCAGCGCTTTCGATTCCCAGAGGGTATGGTCCCATCCGCCGCCAGTGAGCCACGCCCCCGGAGCAGCAGCTTGAGCCGCAGCCTTCACGCGCTCCTGCATCTCAGCCAGCGACTTCGTCCCCGTCACATCGACAGACAGCTTGATCCGCCCCGCATCCCCCAGATGTGCATGAGCATCATTGAACCCCGGCATCACAAACGCACCGCCAAGGTCCACCATCTTTGTCGACGCACCCTGCAGCTTCTTCATATCAGCATCGGCACCCGAAGCCACAATCACCCCACCGCGAACAGCAATCGCCGACGCGCGCTGCGGCTGCGCAGACTCAAGATCGACTCCGGTCAAAATATTGCCGTGAAAATAAATCGCATCGGCAGGAGCAGCCGTCTGCGCCGAAGTGCATGCTGAAATCAAAAGAGCAGAGCAGAGAAGGAGCGTAGGTTTCACGAATCGGAGTCTAACATTCCACTCGATCGACAGCTGACACAAGCA
>DATGAD010000319.1:0-2909 GCA_035313725.1 Alloacidobacterium sp. | reverse complement strand
GAGTAGCCAACGGCATCCCACAACGGTCGCTTGCCTCGGTTCAAGCAGTACGGCGGGCAAAGGACAAGCGTTCGATTGGATCGGCAGGCTCCGAGAAAGGCCACGTAACCGTTGTTATGACTTCCGGAATTTCGGAACCGGTGGAGACCTTGCTTACAATGCCCTTCAGCGTTTGGCCGGCGTTTTAACGTCCCGTCCCGAAATCGCAATCATCTGGATCGGCGCAAACGACGTCTTGGCGATGACATTTCCGAACTTCAATCGATTTGTTCTAAGATGGAAACGTCTTCCCGAGAAACCTTCTACTGAATTGTTCCAAAGAAGCCTTCAGATCATTACCCATCGTCTGAAGAACGAAACATCTGCCCGTATCGGACTTTGCTCGCTGGCACCAATCGGCGAAGACCTACTATCGACTGATCCATTTCAGAGCGCACTCAACCGTCATATTAGGGGTTTCAGCGCAATCATCCGAGATACCGCCCTGGAGGAAGGTGTTGGCTACATTCCTGTTTACGAAACGATGATCGCGACTATGCAGAACTCGCCCCGACACGGATTCACATCCTTTCGGTTTCTTCCTTTCTATCGTGATGCTCTTCGTGTCCTGGCGCTTCGCAAGAGTTCTGATGAAGTTGCCCGCATGAACGGCTGGCAATTTCACACTGACGGCCTCCATATGAACAGCCGCAGCGGAATGATCGTCGCGAATTTGGTGCAGGAGTTTATCGACTCGTACTGAAGCGTGCGCGTGACTTTTCGGCCATATGGCAAGTCTAGTTATCCCCGACGACCACCTGAGGTACCGCCGGTGTCGAAGAGGACGGACCAGCGCTGTGCAACGCGGGTATAGACAACAAGCAGTTCAAAGAGCCGACTACCTGCAAGCCGGACGGCAGGGATTCTCCGAAGCTGCGGACTGCGTCTGCCCGGTCGGGCGGGACGTACTTTGACAGAAGCTGGATGATTTCTTCGTCGATCCCAAGTGCCGTCAAGCGGGAAATCGTCCTCTCGCGAATTGCGTCATCGATGTCACGCGAGCGATCCTCGGTGCGCCGCGCGATCAGTGCAATGGCTGAAGCTGTTGCCGCCGTGAACGCGGATAAGTCCAACAGGGCTTTCAGCCACTCGCTGGCGACTTCAGGCGCCACGACGGAGTGCAGCGGCCCATACAGCGGAATGCGAGCACCGAACCGGCCGAGCGACCACAGCCAGATTGCATTTTCAGGTTCCGTTCTGATCTTCGACAACAGTTCATCGCCCAGCGAAGCACGGTCGCTGCCCAGCAGGTGCTCAAGGCTCGCGAGGAGGCGCCACCGCTCGTACTCGAGTTGCCGGTTCACGCGGCCCTTCTTCCTGAGATCGGCACGACCAACAAGTTTGCGATAAAGCGCCTGCTGTTCGCTCGCGTTGATGCCGCCGGCGATGCGACGCAACAGCACTAGCAGCTCGACCTGGCATTGCAGATCGTCCGCAAAGATGGTCTCGTTCAATGCGATGGTCCGCAGAGGCTTAACGCGCGCGTCGTCACCTGGTACTCCGAACCCTGGCCGCAAGCAGAAGCCGGATAGATTGAGCCAACGTACCTCATAGCGTGAAGACTTTTTGCGTCCGGCGGCAACCTCGATGAGTACGTCGCTGAACCGGCGAATGGCTGAGATGGGCCATGAGTCTCTCTTCGCGCCCAGCGCTGCTTCGATTTGATTTGCAAGAGTCTCGGGTGCCAGTGCCTCGCCATCAGCGGAGCCACCGAAAACATTGCGGATGAGCTGCGCAGCAGACTCGACCGTTGCATCGGAAGCCGTAACAACCGGTGAAGGTGCTGGCACGGGTTGCGGTTTCGTTGTATCGAGTTGCTCTGCTTGAGCCTCTTCGCCTCGCAGTTCGAATTGCAGCTGCCAGCGATGCTGCGTGTCCCGCGATTCGCACCAGAGTTCGAGGGTGCCGACCTCGGTGAAACTGGCCCTGATGCGCACGATCAAGTACAGTTCGCGCAATTTCCTGCCGTAGCGCAACATGGTTCCCAGCGGCGCGTGACGATGTACGTCCCCTTCATCCAACGAGGCAACTTCGCCATGCGCATCGTGCCGCGTCCGCGAGCTGTACAGCGTAAACGACACGGGGCGATTCGCCAGTACGGAGAATTCGCGGTTCAGCAGCGGAAGTGTGGTGCCTTCTTCGACCCCGGCAGGCAAGACACAGATGCCCTGTAGATCGTTGCTCGAAGGCAAGCCTATGTAGTATGAGCGCGCGTTGCCTGCCCTCACGCGCGATCCAGCGCCAAGCCGCACGCGTCCGTAATGAGCAGCGCCCCGAGCAACCGCACTATCTACCTCTTCGTTGTTAAGAACCCTGGGGCGCCAGTCGCTTGGGGTTCCGCCGAACCACGTGGAGATTGCCTCGACAATCCGCTCGCGAGTCACCGCAGGCGCGCAGAAGCCGCCGTTGAAGAGGACGGCATCGGGTCGAGCCATTCGGTGGTTTGCAGACGAGCTGTTCATGGCGGTAGCGGCTGTGAGAAATGCTGTGAGGTGTTTGGTGATCGCAGGATCGCTGGCGTATGGCAGGCCGAGTTCGCGTAACGCTGTTGGCCGGCCGCGCGCTGGCGTCTCATCCGGCGCAGTCATGGGCAGGAATCCGTCTGTAAGAGTCTGCAGCACGTCCCTGCGCGTCAGCTCAACGCTAAGTGCCTGTCCGACGACTGCACGGCCGCTGCCCAGGATTGTGACCGGCACGCGCTCCAAAGAGGAATCGCTAAGCAGCTGCTCTTTCGCGGCACAGCAGACCCGACGCAACGCGTAACGCTGTCGCAGCGTGAGTTCGATGTTTTTGAGCTTCTCCTCCACGCGACGAGCCAGTGCCAAATCGAGATTGTCGCCGCCGAGCAAGAGATGCTCACCGATGGCGGT
>DATGAD010000318.1:0-5344 GCA_035313725.1 Alloacidobacterium sp. | reverse complement strand
GTATCCGTCTCGCGCGTCCTGGCGCGCCAGCACTTCCCCTCGGACGTAATCGTGGGCAGCACCTTCGGCTACCTGATCGGCGACTACGTCTTCCGCCACCGCTCCAGACAAGCCAGCCTCTTCTCGATCTCGGCAATGGAGGTCAAAGGCGGTAAAGGCGTGCAGCTGGACATCAATCTCGGCCGCCGCTGAAGTTAGCTGTCAATAATGTGAAGCTGTCATCCTGACCCTGAGTGAAGGGAAGCGGAAGGATCTGCTTTACCTATGCAGGAGCACGAAAAAGGGGTGCCCATCCTATCGCGCATTTTGCGATAGAGCCTGCCCTGAGCTTGTCGAAGGGGTGGGAAAGCACGAACCCAACCCAGCCGTCATTCTGAGTGCGCAAATCGGGGTCCCCGGCACGCGCGGTGTTCGCGTGTTGGGGTGAGAATCCGCGCGAAGAATCCATACGATTCCTCCCGGCATCTATTTCGTTCTGGTATGGGTTCTCGAACTCTTAGAAGCACGTTTGCGGGAAGCAAGACCGAAGCTCGACTTCGCTTTGCCGGGCTTTCTTGCATCAGCCACTGGTTTTTTCCCACTCCTAGGCCGCACCGCCTTCCGCAGCGCCTCAACCTCATCCAGCGAAAGCTCCCTCACTTCACCCGGAGGCACATCCAGCACCAGCGGCCCAAATCCCACCCGCCGAATCTTTTCCACATGATGTCCAATCTCCTCGAACATCTTGCGGATCTCACGGTTGCGGCCTTCGACCAGCGTTACTTCGTACCAGGGATTCTCCGCATCGCGAATCAGCTTGATCTCTGCCGGGGATGTCATCACGCGCCCCTCGCGCGATCCCGGCTTCCCGCGCTCAATCATGATCCCCGAACGCAACTGATCGAGCCCGGCTTCCGCAGGCTTGCCGCTGATCTTCACCAGATAGACTTTTTCCACCTTCGCCGCCGCTCGCGTCAGCGCGTTCGCCAACTCGCCGTCATTGGTCATCAGCAGCAGGCCTTCGCTCTGATAGTCGAGTCTCCCAACAGGAAAGACACGCACGCCGGCGCGCTCGACAAACTTCATAACGGTGGGACGACCTTCCGGGTCGCTGGCGGTCGTGACATAGCCCTTGGGTTTGTTCAGCATCAGGTAGCGATGCTGCTGCGCGCCTTGCAGCAGCTTGCCGTCCACGCGAATATGGTCGCGCTCCGGATCGGCCTTCGTGCCCAGCTCGGTGATGGTCTGCCCGTTCACCTGCACGCGGCCATCGAGAATCAGCTCTTCGGCCTTACGCCGCGAGACGATTCCCGCCTGGGCAATAATCTTCTGCAACCTGACAGGCGTGCTGCCCGGATTACCGGCCGGTTCGCTCACTTGTGCTCCACCCGTTCGGCATCGGTTTCCCAGCGTCCAGGCTCATTGATAATCTCAGCCTCTTCGCACTCAACCTCTAATTCAACCGCAATGCCGGGAAGATCCTCGCCGTCTTCCTCGGTCTCGTCCGCCATCCCAACGGCGGAGTGCGCCTCGGCTTCGACTTTCTCCTCATTGTCGTCAGCGGCCTCTACGATGCCCTCTTCATTCGGCACGCTCTTGCCCTCTGCAAAAGGCAGTTCCTCCGATTCCGACAACTCGCCCGCCGCCATCTTTTCAAATTCTTCAATCGACGGCAGCTCATTCAGGTCTTTCAACCCGAAGCGCAGCAGAAACTCCTTGGTCGTCTTGTAGAGAATCGGCCTGCCGATCACCTGCTTGCGTCCAGCCGTCGTAATCAGCTTGCGGCTGATCAGCGACCCGATCACGCCCGCCGAGTCCACGCCACGAATCTCGCCCACCTCGGGAGCCGTGACCGGCTGTTTATAAGCAATCACCGCCAGCGTTTCCAGAGCCTGCAGAGACAGCTTCATTGGCGGCTTCAGGCTCTTCACAAATCCGCGCACCGCGTCGTGATACTCCGGCTTCGTGCCCACGCGATACCCGCCGGCAATCTCGCGAATCTCCATGCCGCGATTGCTGTCCGCATAGTCTGCAATCAGCTCGCCGACAACGCGCCGCAGTTCCTCGCGCACCTCGCGATCACGCTGCCGCGCGGCACGCTTCTCGTCCTCGGGCGAAGGCGCTGCTGCCGTCTCCGGCTCAACAGGCGTCTCAAGGACCGTCTCAACGACCGCCTCGACAATCGTCACACCCTCTTCGGAGGCATGAGCCGCCATCACCGCAGCCTCTTCCACGGTCAGAGGCGCGGCATGCTCTTCCGAAATCTCCGCCGCTGCCAACTCCGCCGAAACCGCGCCATCATCGGGTTCCAGGCTCTCGGCCGTCAGAATCACCGACACTTCATTCGCCGGCTCGACAACCACTTGCGCGGCGGCTTCCCGCGCCCGTTTCTCTTCCAGTGCCTCATCGGCAAACAGGCCGGCAAGCTGTGCCAGCGTCACAGGTTCTTCTGCGGCGTAAATCACCGCTTCAATCTTTGCTTTTAGACTCATGCGTTAGGGGACAGGATATACGCCCGCAAATGAAAACGGCGCTCCGGTTCTCTTTGATACTACCGAAGCGCCGCGAATTGCGTCAGGTCTGGTGCGAAATCAGTGCATAAACTGCCGCATCACCCAGAAGAGACACCCTGCCAGCAGTGCCGCCGCGGGCAGCGTAAACACCCACGCCATGGCAATATTTCTCACCGTCGACCACTGCAGCCCGCTCCCGTTTGCCATCATCGTCCCGGCAATACCGGACGAGAGCACGTGCGTCGTCGACACCGGCATCTTGAATTGGTCAGCCGCGATGATCGTGCACGCAGCCACGATCTCAGCCGACGCGCCCTGCGCGTACGTCAAATGCGCCTTGCCGATTTTCTCGCCTACCGTCACCACGATGCGCTTCCAGCCAACCATCGTGCCCAGTCCCAGAGCCACGGCCACAGCCACCTTCACCCAGGTCGGAATGAACTTGGTTGCATCGTCCAGGTGCTTCCGGTAATTCGTCAGAATCGCCGAGTCCGCGGCGCTGAAGGCCGGCGTCTTGGCCTTCGCCATCAGCCGCAGCGTTTCGCCTTCCACATACATATCGTTGCGGACGTTCTGCTGCTGCGTGGCCGGAATCGCGCCCAGGGCCTTATACTGCTGCACTTCATTCGAGATATCGATCGCCAGCTGCCGCGCCGCCAGTGCCGTGTTCGGAGTGAACTGCTTCGAGCGGATATAGTCCGTCAGGTCAGCGCGCACATCGTCCATCAACGCATCCGGCGTAACGTAGTTGTTCAGCACATGCACGGCCTGCTCGGAGACAGCCGAGAAATCCGCAACCTGGCCAATGCCGATCGCATGGTTCAGCGCATACGCTGTCGGGACGGTACCAATCAGGATCAGCATGATCAGGCCCATGCCCTTCTGCCCGTCATTCGACCCGTGCCCGAAGCTCACGCCCGTGCAGGTCAGAATCAGCAGCCCGCGAATCCAGAACGGCGGCGGATCGGTCCCCTTGGGCGACTCATACAGCGCCGGATCTTTGATCAGGAACTTCATGAGCACCAGCAGCAGCGCCGCGCACACAAAGCCAACCACCGGTGAGATCAGCAGCACACGGAAGACATTCCCTACCTGCGTCCAGTCCACGCCGCTCGTCCCATTGTGCCCGCCCATGATCTGGTTCGCGATGCCGACGCCGATAATCGATCCAATCAGCGTATGCGAACTCGATGCCGGAAGCCCCAGCGCCCAGGTGCTCAGGTTCCACACGATCGCCGAAATCAGCAAGGCGAAGACCATCGCAAAACCCGCGCCCCTGCCTACCTGCAGAATCAACTCCACCGGCAGCAGCGTGATGATCGAGAACGCCACGCCGCCCGACGAAGTGAGCACGCCGATCAGGTTCCAGATCCCCGACCACGCCACCGCCATATGCGGCTCCAGCGAGTGCGTGTAGATCACTGTGGCGACGGCATTTGCCGTGTCATGAAAGCCGTTAACGAACTCGAACCCAAGCGCAATTATCAGCGCCGTGATCAGCAGCACCCAGGGCCAAAGGCCCACAAGGTGAGTTCCAGATAGATCGTTCGCCAGATGGAACCCGGCATACCCCAGGCCCGTAACCAGAACCACGCCAAAAAGCACCGAGCCAATCAGCCCGGGCGACTTATTCATTTTGTGTTCGAGAGAGCTTTTTGCAGGTGTAATACCAGGGGGAACGGCAACAGACGAAGCTTCGTTCATAAGGAGTAGGCTCCAATAGAAATGCGTGCAAGCACCCTATCAGGGCCGGTAGACCCAATGTGTAAAAATCCCCCCGAAAACCTTATTAATTTTCGATGAATGCGGGCTTGAACTTGATGGTTGTCATCCTGAGCGGAGCGTGCAGCGCGCAGTCGAAGGATCTGCTTTCCTAAGCATCGGTCAGCACGAAAACGGGTGCCCCATCCTTTGCGAAGCAAAGGGTGGGAAAGCAAGACGCTTCACGAGGGAAGCGCCTTAAGCCCAGTCATCCCGCATCTGGTTCATCCGCTCGGTCATCACCTGCTCAAAATCAGCATGCTTTTTAACAAAAATATCGCCGAAATTACGCTCCTGGCGCAGCAAAATGGCCTGTAAGCGCACCAATTCCAGCAGCGCCAGAAACATGGCAATCAGCGTTTTTTCCGACTTCGCGTGACCCAGCAGCTTCCGCAGAGATACGGGTTTTTCCTCGGTAATCATTCGCCGCCGCACATAATCGATCATCTGGCCGACCGTCACCGTGTCCTCTTCGACATCCAGCACCGGCCGCTCTTTCAACCGGTCCAGAATCTCGCGGAAAACGCGCACCAGATCGACCGTATCCGCCGCAATCTCCTGCTCCGTGCCCTCGTCGTTGCGAAACTCCTTGAGCGACGGATTCGACCACGTCGACTCCTCGATCAACTGCTTCTGCGCCAGCATCTGCGCTGCGTTCTTGAAACGCTCATGCTCCAGCAGACGCTCCACCAGCTCGCGCCGCGGATCGTCTGCCTCGCCCTCCGTCGTCTCGATTGGCGAGCGCGGCAGCAGCATCTTGCTCTTGATATGAATCAAGAGCGAAGCCATGTAGATGAACTCGCCCGCCGTATCCACGTCGGTAGCTTTCAACTGCTCGACATAAGCCAGAAACTGCGCCGTAATCTTCGCAATCGGAATGTCGTAAATATCAATATCCTGCTTGCGAATCAGGTCCAGCAGCAGGTCCAGCGGCCCGTCATACACCATGCTGACAGTAACCGAAAAGGGAGACGCACTCTCTTCCCTCTTGTCTTTCTCCGCAGCTTTCTTCGCAGTTGTAGCCACAGCCGCCGATGGAGCCAAGGCCTCCACCGAGCCGAGAGACTCAACACCAGGGTGCCCCATCCTCT
>DATGAD010000317.1:0-6472 GCA_035313725.1 Alloacidobacterium sp. | reverse complement strand
GATGCGATGGTAAATTGCTCTTTGAATCACTTCTTTTTTTGGAGAAACGCCTTGAACGGTCGCCCGATCTGAACCGGATCGGTGACGAAAAGTCGGCTTCTCGTCAGGGATCACTGCTGAATAGAAGAGCGTTTTTGGTATCTATCTTGGGAGAGGGCGGCCGTCTCGGTCTCAAGTGTTTGCTCTTGAGTTATTTCCGGGTGGGCGACGATACAGAACCTGGTCCGTGAGGGCGCGCGACCTCTGGTATGGCGGCCCTTCTTCTGGCCACGCCAGATACAGCGGGGTTACACCCCAAAAAAACCTGCCCGTCAGACTTCCATTGGCGTATACTTCGAGGCCTGATTTTGCTGTTGCAATAAACAGAGCATTCATGAAAATCGTGATCATCATCGTACGCATCTTGTTGGGCGTCATCTTTGTCGCCTTCGGCCTGAATGCCTTCCTGCACTTTCTCCCCAAGCCGATGCCTCCGGGCATTGCAGGTCAGTTCGTGGGAGCAATGTTCCAATCCCACTTCATCCTCTTCGTGAGCACACTCGAGGTGATCAGCGGCGCCCTGTTGCTGGCAAACCTCTATGTTCCGCTCGCCTTGGCTATCCTCGCGCCGATCATTGTCAATATCATCATGTTCCTCATTTTGTTGCCGCCCGTGGGATGGCAACCGGGAGTTCTCGCAGCGATCTTGTGGATCTTCCTGTTCATCCACTACCGCAAGTATTTCTCGGGAATATTCACGCAGCGGACATCCTGATCGGCAATCGCCGCGCCGAAATTTCGTGTGATTCCGGCGGCAACTTGACCCTAAGCTGGTTGAGATGGCCGACGCGAACCTGTTTTCGTATGATTGCGCCCGTTTCCCAGCGGGCGGTTTTTCGTGTCTTCACGTGTAGTAGCTGTTGTCCAGCACGAGATCAAGTGCAACGAGTATCAAAGCAGACGAGTTAAATCTCTTATCTCAAGGGATGCCTCTGGGTGGCGAAGCTTGGTCAATTACTTCCGGATTGGCGACCATACACCCGGAATCCGCCTACTCTGAATTTCGGCTGACGAATCGTAATGTCTTGCGTCTGATATACAGTCCTGCGGAGGAGATATGCTCAAGTATTTCTTGGTGTTTTCTCTTGCCGTTCCGTTGTGCGGTCACTGCCAGAGCTACGCCCACTCGCCATCGATCTTGACCGCGTTGCCCGCGCCGCTATCAAGATTGCTCTACGGGTCAACATCTGCCATTCCATCGACAGCGCATGCAGAGGGATGGTCACGTCTTATAAAGGCAAATGGCGTTGTGATCGACCTTTTCGAATCGGAGGCCTTGTCATCACCGGAATTTGATGAAATCGAAGGCTGGTCAGTCCATTCGTGGGTAGACAGGAACAGACCCGGTCATGTTTTTCACTACTTTATTCAGTACGATCGTCTGAATGTAGTTTTCGGGTACGATCTGCTAGTCGAACCCGTCCAAGGCACCGATGAGATCAGGTGCACTTTCAGCGCCCTCACCGATCCCGAAATAAACTGGCACCGCGACAAGGACATTCCCGTCGTCGTCCTCCCGACCGATCTGGCTCCTCTAGTAATGAAATCCGGCGATACCATCGCGATCACGACGCTCCCGCTCGGTCAGGGCAGAATTCCGGTGATCCACTATCTTCGCCTCACGCGGACCGATCTAACGATCGCAAAGGGTGAGCAGTTGATGACTCGGGGCAATGAGACAGAAGCCTTGGCTGAGTTTCAGAGTGCTTTGGACAGCGACCCTCGAAGCTCTGTCGCTTCCTATCGGATCGGAGAAATATTGCTTCGACAGCACGACTATCAGGCGTCCGTGAATGCCTTTAGGGACTCCCTACGAGAAGATGGCGATCCCAGTTGGACGAAGGTGTGGAGCCATATTCAAATGGGCAAGATCTTTGACATCACGGGCCAACGTGACCGGGCCGTCAATGAATACCAGTTGGCACTTCAGACGAAAGATAACACTAGAGGCGCAATCCAAGAGGCTCAGCACCTTCTTAGCGAGCCATATCTTGAACAGAGACGAGAATAATCTTCGCTAGTTCCATGGCGCATTTCCCGCGAGTTGGGTTGTTGAATCGCGGCTCCGGGGGGATTACCGCCAACTCGGCAATTACCAGTTGCTCAATCGCTTGGACGGCAAAAGCAGGATTAGTACCGAAATGTCGGCATAGTGGAAGGGATCTCGATTCTACCCTTGAGGTACAGCGTTGCTCCCGGATCACGGGCAAGACTGAAAGTAATCCGAATCATCGTCCCTTCAAATCCATTCGCTAGACTAAGCGCGTGAGTTCTCTTTATCGAGGCCGTCTTGCGCCTTCGCCCACCGGTCTGCTGCATCTCGGCCATGCGCGGACATTCTGGACGGCATACCAGCGAGCGACGCAAGCCAATGGCGTGCTCGTGATGCGCAATGAAGATCTCGACCCGCAGCGGTCGAAGCCCGAATTTACGACTGCAATGCTCGAAGACCTGCGCTGGCTTGGCATCTGGTGGCAGGAAGGCCCGGATGTCGGCGGCCCTTACGCTCCCTACGTCCAGAGCCGGCGGCGAAAGTTCTGCCTCGAAGCATGGCGCAAGCTGGTGCAGGCCGGATTCGTCTACCCATGCCGCTGCTCGCGTAAAGATTTGGCCCGCAGCGCGCAGGCTCCGCATGACGAGGATGATGAGCCGCTGTATCCCGGCACGTGCCGGCCACATGACAGCTCGAAACAGATACAGCCGCCGGAATCGCCCGTCGGAGTGAACTGGCGCTTTCGTGTTCCAGACGGCGAAGTAATTGCGTTTGAAGACGGCAATTTCGGGGCGCAGAGCTACGTCGTTGGACACGACTTTGGAGACTTTCTCGTCTGGAGGCGGGATGACGTTCCTGCTTACCAGCTTGCCGTCGTCGTCGATGACGCGGCGATGCGTATTACCGAAGTCGTGCGTGGCGCCGATCTGCTGCGCTCAACGGCGCGGCAGATTCTCATCTATCGCTCGCTGAGGCTGACGCCACCTTCGTGGTACCACTCCCCGGTGATGCACGACGAGCGCGGCCAGCGCCTGGCCAAGCGGCACGATGCCCTCTCGCTGCGCGCATTGCGCGAGCAGGGAAAGACGCCGGATGAGGTCATCGCCATGTTCGGTTGAGCACAACCGCATTGCTCCAGAATAAAAGGATGAAAACTTGAGATCGCGTAAACAATGCATCACAGTCTAAGTTGTTTAGGGTTCTGAGCAAGGTGGCTTAGATGAGTTTCAAAAATCCGGTACTGCTTATGTGCTTGCTGGTATACCTTGCTCATCCCGCCTTTGGTCAGGATTCGACAGTACAACCTGCGGAAAAGACTCTACGGGACTCGAAAAAGCGGGATTTCAACAGAGATATCTACTACAAGAACAAGCTGGAGTTTTCCCTGGAAACGGGATGGCTTCCGAACAATATTCCCTTCGTCTTCGACTTTCTGGTCGACAGCGCATATACGTCATGGCCGCTTCATTACACGATGGTGCCTAACATCGCTTCCCTGCGATGGCAAATAGACAACATATGGGGCTGGAAATTTCTACGTGGCAATACCGACTTTGTATTCAGCGGTTCCTACACCGCGATTCCGAGAGGGGCGGAAACGCGGTATTTCGCCTTCGATTACGGTATTCGGCGCAACTTCATCCAGCCTAACTGGAGGATTGTCCCCTACTTTGACGCACGGGGCGGCGTGGGGAATATTAACGCCAAGGGTCCTGACGGGGTGCTCTATGCGCAGGGACAGGACCTGACATTCACTCTCATGATGGGCAGCGGAGCGCGCTATAACTTCAATCCTCGATATAGCGTTTCGGCTGGAATGACGTATATGCACGTATCGAACTTCTATCTGTCTGAACCGAGGTATGAGGATTTTGGAATCAATGTCTACGGCCCAATCGTCGGGCTATATATGCGGCTGGGTAAGGAGAAATCTGTCGAAAAGTAAAGGCGAGAGAAGTGCTTGTTGAAAATTCCTGTCAAGCCCCTCGTCGCTCATTATTTTTGTAAGTTGCTCGAATTAAATAAGTTATTCCTCCTGCGATTTGGCGTACTATTTCGTCAAACTTGCTATCCTTGAATGAGAGGGTAGTTTTCAGAAGGCCAAACAGGACCCTCCGCTAAGTTATTGAAAATACTAGAAACTAGTTAACCCCTTTCAAATCAATGGCATATCGAGGGATGATCCCCCGCTAAATCATTGAAAACAAAAGAAACGGCCGAAACACCCGGGGGAGGGGAGTCGGGCCGATCACGATGGCCTCCGACTTCGCACAACTCGTCAAGCAGCAGGCCGATATCGTCAAGATTATTGGCGATTATGTGCGTCTGAAGAAGGCCGGAGCGCAGAATTTCAGCGGTTTGTGCCCGTTCCATAAGGAGAAATCACCGTCGTTTTCGGTCCATGCGACCCGACAGTTCTTCCACTGCTTCGGTTGCGGCGTTTCCGGAGACGTCTTCTCGTTCATCCAGAAAATTGAGAACGTCAGCTTTCCGGAATCAGTCCGATTCGTAGCCCAGAAATGCGGCATTCCACTGCCGAAACGCGAGTTCTCGTCGGAAGAAGAAGCGCAGGAAGGCCGCCAACGCGCCAAGCTACTGGAGCTGCACGAGCTGGCGACGGCATGGTTCGAAGAGCAGCTTCGTTCGCCCGAAGGAGCACTGGCGCGCGAATATCTCACGGGCCGCGGGTTGAAGCCGGACGAGATACAGAGATTCCGCATCGGCTACGCGCCTGAGTCGTTTCATGCGCTGCGTGAGCGCCTGCAATCCGTCGCCGATCCGGAAATGCTGCGGCTCTCCGGCTTGTTCTCGTTCAAGGAGCAGGAAGACGGCAAACCAGGACCGTTGTACTCGCGTTTCCGCAAGCGCGTCACGTTTCCGATCGCGAATGAATCGGGCCGCGTGATCGCCTTTACCGCACGCGCGCTTGAAGCCGGTGACAAGGCTGGGCCTAAGTACATGAACTCGCCGGAAACGCCCCTGTATTCGAAGGGCAATGTCCTGTTCAACCTCGACAAAGCGCGGCAGGCGATCCGCGAAACCGGCTTCGCGGTGCTGGTCGAAGGGCAGATGGACTGCATCTCGGTGTATTTGTCTGGCGTGAAGAACGTGATCGCCACCAGCGGAACGGCTTTCACCGAGCCGCAGGTGCGGCTGCTCTCGCGCTACGCGACGCGCATCATCGTGAACTTCGATCCCGATACGGCGGGCGCGAATGCGGCGGAGAAGTCGATTGCGCTGCTGACGGAAGAGGCATTCGAGGTGCGTGTGGTAACGCTCGAAGGCGGACTCGATCCCGACCGCTACATCCGCGAGCATGGCGCGCAGGAGTATCTGGCCGCTCTGCGCGGGGCGAAACGGCATTCGGATTATCTGATCGAACGGGCACGGCAGCTATTCCCTTCCAGCACAGCCGATGCCAAGGTGAAGGCTCTGAATTTCCTGTTGCCGCACATCCGGCGCATGCCGAACCGCATTACGCGCGATGAATTTGCCGCCGACGCCGCGCAGAAGCTGGGCATCGATTCCGCTCTGGTGCGCGAAGAGTTGAAACAGGCAGCGGCGAAACGCCGGGATTCCATCTCGCAGGTGATTCCGACGCTGAGCGAGGCGGAGAAGGTCTTGCTGCGAGCGCTGGCTGGTGCCTCTTCTGATCCGGCGCATCAGGCTGCGCTGGCCGGCTTCGACGCCAACGAAGCCCACTTTGAAGGCTTGACGGTCGCTCCGATTCTGAAACAGCTGCGCCATCGCGGCGCGGTCGATCCAATGGTGGCGATCGAAGATCCAGCGGGCCGCAGTCTGCTGGCGCAGGCGTTGCATGATGAAATCGAACCGATCACGGCGGAGCACGTTACGGCGGCGCTCGATACGCTGCGCTGCCGTCATCTGGAACGCCGCCAGCGGGAATTGCGGGCCGCCATCAGCGACGCCGAGCGGCAGGGCGATGCTGCTGCGGTGATCAGGCTGACCTCCGAGAAGCTGGCAGTAGACCGAGAGCTGCGCGAGTTCTAGCTTCTTCGCGTCAACAACTCATTTACTTCCGCGCGGTGCGGCATGGAGTGGGCGGTGCCGTGGCGTGTAACGGATATGCCTGCAACGGCACAGCCAAAGACTACGGCGTCTTCCGCGCTCATGCCTTCGGCGAGGCCGACGGCAAAGCCGCCATTGAATGCGTCTCCGGCGCCTGTCGTGTCGATGACAGGACCCGCGTCGATTGCTGGAATGTGCTTTGTAATCTGGCCGTTCTTCAGCAATGCGCCGTTGGCTCCAAGCGTCACGACAACAGTGCGCACGCCACGAGCGAGCAAGGCATCGGCTGCCTTCGCAGCTTCTTCGATGTTGTTCACGGGCATTCCGGTAAGAGCTGCCGCTTCGGATTCGTTTGGGGTGAGATATTCGCACAGCGGGTAGATTGCGTCGGGCAGCTTCGCTGCAGGTGCT
>DATGAD010000316.1:0-2369 GCA_035313725.1 Alloacidobacterium sp. | reverse complement strand
AATCCGTTGTATCGCGACGTTCTGGCGCACTACGGCGTGACGGCGCTGCCGTGCAAAGTGCGGGATCCGGATCGAAAAGGAAAAGTGGAATCGGGCGTAGCCCATGCGCAAAAGACGCCGCTGAGGGGCAAGAAGTTCGAGAGCCTTGAAGAGGCGCAGGCGTACCTGGACCACTGGGAAGAGAACTGGGCCGACAAGCGCATCCACGGCCGAACCAAGCGGCAGGTGGCGGCGATGTTCGCTGAAGAGAAGCCTTTTTTGCAAGCTCTTCCGCTGGAGCCGTTTCGCTATTACCAGTATGGCGAGCGCACGGTGCACCTGGATGGTTGTGTCGAGGTCGAAGCGGCTTACTACGGAGCGCCGCCGGGCTGGATCGGGCGGAAGGTCAACGTGCAGTGGGACGCGATGTTCGTGCGGCTTCTTGATCCCCGCACCGGTGAATTGCTGCGCGAGCATCTGAGCGGCAAGCGCGGCGGCCATCGCATCCGCGATGCGGATCGTCCGCGTCGTACGCCGCCGCAGTTGCTTCAACTGCTGGCACGTGCGCACAAGGCAGGAGCCAACATCGGTGCTGTCTGCGACGCCATACATGCTCGCCAGGGCGAACTCGGAATGCGTCGCATCCAGGGCGTTCTCCAACTGGTCAAGCAATATGGCAGCGCGGCTTCGGACGATGCTTGCGCGGCGGGCCTGGAACTGCGCGTTGCCGAGTATCGCTTCGTGCGCCGCTATCTGGAGCGCAGCCCTCAGGCTCCTCTGAGCCTGAGGCAAGTCGATCCACTGATCCGCGAACTGACCCAGTATCGCGATCTGATCCAACAACGCATCAACTTCGAGGAACCCAATCCATGAACCTGATCGAACTCAATCGCTCCCTGGTACAACTGCGCCTGAGCGGTATGGCCGCAGTGATGGAAACTCGTCTTCTGCAAGCGCAGTCGGAAAACATGGCCCCCATCGACCTGATCTCCATCCTGGTCTCTGACGAACTTGCCTGTCGGAGCAAGCGACTTCTGGAGCGGCGCCACAAGCAGGCGCAGTTCCGTGACGCAAACAAGTTACTCGATAACTTCGACTTCCAGTTCAACCCGAAGATGAACCGCAGTCTTGTCTTCGACCTGGCCACCGCGAACTGGGTCGGAAAGCGCGAAGATGCCTTGTTCCTCGGCCCGCCTGGCAGCGGCAAAAGTCACTGCGCACAAGCCATCGGCCACGCTGTCATCCAGCAGGGCTACCGTGTTCTGTATCGCGAAGCCCACAGGCTGCTGGAGGACCTGGCCGACGCCACGCTCGATGGCAAGCGCAAGGAGCTGATGGAAATGCTGACCACCGTGCCGCTGCTGATTATCGACGACCTGGGAATGCGCAAGCTACCGCTGACCGCCGCCGAGGAACTGTTGGAGATCATCATGCGCCGCTACGAACGTGCGAGCACACTGCTGACCTCCAACCGCCCCGTAGACGACTGGGGAAAACTGCTCGGCGACAGCGCCGCTGTCACCGCCATGTTGGATCGCTTGCTGCATCACGGACACGTTTTAAAATGCGGCCCGCGCAGTTGGCGCACCAAAACCGCCAGTACCGGAGATGCGCAATGACAAAAGCCAAAGCGAAAAGCATGCCGGGCAAAGAACGCCCGGCGGCGTCGCGACTCCTGATCCAGAGGCCTCCCACGAAGGAGCCTCACCATAGGAATCTCCGTAGAAACACGAAACCCTCCGCTGGACAACCCATCGGGCAAACCGCAGAGGGTCGCGATTACCGATTCCTTCGGAGCCAGCCCCCTGTCATCGGCCCTGGATCACTCCGCAAGGCGCGACCCCGGCAGAGCGAGTACAACACACCACCCAATCAAAGGGTGGGAACATCAACGCGCCACTCCCCGCCTTGCAAATCTACACCTCGGCAAGGTAAAACAATCACGTCTTCGGCCTCTCTCTATGGCCGCTTTTAACCCGTTCACGTATGGCCGGATTTAACGTGATCACCGAGGATAGCACGCTCAATTGCTCAATTGATGAGCGGCCGTTATCTTTTTCCAATGCCATTGCTGTCTTGAACGTTGATTCGTGCTCAATTGTGCTCAATACCAATCCATGTTTGTTCGAGATATCCCGCAGTTCAACACAGGTGGACCTGGGGGGTCGACTGGCCCGCGTCCGAGTGCCAACGTCATCGAGACTTCGAGAACGGTGCCACTCGACGACTCCAAAAGTTCGAGGCTCAACTTGCGTAACGGCTCCTGCGCCCGCGTTGTCCAACCGTGTCTTAGTCTGAGGCCTACGATCAACGTAAGTGAGCTTGTAGTCACAGGGCAGTGATCACGGTCACAGCAACTTTACGAACGGTATGACACAGTGAATGCCTCA
>DATGAD010000315.1:0-8426 GCA_035313725.1 Alloacidobacterium sp. | reverse complement strand
GGAACGATCAGTTTGTCGTCGATGTCTTCCAGGCTGGCGCGGGCGTCAGCTTCCACATGAACACGAACGAAGTCATCGCCAACCGCGCGAATGAAATCCTCGGCGGCAAGCTCGGCGAATACGCTTTCGTTCATGCCAACGACCATGTGAACTACGGACAGTCGACCAACGATGTCTTTCCCACTGCCATGCGTGTGGCCACGCTCCTGAATCTCGAAACGTTGTATCCGGTCCTCGACTCACTCACCGCATCCTTCGCCACAAAGGCAAAACAATTCGACGGCATCATGAAGTCCGGCCGCACCCACATGCAGGACGCCGTTCCAATTCGCCTGGGCCAGGAGTTTGCGGCTTACGGACTTGCCATCGAGAAAGGCGCGAAATTCCTGCGGCAATCCGCCAACTCCCTGCGCGAACTGGGACTGGGCGGCAGCGCCGTCGGCACCGGCATCAACACGCATCCTGACTATCGCGCAAAAGCCGTGGTGAACCTTGCCCGCATTTCCGGGCAGAAACTCGTTCCCGCCGAAGACATGCGCTGGGCGATGCAGTCGAATGCGTGCATGGGCGACGTGAGCGCGGCCCTGCGCGGGATAGCCCTCGAGGTGATTCGCATTTCGAATGATTTGCGGCTGCTTTCTTCCGGGCCGAATACCGGCCTGAATGAAATCGGCCTGCCGAGCCTGCAACCCGGCTCTTCGATCATGCCGGGGAAGATCAATCCTGTTATGCCGGAACTGGCCGCGATGGTGAGCTTTCAGGTTATCGGCAACGACACGGCTGTCGCCTATGCTGTGCAAGCCGGGCAGCTTGAATTGAACGTGATGATGCCGACCATGGCCTACAACGTTTTGCAGAGCATCACGATTCTCGCCAACATGCTGCGGCAGTTCAACGAGCGTTGCGTCGCGAGTATAACGGCCAACGTGGAGCGTGCCAACTTCTACGCGCAGAGCACAGTTTCGCTGGCCACGGCGCTCAATCCTTACATCGGCTATGCCAAAGCAGCGGAGATTGTGAAGGAGTCGATCTCTACAGGTAAATCGATCATCGAGATCGCCCGCTCGCGGGATTTGCTAAGCGAAACAGAAATCAGCGAAATTCTCGACCCGATTCGCATGACCGAGCCGCAGTACCCGTTGGAGTCAGCGAAAAAACGCGATAAGAATTAAAGGCCGCGCAAATGAGCGCGGCCTTCCTTATCCAGTAAAAACTGTTACTGCCTACCCCAACGCCACACAACGCCAGCCGTAAAGCCGAGGTTGTTCTGTGTCGAGCTGCCATACCTGGTCATCAAGTAGCCCGGGGTGAGGCGGAGAGCCAGCGTCGGGCTCAGGTTGTAGTCAACTGAAGCACCTGCACTCAGGTTGAAGGCATTCCCGTCCGAATACAAACCAATCAGTTCCGGAGGCAGTCCGCCGGTGCCGGTGCCAAAGTTGCCATGGCCAACGCCCGCCAGCACCTGCGCCGTCCAGCCCCAATGCAGTCCCTCAAAAAAGCGGACCGATGGCCCGCCCATGAACGTGTACTGGCTGATGCTGGGCTCGTAAACGCCATAAGGATTTCTGTTGGTGTAGGCGGTGCCATAGTAGCCACGTCCATCCACCGTAATACCAATTTTGCCGAACATATAGTCCGTGACGCCGGCATGCCAGCCAGCCTCGTTCATGTGCTGCAGAGTGTTGCCCGGGCGGAAGTGTAGATAATTGCCGCCAAAATACCCTTCGTATTTGTGCGTGTAGGTGTCCTGAATCACCTGCTGGTCGCGCAGTTTGCGGCGCGCCTTGACCCGTTCCTGTGCCTGGCGCAGCACCTGCGCACGCTCCTGGGGCGATGATTGCGGCGCGGTTTGCCCTGCCTGGGTCTCAGTTGACTGCGGTTGGGACTGGGTTTGCTGCGCTGACGCCTGATGGACTGCTAAGGAAAAAATGGTGATTGCCAGAACCGGGTAAAAACGGTTGGAACGAAACATGAATCTGAATGCCTCCACTGCCGGCGAAACAAAAATTGAGACAATCGAACTTCCTATAAAAAAGCGGAAACGCGGTCTCTAGGGCCAAAGCTCCTTTTATTCTATTGCACCAGCGAGTTATTGACTCCTCCCAGCGCAATTTTGGGAGCCGGGTCCTCTTTGAACGAGCCGGAATTATGCGTGCTGTGATAAAGCACTTGCGCTTCTCCCGTGCTCCTGCTCTCCTTAGTGAGTTGGCTGCATCCCCAGTCTGGCAGCCTCAGGCAAGCTTCCATCTCACGATTGAGGGCGCAACCTGCATGATGAAATTCCTGGTAGGGCTAATTCTAGGTCTGTTGATTCTGCCGGTCGCTGCGCTGTTGTATCTCCGTCTGGGGCATCCGCCGGTCACCGTGGCTGATGAGGCCTTTATGCTTGAACGCCAGATCGTCCACGGCCCTCTCCGTGCTCGCATCGACAGCGAAATGCCCAAGAAATCGCCGATCTCGCCAAGCGAGACCAATCTGCTCATCGGTGCGCACATCTACCGCCAGCAGTGCGCAGCCTGCCACGGCCTTTACGGGCGCCCTTCAGCCTTCGCCGAGCACATGTACCCCGACGCGCCGCAGCTTTGGCAGCCGCATGGAGCCGCCGTTGTAGGCGTGAGCGACGATCCGCCGGGAGAAACCTTCTGGAAGGTCAGCAACGGGATCCGCTTGACGGGCATGCCGTCATTCGATCACGTGTTAAACGAAACGCAAATATGGCAGGTCTCGATGCTGCTGGCCGGCGCGGACAAGCCGCTTCCTTCGGACGTGCTCGATCTGCTGAAACAGCCTTTGAATTTCGACCCGCCAGGCCAGACGCCTCCGCCAGTGCCCGAAACAAAATAGCTTGACGCTTTAGACCGGGTGCAAAAATGATTCACACCCGGCCTTCGCCTTTTAATACTTTGACTTGATGGCGTAGGTCACACCCGCTGTGAACTGGAACGAATTCCGCTTCGTCGGTGGAAACGTGAACGGCACATTATTCAGATAAGTGTCCAGTGTGCCAACAGTAAAGCCCAAATTCTTATACGCCGGGAAGGTGAGAGAATCCGTCTCCGCTACAGAGTAAGCGCGCGTGTTGTTCCACGCGGGGATATAGAGCAACTGCTGCGCAAAGATGATGCTCTTGGGCAGGTGGAGGGTGTAGTAGCCGCCGAACGTCGAACCAATCAGGTCCTGATTCTCGTTCGTCAGTGTATTAAAGAAGGCTTGACGCTCATACTGCACAGTGGCCTTCACGTCGAGTTCCTGCTTCGGCGTCTTGATGACCGTGTAGCCGATTCCACCGCCATAAATCTGCTGCAGGTCGAGGCTCTGGCTATAGTTGTGATCGAAAGACACCTGCCCGAGGAAGTAGAAACGCGGCGAAACGTATTGGTCCCGCTCGGCATCGGCATGGTAGATCGAACTCTTCGAATAGCTGGACGGCACAAAGTTGCCATTCGCATCTGTGTATGCGGGATCTGTGATCTTTCCATACGACTGCGAATAATCGATCGTCGTGCGGTTCCGCGGATCGAGCCAGCTCGCCGTCGGCACCACTCGCGCCAGAGCAACCGCTCCGTTGAAAGAGTACTGGTTTTGCGTGGCCTGCACCAGAGTCAACCCGAAGGTCGCCCCTCCATTCCAGGCCGTGAAAAATCCGGGCTCTCCGCGCAGTTGCTTGTTCAGAGTCGTTTCATCAACAACAAATTGCGCATTCTTGATCGGAATCGGCGCAATCGTGGCATTGGTCGCTGACTGGATCGTGATCTGTTGGTCCGCGACCGACGCGGTGCCAATCGGCACACTCGCAGGAATCTGGTGATGCTTGATCTCCACGCTCTTTTCAATCACAGCCACTTTCAAACCAGTGTGCAGTTCCTTGACCTTGCTCCATTCCACAGTGATGTCGCCCACAATATCGCTGTGAAAGGTCACTTTATCTCCGATGGCGTTCACAAATTTTCCGGAGAGCTGATCGCCGTTCGTGAAGACGATGACGTCGGGTTGCGGCTTGTCGTCCGCGGCAAACAATCTGCCAGACGAAAGAAAGATCAGTGTCGCAACCAGCGGGAGGGCGGCAAGCCGCACTGCGCGGCGAGTAAGATTCAGCATACGGAACCTTCGCTCCTGAAGAAATTTCACATCTGCGAAACGTAAATTCGGGACCCGGGCCTAACTTACAATCTCTGATGCAACGACAGGACAAGGCAGTATGAAAACATGTCTCAAGGGCATGATACGCGATATGCCATAGAGACGCCTCCGCGTGGAAATTGGTTTCTGTTAGAGGCAGGTCTGGCAGGTTGCGCCAAGACCTTCTAGAATCTAGCTATGTCGATCACTCGCCAGCAAGCCCTCGATTACTTCCACTCCGACGACCTCATCGGTCTCGGCATGGAAGCCGACGCCATGCGCAGAAAGCTGCACCCCGAAGGCGTAGTGACCTACATCATCGATCGCAACATCAACTACACAAATTTCTGCACCGAGTACTGCACCTTCTGCGCCTTCTATCGCCCGCTTAAGGGCAAGATGGCCGCCGAAGGCTACATCCTCGATTTCGAAACGATTTACCAGAAAATCGCAGAGACCGTCGAGATGGGCGGAACAGGTGTGCTCATGCAGGGCGGCCTGCATCCTGATCTGAAGATCGAGTGGTTTGAGCGCCTGCTCAAGGGCATCAAACTGCGCTTCCCGCAGGTATGGATGCACTGCTTTTCGGCCTCAGAAATTCTCGCCATCGCCGAATACAGCAATCTGAGCGTGCGCGACACGATCATGCGCCTGCGCGATGCGGGACTCGATTCCATCCCCGGCGGCGGCGCTGAAATTCTCGACGATGAAGTGCGGCACCGCATCGCTCGGCTCAAGTGCTCCACCGACGACTGGGTTCTGGTGCATCGCACCGCCCATCAACTCGGCATGCGCACGACTGCAACGATGATGTTCGGCGTGGGCGAAACCTTCGAGCACCGCGTCAACCACTTCGAGCAGGTGCGACGCCTGCAGGAAGAAACCGGAGGCTTCACCGCCTTCATCCCCTGGAGCTTTCAGCCGCACAACACGGCTCTTGGCGGCCGCGGATGGGACGAGGCAACATCCGTCGAATATCTCAAAGTGCTGGCGATTTCACGCCTCTATCTCTCGAATATCGAGAATGTGCAGTCGAGCTGGGTCACTCAGGGATTGAAAGTCCTGCAGCTGGGTCTGCGCTTTGGCGGCAACGATGTCGGCTCGGTGATGCTCGAAGAAAATGTCGTGAAAGCGGCGGGAACATCGAACTGTACAACGGAAGAAGAGCTGCGTCGCATCATCCGCGACGCGGGATTCAAGCCTGTGCAGCGCGATACACTCTACCGCACCATGTTCATGAACTGACGACGATGTCATCCTGACCCTGAGTGAAGCGAAGGGGAAGGATCTGCTTTTTCTTATCGCGGCACCAGTATCCGCGACCTAAAAGGGTATGTTCCCCCCAAAACGATTCCATCGACATCACAAACAAATCGCATACAATTAGCGTTTTAGGAACGTGGAGGCAAGGCCCTGCTGTCGATCTTCCCTTTGAAATCCATCTTCGCCTCCGCGCCTGCACTTCTGGCGCAGGCGAATCAGCACAGCCTTTCGCACTATCTCCGCTCGCACTACGGCGACCGTACCTTTGAACACCTCTATCGCTGGAATGCCTTCGATACGGCGCTACTCATCCCTTATTTCCTGGTAATGATCATTCTGGCGTTTTACGGATTGCACCGTTACCAGCTCGTCTACCTCTACTATAAGCATCGCAAAAACGCCGCCAAGGAACCACCAAAGCTCTTCGAGCAACTGCCGCGCGTGACGGTGCAGCTCCCCATTTTCAATGAGCAGTTTGTCATCGACCGCCTGATCGAGGCCTGCTGCAACCTGGAATATCCGCGCGAACTGCTTGAGATTCAGGTACTCGACGATTCGACCGACGAGACGAAAGAGGTTGCACGAAACATCGTCGAGCAGTATCAGACTGCGGGCCATCCTATCGTCTACATTCATAGGACGGATAGGTATGGATTCAAAGCTGGGGCGCTCGATCACGGTCTGAAGACTGCATCCGGCGAATTCGTCGCCATCTTCGATGCAGATTTCGTCCCGCCGCGCGACTGGCTAATGCAGGTCATCCATCACTTTGCCGAGCCGGACGTCGGGATGGTGCAGACGCGCTGGACGCACCTGAACCGCGACTACAGCTTCCTCACGCAGGTCGAAGCCATCCTGCTCGACGGACATTTTGTCCTTGAGCACGGCGGACGCTCGCGCGCCGGTGTCTTCTTCAACTTCAACGGGACTGCTGGCATGTGGCGCACACGCGTCATTCCCGAAGCCGGCGGCTGGCAGCACGACACGCTGACCGAAGACACTGACCTCAGCTACCGCGCACAGCTGAAGGGTTGGCGCTTCAAATACCTTCAGGATGTCGAATGCCCCGCCGAAGTGCCAATCGAGATGACGGCTTTCAAAACACAGCAGGCGCGCTGGGCAAAAGGGCTCATCCAGACATCGAAAAAGATTCTGCCTAAGGTTTTCGAGAGCGACGCGCCCTTCCACACCAAGCTTGAAGCCTGGTACCACCTCACGGCAAACATCAGCTACCCGCTCATGGTGATCCTCTCGACGCTGCTGATGCCGGCCATGGTCATCCGCTTCTATCAGGGATGGTTCCAGATGCTGCTCATCGACTTCCCACTCTTCATGGCGTCGACCTTCTCGATCTCGTCGTTTTATCTCGTCTCGCAGAAAGAGCTCTTCCCGCGCAAGTGGTACAAGACTTTTCTCTATCTGCCGTTTCTCATGTCGCTCGGTATCGGCCTGACTGTGACCAACACCAGGGCCGTCCTCGAAGCCCTGCTCGGCATCAAGAGTTCCTTCAAGCGCACTCCGAAATATCGCGTCGAAAAGCGCGGTGAAAAATCGAAGGCGGCGAAGTATCGCAAACGCCTCGGCATCGTTCCCTGGGTCGAGCTTCTGATCGGCTGCTACTTCGCCGTGACGATCTGGTACGCCATCAGCAACGAAAACTACTTCACCGTGCCATTCCTGCTGCTGTTCGTTGTGGGTTACTGGTACACGGGTTTGCTCTCGCTGCTGCAGGGCCGCTTCGAGCGCTGGCGCACCGGTGCGAATCTTGAAGAATCCTCGCCAAAGCCGTTCCCTGTGGGCGTATAAGCCTCTTACATTCATTTTCGTATTTGCAGATTCTCAAGCCGTTGCTACGATGGGCATACTCTCGGTCGCAGCGCGCTTTCTCTATCCCTAATCTGGATGACAACGATGAATGCTCGTGGTGTATCCATCGGCAAACGGTTTCTCCTGCTGGCTCCCATGCTTCTCGGCGCAGTCATTCTGCCTGCAAAGGGCGACAGCATCACCGACCTGAGCCAAAGCTTCTGGACATGGCGCGCCGTCGAGCAGCCCTTCACCAACGATGACATTCCCCGCCTCGATCGTCCTGCCAACCTCAAGATCGATTGGACTCCAGCGACCGTCGCCGCACGTCGCAAAGAGCTGACCGACTTTGAGAAGCGCTGGAAAGCCCTGACACCCACAGCGAACGAGCCAATTGCACAGCAAGTCGACTATCGTCTGCTCGGGTCCGCCATTGCCCGCGCCAACTGGGAGCTGAACATCAACCGCGAATGGCAGCGCAATCCCATGTTCTACGTGGACCAGACGCTTGGCAGCATCTTCATCCTACTGCTGCCTCCGCCGCCTTTCAGTGCACAGCGCCAGGCCGATCTTGTCACGCGCATGCAGTCGTTTCCGGCGACGCTGGCATCGGCTCGCGAAAACCTCACCGACATGCGAAAGCCTTTCGCGCACCTGGCCATCGACGCACTCGATGACCTTCCGCAGCGCTTCAACACCATGCTGACAGCGCTCAGTCCGCAACTCGATCCGGCAACCTCGAAAGCCGTGCAGGACAGCGCCCCGGCAGCCATCAACGCGCTTGAATCGTATCGCGACTGGCTCAAGCAGAAGCTGCCTGGCATGCGTGAAGAAACCGCCATCGGCCGTGACAACTACATCTACTTCCTGCGCAATGTGGCGCTGATGCCCTACATGCCGGAACAACTGCTCACGATGAGCCGCCAGGAGTGGGACCGGACTGTCGCGTTTGAAGCATATGAAGAAGCGCGGAATACGGGCCTGCCGCCCATGCCCATCTTCACCAGTCAGCAAGCGCAGATCGAACGCGAGAAGAAGGATGAAGCCGAAATCCGCACCTTTCTCGGCGCGCGCCACATCCTCACAGTTCCAACGTGGATGAAGCACTATCGCAACCTGCCGTTGCCAACATACGTTGCGCCTTTCGAACTTGGTGTAACCGACGACCTGACCGGCCCAACGCGCCTCGACCAGGACGGCACCAGCTACATCCGCGTGCCCAGCCTCTCGCTCGGCTA
>DATGAD010000314.1:0-27625 GCA_035313725.1 Alloacidobacterium sp. | reverse complement strand
CACAATTGCCCTGGCGCAGATGGTGGGATTCAACAATGTGGCAGCACTTGCGCGTGACGCCGGAGTCAAGTCAGCGCGGGGAACGCCTTCCGTCGCCATCGGGGCCTATGACGCGACTCCGCTCGACATGGCGGGTGCATATACGGTCTTCGCCAATAGCGGCGTCAAGATCGATCCCTGGATGCTTGCCTCTGTACGCAATGCGAATGGGGACGTGATGAGTGACTATGCCCCCACCAGCAAGCCGATCCTGGATCCTCGTGTTGCATATCTGACTACGAGTCTGATGGAGAATGTGATCAATCACGGCACGGCTGCTGGGGTCCGCGCTATGGGCTTCTCGGCTCCGGCCGCTGGAAAGACCGGCACGTCAAACGATGCGTGGTTCGTCGGGTACACCTCAAACCTGCTTTGCATCGTGTGGGTTGGCAACGACGACTACACCGACATCAAGATGGATGGCGCCAAGGCTGCGGCGCCAATCTGGGCCGAGTTCATGAAGCGCGCTATCGCCCTGCCACAATACTCCGACACAAAGGACTTTGTGCCTCCCGACGGCGTGACGGAGGTCCAACTGGATAAAGGCACGAATCTTATTGCCGATGCCGCTTGCCCGAATTCCTACACGGCGGCTTTTCTGGATGGCACACAGCCGACCGATACCTGCGACCACTCAAACGGCGACCAGCGAAACCTCTTCCAGAAGATCTTTGGGATTGGCGAAAAGCCAGCGGTGCCCGCGCCTGTTCAGGCACAGCAGCCCGTTCCGCCGACGGTTAAGCCCGTAACTCCGCCGACGGGCCCAGTGCAAGGCACAGTAGCGGACAACCAGAACGCAAATGCGGAACAGTCCAAGAAAAAGCGCGGATTCTGGGGCCGTTTGTTTGGCGGTGGCAAAAAGGACGACCCGCCGCAACAACAGCAGCCCCAGCCGAATCCTCAACAATAGACCGGATTTTCAGCCTACTTAACCACCTGCGCGTCACCCGGCTTGATTGAGCCGCAATCAGAACTAACGTAGTGCGTCTCGAACTTTACATCGATCGTAATCGGACTCATGGCCTGCGGACCCTGAGTCGCGGTCCTTACCATGTGCACGGTGCCGTGGCTTTTTTCATCGCTGTCGATAAACATCTCCACATGACCAGTGCTCTTGGCGTTAGCAGAAGTACAGCTTAGATCGAACGAACGTTCATGCGCGTTCTCCGTAGCGTTGGTGTGAGTGCACTGCTCATCCTTGTCTCTGCCCTGGTGCAAGGAATCATTCCACTTGTCGAACTGCTCTTTAGTCATGCAACTGCGCGTGACGGTGGTGCGCGGAGCTCCGCCCATCATGCCCTTTATGCGCTCCTGCTGCTCCGGCGGCATCTGGGCAAGACGCGCCTGCATCTCCGGAGGAATCGTCATGCCGGATACGTTAGATGTGATATTCGATTCCCACAAACCAGGCTTGAATGGAATTTCGGTTTGAGCACCAGCGGCAATTGTGCTAAAAACAGCTGCCAACGTCAGACAACAGGCTTGTATACGCATGAACTTTTCCTCCTGTAATGGGGGCGGCATCGTTATATCACAGCGATTTTAGCTTTGAGCAAGATACTCGAACCAGAAACAGGCTGACCTTACGTGCAACCCGTATTCCCCCGTGCTAGACGCTTGCCCATCCTGTTACTGTCGAGCCTGCGCTCCATGGCTGGCACTCTGGACACCAATAGGTTGAGCGCGCTCCGACTCCCTGCTTGCGCATAAGAATGGTTGTCCCGCAGCGCCAGCACGGATGTCCTGACCTGCGGTATACCCACAAGCGGGCGCCTGGATCTGAGGTTCGGCGCGTACGCCGGACGCCAGAATACATGACAACGCCATCGGTTGATGATTCAAGGACATTGGCGGAGAGTTGTTTGCGTGCCGTATCAAGCAGACAGGCGATTTCGTTCGCGGTCAACGTGGCAACTAGTCGAAACGGGTGAATCCCACAGGCAAAACAGATCTCAGACTTAAAGACATTGCCGATGCCTGCCATCACCTGCTGATTGAGCAGCACGTTCGCCACTTCTTCATCAGCATGTGACCGAAGCCGCAACTCAGCTTCACTCTCCGCGAAAGCTGGCTTTAGAAGATCTGGCCCGAGTTTTGGCAGCGATGGATGGCGCTCAAGAGAGCGCGCAGTGTGGAACTGAGCCACGGGTACTTCAAAAGCGACCGCCTCAAAATGCTCGGTCGTGATCACAATGCGCATCTGACTTCGCGGGCGCTGCCAACGCTGGCCGGGGCGGTAGATATGCCAGCTACCGTTCATAAGCATGTGCGTCAACAAAATAAGGTCGCCCGAGAAATACACAAGCAGCCATTTGCCGCGCGATTCGACGCGCTCTATGGTCCTGCCGGCAACAGGCGTTTGATCGTCGACACGCGCGAGCAATGCATATGCGGTTTCAAAGCGGATGACTTTCTCATTTGCCAATGCCCCTTGGAGAGCGCGAGCGGAGCGAAAAATCGTATCGCCCTCAGGCATCTTTATTGCACCTCAGATGAGACTTCCTGTACCGGCGACTGGACACGGCGCACGTTCAAGCCAATCGGCGCCGGCTGAAATCCGGCATCCTGCAAATAGCGCGATAAAAAATGCAGGTGTGCAGCCTTCCCATTGATGGTCGAGATCAAGAGGCCGCCTCTATGATGCGCCTCTACCTGTTTCATCTCATCGTGGGCCATGTTCACCAGAAAAGCAGAGAGGTCGCGAGCGGCATTACCGCGTTCCGGCTCATCGGGTGAAAGAAAAATTAGTATGTTCGGATTGTTGCGGCGCAAGTATCCGACGAGTTCGCCGTTGCGCAGGATAACGGTTGCGCCAACACTGCGTGTGAGCGAGCGCATACCGCCTTCATCATCACCCTCGATCTGCACTGGCGGCCAGGGAAGCACTGCACCGTAAAGATTTGCCGGATCCGTCGCAGCGAGCGAGAGGATTTCTGTTCGATCCGGCTGCGGACTGCTGCGCAACGAGCGAAGAAGATCGACCGCGGAAGGTAATGCGAACTGCGTGGCTCCCAGCCCGGCGACAAAGTAACCGCGACGGATTCGACCGCTCTCTTCTAATCCTTTGAGCACATCGTAGATGGCGCTGAACCCGCCGGGAAGGTTCTCCTGCGTCACCGTTTCACGAGAGATGATGCCGTACCGATTGAGCATTTGCTGAGCGACGGCATGGCTCCATTCCGTATGAGAAACCGCTGAGCTCTGAAGGAGTGCCCAACGCCCCTGCGCGCTTGGCGGCGTGGTTCTGCGTGAACGAAAGCTCTGGACATTGTGCTGACGTTTCGCAGGCCGTGACGTAGATGGCCTGGAGACATAGGAGCGCAATGCGTGAAAAGTATCGTTTGTGACAATGCTTTTCCAAACCAGACTCCATAAGGCATCGAGTGTCTCACCAGGATAGCCACCGCCGACTGCATCGTGAAGTTCCCCAAAGAAGAGCGCACCCCGCTGTTGCAGTGTCGATATGATTGCTTCTTCACGAGGGTTTACTCCTTCGACAGACCGGGAGGGCGTCGGCGAAAGCAAAGTAGCCAGTTTATCGGAAAGATAAAGTCCGATACGACCATCGCGTTCTCCTAAAGGATCGAGTCCGCACCAAACCACTTCTCCTGCAGCGATCAGCGTATCCAGATCGGGGGGCGAGTATTTTGCGATGCGCGCGGGCAGAATTGTCGATTCGAGCAACGATGCCGGAATAGGCGCTCCCTGGAGGCTTTCGATAGTATCCAGAAGGGCGTCGAGACCCCGCCTTCGCTGAAGAACGCCTTGCCAGTGCGTCTCAAGCCTCGCCAGCATCTGCTGTTCCACTGGCTCGATTTCTTTTCGCAACTTCGCTAGGGACTTTCTGCGAATCATCCGCAGGACTTCCCCATCGCACCATTCACGATGGACGCCGCCAGGCCGAAATCCACCTTCAACAATGCGGCCATCAAGAACGAGGCCATGCAGGACTGCTTCTACCTGAGATTCAGCTAGACCCATCCGAAGCGAAACGTCCCGCAAGGTGAAAGGGCCATGCGTGCGGCCATAACGACGAATTAACTCCAGAATTGGAGAGGATGTCGGCTCCAGCAGCTGCCTAGGCAACCCTGGCGGCAACGGGATGCCGAGCGCATCGCGATACCGGGCGGCGTCTTCTGCTGCAATCAGACGCTTTTCGCCGGCCATCTTGATCTCAAGCAGACGTTTCGCCCTCAGTAGACGATCCACTGATGTAAGCAATTCTTGCGAAACCAACCGAAGCGAAAGTTCCTTCCGCGAAAGATCTCCGAGACGCAACAGCAAATCGTGGATCGCATCGGCGGAACGAGCCCGATAGCTATCACCAAGCATTTGGAGCTGCTCTTCAACTTCGGTGATGGCGTCGGCATCCAAAAGTTCTCGCAGATCAGCATCCCCAAGTAAATCCTGAAGCTGTTCCTGATCGATGGATAGCGCCTGCGCACGACGCTCAGCCAATGGAGCGTCGCCGTCGTAGATGTAGTTGTCGACGTAGCTGAAGAGCAGCGACGAGGCGAAAGGCGAAGGCGTACGCGAATCAGCCACGTGGACGCGGATGCGGCGCTTTTCAATGTCGCGGAGGACCTCAAGAAATGCAGGCATGTCGAATACGTCTCTGACACATTCGCGATACGCCTCCAACAACATGGGAAAGGCTGGATAGCGCGAAGCCACTGACAGCAGATCATAAGCGCGCTTTCGCTGCTGCCACAGGGGCGCTCGCCCTTGCGCGCGACGGCGTGGGAGTAGCAGCGCACGCGCCGCACTTTCGCGAAACTTCGCCGCAAAGAGGGCAGTCCCTCCTAGCTGACGCAACACGAACTCCGATGCTTCTACGGGGTCGAGCAACAAAATCTCTGCGTCTGGCGGGTGCTCGGTATCTGGAAAGCGCAGGACGAAACCGTCATCGGCCCACATTGTCTCTACCTCTGCTAAACCTGCAGCGCGGAGCCTTCCACTGACAGCCATCGCCCAAGGCGCGTGCACGCGATTACCGAAAGGGGTGAGCACGCAGACGCGCCAGTCGCCCAGTTCATCGCGCACACGCTCGATCACGATGGTTTGATCGTCTGGAACGGCGGTGGTGGCAATTTCCTGATCAACAAGAAAGCGAATAAGGTTCTCCGCTGCCATCGGATCCAGATCATGTTCGCGGACGAGGCGGCTGAGCGCAGCGTTCCTTGGCATCTCGCGCAACTCGCGGACCAGCTGTCCAATACGCTTGCCGAATTCGAGCGGGCGACCGGCAGTGTCTCCATGCCAGAACGGCATCTTCCCCGGCTCGCCCGGAGCGGGCGAAACCAGTACGCGGTCGTGTGTGATTTCGTCGATGCGCCAGGTGGATGCCCCGAGAATAAACGTCTCTCCGGTACGGCTTTCAAAGACCATCTCTTCATCGAGCTCGCCGACGCGTACAGGCTTGCCCTCCGTACTCGAAAGAAAGACACCATAAAGGCCGCGATCAGGAATGGTGCCGCCGTTCAGGATAGCCAGGCTTTTTGCGCCTTCACGCGGCGTGATGATGTCATGCACCCGGTCCCAGGTAATTCTGGGACGCAGCTCGGAAAATTCATCAGAAGGATACCGCCCCGAGAGGAGATCGAGCACGCCATCAAAAGCTGTGCGGCTGAGTGCTGCAAATGGAGAGGCACTGGTAACGATATGGAAAAGATCGCCAGTAGAAATTTCAGGTGCTGCAGGCGGATGACCTTTTTTGCGCGGCACGGAGGTGCGGGGCGGCTGCGCAACGGTTGCTACGATCTGCTGCGCAAGCACGTCGAGAGGATTACGCAAATAGCGAGTCGACTCAACCAGCCCTTCATGCATAGCACGAGTGACGGCGGCGCATGCAACGAGATCGGCGCGATACTTGGGAAAAATAATCCCCTCGCTTGCGGCTCCCACCTGATGACCCGCCCGGCCGATGCGCTGCATGCCACTGGCTACAGAAGGCGGAGCTTCGACCTGAACGACGAGATCGATTGCGCCCATATCGATGCCGAGTTCCAGCGTCGAGGTGGCCACAAGCGCCTTGATAGTCCCTGCCTTCAGCTGTTCTTCGATTTCAGCGCGTTGTGCGGCAGCAAGCGATCCATGATGCGCTCGCGCGATCGGCTCATTGGCAAGTTCATTCAGCGCGCCCGCCAACCGTTCGGCGACACGACGGTTGTTAACGAAGATCAGCGTCGATTGACGTTCGCGGATAATTTCAAGCAGCCGCGGGTGAATCGCACTCCATATTGAGGTGCGCTTAGGCCCCTTCGATGCCGGTCCACTTGGTAATTCTTCCCGCTGGCCAAGCTTGGCCATGTCCTCGACTGGGACTTCGATTCGAAGCTCCAGCTTTTTCGGCTCGCTCGCATTGATGATGGTCACGGGACGAAATACCGGCGCGCTGTCGTGTTCTTGCGGCTCGGCATCTGAAGTCCATTCCTTCTCGAGCGTGGGGATGCTTTCTGCAGTATCGCGTTTTACTGTTCGTCTTGGTTCGCAACCTGCCAGAAAATGCGCTACTTCTTCGAGCGGACGCTGCGTGGCGGAAAGGCCGATACGCTGAACTCGTTTCGCGGTAATGGCTTCAAGGCGTTCCAGGCTAAGAGCAAGATGCGCTCCACGCTTGGTTGGGACAAGAGCGTGAATTTCATCGACGATCACTGTATCGACGGTGCGCAGCGATATCGCAGATTCAGAAGTGAGAAGCAGATACAGCGATTCGGGAGTCGTGATCAGGATTTCGGCCGGATGGCGCCGAAACCGGCTGCGTTCTTTTTGCGGCGTATCCCCAGTGCGCACGCTGATCTCAGGTTGACGAACAACCACACCCCGTTGCTGCGCCATATTGGCGATTCCAGCCAGCGGCGAGCGCAGATTGCGTTCCACGTCGACAGCGAGCGCCTTGAGCGGGCTGATATAGACGACGCGACAGCCCTCCGGGTTTGGGTCGGCAGGTTGAAGCATGAGGCGGTCGAGACACCAGAGAAACGCCGTCAGCGTTTTTCCGGTTCCAGTCGGAGCAAGGATCAGTGTGCTTTCACCACGCGCGATTGCAGGCCATCCTAGACGCTGCGGCGATGTTGGCGCATCAAAAACGGCGCGAAACCATTCGGCCGTAACAGGATGAAAGAGCTGTAGAACATCCTCTGCCCCTTGATCATCCGCCGCGCTCTTATTTGCTCGTCGTTTCGCCACAAGACAGCCTCAGCAAGCAGAATACCTGCATGCTCATTCAGATGCTCCGGATGGCCGAAACTGACCAGAACGCGGCTCTAGTGGGGTTTGTAGTAGCAGGTATTGCCGTCGACAATCGGCTGCCAATGATCTTGATGTCCGGCCTGCTCGCTTGATCCGAGCATGAGAAAGCCGTCGGCCTTTAAGGCAGCGCGCGCACGTTGCAGGATGCGCCTTTGTGTACCTTCAGGAAAGTAGAAGAGTACGTTGCGAATCAAGATGCCGTCGTATCGATTCAAAGGCGGCAAGGCGCGTACAAGGTTTTTCTGGTGAAAGCTGCACATGGCACGCAATTCCTCTATGACTTCCCACTCGTCTTCATGGCGGGTAAAGTAGTTGAGCAGAAAACGTGCGGGGAGGCCGCGGTTTATCTCCCTGCGGTGATATCGTGCAATCTGTGCACGGCGAATCATCTCGGCATGAATATCCGTACCAATAACTTCTATCTTCCATTCCGCAAGGTCGGGAAAGTAATTTCGAACCAGCATCGCCAGCGAATAGACTTCCTGCCCGCTGGAACATGCGGCGCTCCAGAAGCGGAGGCTGCGTTGCCGGGTGCGTCGCTCAATCAATTGCGGCAACAACTTCTCCCGCATTAGCTCGAAAGTCATCGGATCACGGAAGAAGCTGGTCTCATTGATGGTCATGGCCTCCACGACTGCCTGATCAAGCGCCGGGTTGGCGGCTAGTTTCAGCTTACAAACGAGTTCATCGAGACCTGCCATGCCTTCGGCCTGCAACAGGCGATATAGACGCGCGTCAAAGAGGCCATTGCGGGACGGATCAAGGATGTTTTCTGAACGGTTCAGGATAAATTGCCGGAGAAAAGCGTAGTCGGCTTCCGTACAAGGCATACGCGTCACCACTTCGAAACAAACGAAGACGACTGCGCCGGACAAAGACGCATCAGTTCTGCCGCAATCGCAGGAAGTGGCAGGATGCGATGAGCGATTCCTGCTTCGGCCACTACTCCGGGCATGCCCCAGACGGCGCTTGTAGCACGGTCCTGCACCAGGATCCTTCCCCCTGCACTGCGAATGGATTTGCAGCCTTCCAGACCATCGGAACCCATGCCCGTCAGCACAACACCGATCGCAGCCTTCCCGTAAGCCTGAGCCGCGGAACGAAAAAGCATATCAACCGACGGACGGCAAGAGTGCTCGGGTGCGGCCTGCGTAAGGCGCAACATTTGTCCGGGGCCAAATGGAAGCTTTGTAAATTCGAGGTGCCAATCGCCCCGAGCGATGGATACAGTTCCCGGTTCCGGAAGCATGGCAGACGCAGCTTCGCGCACAGTGAGAGCGCATTCGCGGTTCAACCGCTCCGCTAAGAGCCCCGTGAAGAGCTGCGGCATGTGCTGGACGATGACAATCGGAATCGGGAAATCGCCGGGCAGCATCCGCAGCAGAGTCTGAAGAGCTGCCGGGCCTCCGGTTGATACTCCGATTACGATAATCTCCGGCTCGTGATGCAGAGCATCGCCGGCGCTGACTGCTACTGTGCGAAGATTGCCAGCTTGCGATGGAAACAACGCTTTAATCCGCGGAAGCAGATCCCGCATAAGTGTCGCCACCGCATCCGCAGCGCCATTCTGCGCAGTTGGCTTGGTGACATAGTCGGTTGCGCCCTGTGCCAACGCTTCCAGTGTTATGCCGGCGCCGCGACGCGTGAGCGTGCTGCACATGATGACCTTTGCTTTGTCATGGCGAGAGCGCAGTTCTGCCAGCACCTCAAGACCATTCATGCGGGGCATCTCAAAGTCCAGAAGAATCAAGTCCGGCTTGAGGCGCTCGACAGTTTCGAGAGCATCGACGCCGTCAGTAGCCATCCCGGCTAACTCAACGGCCGGATCTGAAGCGAGCACCATACGCAACAGACTGCGCATCACGAGGGAGTCATCCACAACAAGGACACGAATGGTTCGCGACATCGAAATTAACCTTGCGCGAAGCCAATCATCTGTAGCTTGCCTATCAACGCGTCCGCATCGAAAGGCTTCATGAGATATTCGTCCGCTCCGGCTTCAAGCGCGGCTTCGATAAGAGCGTGGTCTGCTTCCGCTGTCACCATCATGATCTTCATAGATTTCATTCCTGGATTACCGCGCATCGCCTTCACGCATTCCAGTCCGCCCATGACGGGCATATTCACATCGACGAGGGCAAGATCACATGCTCCCCCCTTTTCCATTACGGCCAGCGCGCATTGGCCGTTTTCCGCTTCGACGCACTCCAGACCCTGCTTCTCCAGAAGTAAGCGCACATAGCTTCGAATGGAGCGCGAATCATCGACTATAAGGGCACGCATATTCCTTCCCCCATCCGCTCACGCAAAAGCCGCTTCGGCGAGACGAACCGGATCCAGGCGTTCCGGATCAAGCATCACCAGAAGGGCGTTGCTGAGCTTGTACGTTCCTGCAAAGAGTGCCTTGCGGCGGTCATCGAGAGTTGAGGGATTCCCCTCGAAGTCTGTATGCAGAACAGTAATGACTTCACTGACCTCATCGACAAGCAGGCCAAAATAGCCATCGGCCCCTTCAAAGACGAGGATGTCTTCCATCGCCTCGCGCGCAGGCATCGCAAGCAGACTGCGCAGCGAGACAGTAGTGAGCACCTCTCCGCGATAATGGACAAGTCCCCCGATATAGCCGGGTGCCAGCGGGACGCCCTGCTTCGCGGGCTTTCCGAGTATTTCCAATATGCTCGTGACTGGAATACCGTAAAGGGTCTGACCTACACGGACGGAGCACATCTCGATTGGCTCGTCCTGTGCCACTGTTTGTTGGAAGAGTGCTCGCGTCATGCGAGAACCTCAACAACTCCATCCGCTTCCCATGTTTCCACCGGGTCATCGTGAGATGGACGCGCGCCGGGTAGCGCCGGAATATGTCTGAGATCAATAATGCTCGTCACCTTATCTTTCAGGAGAACCGCGTTGCGAGTTGCCACGTTGGTGCCTGCCTCGTTCAACGGCTTGCCGGACGCCACGTCCAGCACTTGGGATACAGCGACTCCGACATGACGCTCGCCGTCGCGGCAGACGACCACGGTCATTTCCTCTTCCGGAGAAGCGGCGGCATCTTTGCCGGTCCTGTCTTTTAGCGGTAGCAATGTGCCGTCGAAGCGGAGAACTGGCATGCCATTCAGCCACTCCATTTGCGTGCGCGGAATGCGCTCTATACGCAGAACGTTGGCCAGAGGCACGGCTGCATGCTCGCTTGCAGACTGCGTCAGCAGATACTCATCTGAACCGTCCATCAGGTTCGCATCCAGGACTTCGGGCTCGTCGTCTTCGAGCGCCATGCCGATGTTGGATTGCGTCGCGATTGCCCCAGGATCGAGAATCAACGCCATCTCACCGTTGCCAAGCACAGTCGCACCGGAAAAGAGCCGGATCCGTTTGAGGACGGACGACAGGGGTTTGACCACGATTTCTTCCGGGTCTGCCAGACTGTCAACTACAAGTCCGTAGCGCCGGCCTTCGGCATTCAGAACGGCGATATACGCCTCACGTGATTTGTCTGGCTGCTCCTGCTGTTTAAGAAGCGACCCGAGGAAGACCAGCGGCAGGAGTTTTCCACGCAGGCGGTAAAGCGCCGCGCCTTCCATCCATTCCACCTGCGTCTGCACCTGCTCGGAAGAAAGATGCACCAGTTCAGAAAGAGCCCCCTGGGGCAGCGCGTAGTTTTGGCCGCGGCTCTGCACAATCAGGGCCGGCACGATGGCGAGCGTCAGCGGAATACGCAGCCGCAGCGTAGTTCCCTTGCCTGCCCGACTATCGATTTCGACTTTGCCGCCAATCTTTTCCACGTTCGTGCGCACAACGTCCATGCCGACGCCGCGCCCGGAGACATTCGTAATCGCTTCCGCTGTTGAAAATCCGGGCAGAAAGATCAACTGCATCAGCTCGCGGTCCGAAAGCTGCGCGGCTCGCTCGCGTGTGATCAGTTTGCGCTCTAGTGCTTTGTCGCGAATGCGCTCGACCTTCATGCCTCCACCGTCGTCCGAGACTTCGATGACGACGTGGCTACCCTCCTGATAGGCTCGCAAACGAAGTATGCCCTCGGGATCTTTTCCCGCAGTTTCGCGCAGGTGCGGCACCTCGATGCCGTGGTCAATCGCATTTCGAACCGAATGCGTCAGAGGGTCCTTGATAGCTTCGAGCAGGCTTTTATCCAGTTCCGTCTCCTGCCCCTCCATGACCAGGCGTACACGCTTATTGAGTTGCTGGGCAAGGTCGCGCACCATGCGCGGAAACTTCGAAAAGACGTGGCTGACCGGCTGCATGCGCGCTTTCATCACCGCTTCGCGCAGATCGGCAGTCACCATGTCCAGTCGACGCGAGAGGACGGTCAGATTGGCATCGGTGCTGACCATCTGCAGGATCTGGTTGCGAGTGAGCACCAGTTCCCCCACGAGATTCATCATGCGGTTCAGCAAATCCACATCAACGCGCAGCGTAGATTCTGCAGTGTTCACAACCGCGCGCGTTTGCGCCGTCTGCGGCTCTGCCTGGTAGACCTCAATGGCTTTGATTTCTTCCTGCGGTTTTACCATCTCCGCATCAGGCAGCGGTACAATTGCCGCCAACCCGGCAGCCTTGGGCTTACGCGTCCTCTTTTTTTTCGGAGATGGGCTTTCGCGGGGAGCATTCGTTGAATCAGCGCCAGGGCCTTGCGGCGAGCCATGCTGCAATGCATGCAGGCGTTGAATCATCGCCGCATCCTCGCCGTGCCCCTCAAGACCTGTACTTTCGATAGACCTCAGAATCTCACGCAGGATATCCAGCAGCGCAAGCAATCCGCTGATGATATGAACGTCGGCCAGCAACTTACCGTCGCGAAGAAGGCCAAGCAGATTTTCCCCGGCGTGAGCCAACGCTTCCAGGCGCGAAAAGCCTAGAAACCCTGTTGTGCCCTTTATCGTATGCACCGAACGAAATATCTCAGCCAGAAGTTCGCGGTCTTCGGGACGCTCCTCCAATTCGGTCAGGCACCGCTCCATGCGATCCAGGCCTTCCTGGCTCTCGATCAAGAATTCTCGCGTCAACTCGTCCACGGTTACGTTATCGGGCGACAAGGCGGGAACTTGAGCGAGCTTGCCGTTCCGCAGCAATCTCGATAGCCTCAAAGATCGATGGCGAATCCTGTATCCGAGAGCGTTGAAAGACTCCAGTCCGCGGCAACCGCCGCCGCGGAAAAAGCTTACGCGCCCTATTCGAATTTTTGCGTAGGGGCGGCGCTGCTTTTCGACGACGGCGGCGTAACCACGGGCTGCAATGTCGAAAACATTTCTTATGGGCTCACTATCTGCGCGGAACGCACAGCCCTATGCCGTGCTGTTGCGGAACATGGAGCGAATCGCCGAATCGTGGCAATCGCCGTCGCAAATCTGAATCAAGCGGCCTCCCCGCCATGTGGCGCATGCCGCCAGATGCTCAGTGAGTTCGTCACGCCGGACGCCATAGTCTATTTCCCGGACAGCCAGGGCGTTACGTCGGTTCCATTCAATGAACTTCTACCTCATACCTTCCGCAACTGGAAAAAGGACGAAGATGCATGCGGTTGATCTGATCCGAAAGAAGCGCGACGGCGAAGAACTGACACCAGAGGAGATTCAGTTCCTCGTCCGAGGCGCCGCCATGGAAACCATCCCGGAAGGGCAACTGGCCGCATGGCTCATGGCTGCCTTTTTGCGCGGCCTGAGCCTCGCTGAAGTCGATGCGTTGACAACATCGATGAAACTGTCGGGCGCAGTCTTTGATCCCTCGCCGCTGAGACGCTTTGCCGTAGACAAACACTCGACTGGCGGCGTGGGAGACAAGACGTCATTCCTCATCGCTCCTATTGCAGCTGCCGCAGGGCTGGTTGTCCCTATGATCAGCGGGCGCGCGCTCGGTCACACAGGCGGCACGCTGGATAAGCTGGAAAGCATCCCCGGCTACCGCACACACTTGACTCTCGAGGAGATGCTGGAAGTACTGGAAAAATGCGGAGCAAGCATTGTTGGCCAGACCAACCGGCTCGTGCCCGCGGACCGCGTTCTTTATGGTCTGCGCGATCGGACTGCCACAGTTGAGAGCCCTTATCTCATCTGTGCCTCCATCATGAGCAAGAAGCTTGCCGCCGGATTAAATGGACTGGTGCTGGACGTAAAGACCGGCTCCGGCGCTTTTCTCCGACGCAAGAAAGACGCGCTCTTTCTCGCAGCACTCATGGTCGAAACCGGAGAACGCGCCGGAACAAGCACGGCGGCACTGCTGACAAATATGAATCAGCCGCTCGGCCGGTTTGCCGGTAATTGGATCGAGGTGCAGGAGTCGCTCGATCTGCTTGGAGGCAAACGTCACCCGCTCAACGAAGACCTGCGTGAACTCTCGCTCATCCTTGCCGGATGGATGATCTTCCTGGGCGGCGCGTCCGACACCGCCGAGGCAGGCCGCGATCGCGCAGAGGAGATTCTGGATTCGGGACGCGCGCTTGAGATTTTTACAGAGATGGTGAAACTGCAGGGAGGCAATACAGCAATCTTTGATGAGCCCGAAAGATTCCACAGTCCCGGTACCCGCAAAGATTTTGTAGCCGACCGGTCTGGTTATCTGGCACAGGTGGATTGCACACAGGTTGGCTGGGCAGTGCAACGGCTTGGAGCAGGGCGCGAACGCGCAGGCGAGCCAGTCTCTCCACACGCGGGGTTGGAGATGCACGTCAAACTGGGCAACAAAGTTGTGGCTGGCGAGCCGCTATGCACCCTTTTCTCCGACAATGACTCGCGCTTTCACGAGCCGGAGTCGCTACTGCGACGTGCGCTGCTGATTGCCGATGAGCCCTCACCGGCTGAACCGCTCATACAGGAAATCATTACGGCGGAAAATAAAAAAGAGTACCTCGAATCAGCACATCGCCCATAGGATGTAGGGGACAGGAGAACGATTTGGGGCGATTTACAGGGATTCTTGGTCTGCTTACCATGCTGTCTCTGGCATGGATTTTCTCTACGAACCGCCGGGCAATCCGCTGGCGCACTGTCTTCTGGGGTCTCGGACTCCAGATTTTCTTTGCGTTTCTTGTCCTTGATTCTTCCTGGGGGCAAAAAGTTCTCGCTGCGGCCGGCAGCGCCGTCACCAAGCTTCTGTCTTACGCATTCGTCGGGTCAACCTTCGTATTCGGTGAATTAGGCAAGCAGCATTCGTCCTATGGCAGTTTCTTTGCGTTCCAGGTTCTTCCCACCATAATTTTCATCTCGGCCTTCTTCGCCGTTTTGTATCACCTGGGGATCATGCAGTTGCTAATCCGGTTGTTCGCCAGGCTGATGCAGCTGACACTGCGCGTGAGCGGCGCGGAAAGCCTGAATGTGGCTGCCAGCATCTTCATGGGGCAGACAGAAGCTCCGCTGACTATCCGCCCCTTTCTGCCGGGTGCAACCCAGTCTGAGCTGATGACCATCATGACCAGCGGCATGGCGCACGTCTCCGGCGGGATTATGGCAGCCTACATCCTGTACGGAATCGAGGCGCAGCATCTGCTTGCGGCGGTCATTATGACGGCGCCCGGCACGATTCTCATCTCGAAGATGCTGGTGCCAGAAACGGAAACGCCCGCAACCGAAGGCGTCGTTCATATACCAAAAGACGCTGAGCATAAAGAGGAAAACCTGCTCGGCGCGATTGCTCGCGGAACGATTGACGGGGGCCGCCTCGCTTTCAACGTCGCCATCATGCTCATCTCTTTCTTGGCTTTGATTGCGCTCTGCAACGGAGTTCTCGGAGGCATTCACAACTGGCTCAGCCCGCACCATATTCCATTCCCATCCTCTCTGGATCTCATTCTTGGCGTCCTTTTCGCGCCGATTGCGTGGCTGATTGGCGTTCCCTGGCACGACGTGCGGATCGTCGGCAACCTGCTGGGAACGCGCATGGTCCTCAATGAAGTTGTGGCGTATTCGCTGCTGGGCACGCAGAAGGCGATGATGGATTTCCGTTCTTTTACCATCGCGACTTTTGCGCTTTGCGGCTTTGCCAATCTGAGTTCCATCGGCATTCAGATCGGCGGCATCGGTGCTCTGGCCCCTGAGCGACGCAATGATCTGGCGCGGCTCGGACTGCGCGCCATGCTGGCCGGAACGATGGCAAATTTGATGTCCGCCTCGATTGTCGGCATCCTGATGCGATAAAACATACTAAGACGTGAGCAACGACATTTCCCTGTTTGAACAAGCTACTGCGGCGGTTACCCACATTCGTGCCCGAACTGCTCTCATCCCCACCATCGGCGTCGTCCTGGGGTCAGGACTCGGCGCCTTTGCCGACAAAGTGGCAGGCGCCGTCACCATCCCATTTGCCGAGATTCCGCATTTCCCGAAATCGACTGTGCCAGGCCACAGCGGCAAGTTAGTGATCGGGACCCTCGATGGCGTTCCCGTTGCCGTCATGCAAGGCCGCGTCCACGCCTATGAAGGCTACACACCGCAGGAAGTGACCTTTCCGGTTCGTGTGCTCGGACTGCTTGGCGTTAAGACTCTGGTTGTGACGAACGCGGCCGGCGGCATCCGTCCGGGCTTGAAGCAGGGTGATCTTGTCCTACTTTCCGATCACATCAACTTCACAGGCCACAGTCCGGTCGCGGGAGAAAACGATGAGCGCTTCGGACCGCGCTTCTTCGACATGACGGAAGCCTATTCGAAGCGACTGCGCAAGCTGGCTGCGGCTACAGCCGAGCACGCAGGGTTTCCTCTCGCAGAAGGCGTGTACCTGTGCGTGCTCGGACCAAGCTTTGAAACTCCGGCTGAGATTCGCGCCTTTCACTCTATAGGCGCCGATCTCGTCGGCATGTCGACCGTGCAGGAAGTCATTGTGGCGCGGCACATGGGAATTGAGGTCCTCGGCATTTCCTGCGTGACGAATCTCGCTGCTGGCATTCAGTTAGAGCCCCTCAGCCATGAAGAGGTTATGGAAACGGGACGCCGGGTATCGACAAGATTTGCGCAGCTGCTCACCGACCTGATACCGGCGGTTCATAAGGAATTCCGCAACGCATGAACGAAACAAATCAAGGCCCCGTCATCATAGGCATCGCCGGTTGTTCCGGCTCCGGCAAAACATCGCTGGCCCAGGAGCTGGCCCGTGAACTGGAAGGCACTCATTTTCACCTGGACCACTATTATCGCGATCTCGGTCACCTGAGCTACGAAGAGCGATTTCGCGAGAATTTCGACCATCCTGATGCACTTGAATCCGATCTGCTCGTAGCGCACATTCGTCAGCTTGCCGCAGGACACAGCATTGCGCGCCCCCAATACGATTTCGCGGCGTATACGCGTATCGCCGGAGCCTCGGTACCTGTCTACGAGCCTCATTTTCTTGTGGTCGACGGAATCCTGGCCCTGCACTATGAGGCTCTGCGGCGGCTCTATCATCTCAGCGTTTACGTCGACACTCCGGATGAAATCTGTTATCAGCGCCGCCTGGCGCGCGATGTTCAGGAGCGTGGACGCACGCCGGAATCCGTCCGCAAAGATTATGAAGAAACGGTTCGGCCGATGGCCGAGCAGTTCGTGCGGCCTTCGGCCAAGTATGCCGATCTCATCGTTGACGGAACAGTGTCCTTCGACTGGTCCGTTGAGCAAGTCCTGAGTGCGCTACGAAAGAAGGAGCTTCTCGCGGCGCATGACATGTATGTGACGGATGGGTTTGCTGGCCACTCATAAGTCGTTGCCTGCTTCCCTCAATTGTCGAATCCGTCGCATTCCCCAAAAGCGCATCCACGGACGCGCATTTATCATCAAAGCAATGATTTTCAAGAAGAAAAAGGTGAAGCAGGAGCACAAGGTTATGCGGCAAGCTGAGCTTGCGCAGGGCGCGCTCCTGCCCGAATATCATCGCCCTACGCCCGAGTGTCCACATCCGGAACGGTGGAGTATGTATGACTCCATGACTGCCGAGGTCGAGGTTCTGGAGTTCCTGCGTACACTGGTCACAACCGTAAAACCAGAGCTTATTGTCGAAACAGGAGCCTTTCTCGGTGTCAGCACGCTCTGGATCGCGGAAGGACTCAAGCGCAACGGCTTCGGTAAAGTCATCAGTTGCGAACTCGATCCAGTGGTCTTTGCAAAAGCACAGGAAAAGATTGCCCAGTCGGGTCTTTCCGGGTGGATCGAACTGCGGAACGAGTCGAGCCTGGAGATGAAGATCGAGGGCCGGATCGACATTCTCTTCAGCGACAGTGATATGCCGATTCGCGAGCCAGAAGTAAAGCGCTTTCTGCCGCAGATCAATCCGCAGGGCCTTATCCTTTTACACGACGCCAGCTCGCACCTGAAAGTGGTTCGTGAAGCGGCGCTCAGAATGGAAGCCGAAGGCTTGCTGTCTGTTGTCCTGCTGCCTACTCCACGAGGATTTGTCGTGGCCCAAAAGCGCGACGGACGGCGGTAGTCCTCCTTAAATATCTCGCCCTACATTCGCCTCTCCAGTCGCAATAAATTAACACAAATCGCCTGTAATGACGCGGCTATTGTTGATATTCTGGAATGGCTATGCCTACAAAACAGGAACTTCTCATTAACCCTATCCAGCACATCGACATCAAGCAGCACGACGTCGTCGCTCTGGTAGACGCCATGGAGCACATGGCCTTCAGCTCCCGTGACCTCAACCGGGCAGCTTCGATTTATGAGCGCATGCTCCGCGACAAAGAGTGCGGCGTCATCCTCTGCCTCGCCGGCTCGCTGATCAGCGCTGGCTTGAAGCAGATTTTCATCGATCTCATCCGCAACAACATGGTGGACGCCGTGGTTTCGACCGGCGCCAACATCGTCGATCAGGACTTCTTCGAAGGGCTTGGCTACAAGCATTGGATTGCCGACGACCTCCTCAAGCAGGGCACCGAAGACGGAATGCTCCGCGAATTGATGATCGACCGCATCTACGACACGCTCATCGATGAAGAAGAGCTTCGCATTTGCGATGCAACTACCGAAAAGATCGCGGATTCGCTTGATCCGCGCCCCTATAGTTCGCGTGAGTTCATCCGCGCCATGGGTGCCTACCTCGAGGCAAACGGCAAGACGCCAGATAAGGGTGGCGTTGACACGATCGTTTACGCGGCCTACCAGAAGGATGTGCCCATTTTCTGTCCGGCATTCAGCGATTGCTCGGCCGGCTTCGGACTGGTAGCCCACCAACATGCGCGTCAGGACAAACCCAAGGTTTCCCTCGACTCAGCCAAGGATTTCTATGAAATCACCCAGCTGAAGATCGCCAACCCGACCACAGGCCTGCTGATGATCGGCGGCGGCGTACCAAAGAACTTTGCTCAGGACATCGTGGTTGCCGCAGACATTATTGGCAGCGATGCCCCAATGCACAAGTACGCCATCCAGATCACGGTCGCCGATGTTCGCGATGGCGCCCTTTCTTCAAGCACTCTGAAGGAAGCCAGCTCCTGGGGCAAAGTCGATACCACCTTCGAGCAGATGGTCTACAGCGAGGCTACCCTGGCGCTGCCCCTCATTACCGGCTATGCCTATCACAAGAAGGCTTATGAAGCGCGGCCCGAGCGTCGGTGGGCACGCTTGCTGGAGCCAGTTACAGCCTGATTCTCAGGCTTTCAGAAGAAAGCCGAGGGCTTTAAGCTCTCGGCTTTTTTGTCTCTCGCGGCTAAGATTCCCGTTTCTGAACTGACAATAATTTTTTCCTGGAAACTCTAGTCAATGACTTTGACATTGGAGTATGATCTTGCGGCGGCATAAAACAAGTTCCACCTTCCCCCCTTGTTTCATTTTTCCCGCGGAGTTCTTCGATGCTGCTGATCCTCTCGTCTGTTTGTAGTTTGTATCTACTTTGCTTTCTGTGGTTTCGGTCTTTGTGCCGTGCCGCCATCCGCTCTCATGAGTCCTCGATGGAACGCACGCCAGCCTCAAATCTCATTCCGTTTGAGCGGGGGCTTGAGCTCCGCGTTCACAAGACGCCGATTTAGGAAGCTTTCCCTAGAATTTGTGATGTTCCTCGTCAAAGAGCAGCGCGCTCTCGTCGCTTGGTACGCTATCAGCCGGAGCACCCGCTTCGGCTTCTGCTCGGAGACGGGCAACAGAAAGCCAGTTGTCCTTGTGTGGGCGCTCCGCGATCCAGGGCGGTAGTGGCATGCAAAGATACCTGCTGAGCGCCTCGGCGTACCCTTCATAAAGCTGTCGCATCTGGCTCAGGCGGACGGATGAGTGCGCGTCGCGGCAGAGCCGCACTCCAGACTGGCACATCTGGTCATACACGAGCGAAAAGTTCTTTTCTGGCAGACGGTCAGGCATATCCGTTACCGGACCGAGCGAAAAAATCTGTGCCAGATCCACGAGCGCATGCCGTGCCATGGCAAAGGTCAGTTGCGCCTGCCGGGCAGGTCGCTCCTGTACGCCGGAGATGAGCAATGCGCAGGTATCGAGAACAGCTGTAAGCGCGCTGAGCCAGCTCTGATGCGTATGCTGCGAGCGGAAGTAGCAAAGAAGCGGATAGGAGATATGGCTTTCCAGCAGCTCCGCCGACCAGCGCTCCCATTCTTCAAGCAGGAGAATTAGCGCTGCATTGCCCCCATCGAACGAGTGCCGACGCAAAAGTTCAACGGCAGTGGGCGGCGAACCGGCACGCGCATCGAGGAGCGAAATACTGACTTCCCGCCGTGAGAACGCGCCGTAAAGGACTGGAAAATAGCCGATCACCATGGCGACAAAGCCCAGCCCCATTCCCGCTTCCAGAATCACCAGGTCGCGAATAACGTACTGGTGCGGCACCACATCGCCCAGACCCAGCGTGAATAGTGTTGTCCCACTCACATAGATGTCGGACCGGAATCCTACGGCCCCCCCAAGAGGATCTCCGAAAGGCGAACCAAGCGCATAGAAAATGAGCGCAAAGCCAAGAACCAGCGCTCCCGCCCAGATGACAATCAGCAAAACAAGTGAAAGCGGCCCATAGAAACTCAACATTGTCTCGCGCTTGCGCTCGATCTTCATTCTGTCAGCAAACCAGGACCACGGCGCCCACGTGACGATGTAGAAGATGCTCGTGATGCGGAGCCTCCCCGTAGCCCGCCGCGGCACAATCACGGTTTGAAACGCATCGAGCAGCGCCAGAAACAAACACGCAATACCGGCAAACAGGGTCAGGATATTCACACGCCTTCTCTCTTTCTATTGCGCTTAGAAGAGCAGGATCGGGGGCCCCGCGTCAACGATTGCAGTGCTGTTCTACACTGGCAGGATGAGTGACTTTGGCCGCATGCTTGTGGGGATCGGACTGCTTTTTCTTCTGCTGGGCGGCCTGGTTCTAATCCTCGGCAAAACCGGCATACCTTTGGGGAGATTGCCCGGGGACTTCGCTTATCGCGGCAAAACTGCATCGTTTTACTTTCCGCTAGCCAGTTCAATCCTGATTAGCGTTCTGCTCTCTCTTGTCTTCTATCTGCTTTCCCGCTTTCGGCGATAGACTAGTCCTTGGTGAATCACACCGCATCAGAATCCGGTCCGCAACTGGGCTTTGTTTTTGACACGCCGCAAAAGGAAACGCGGCGCATCTGGAAAGTTGCAGAACTTGTTGGCGACGTGCGCGCACACATCGAGCGCGAATACGCAGATCTCTGGGTCGAAGGCGAAATTTCGAATCTGCGTCCAGCGCCGTCTGGCCATGTGTACTTCACGCTCAAAGACGGCGATGCGCAATTGCCGGCAGTGCTCTTTCGCAGACAGGCGTCGCTTCTCCGTTTTCGTCCCGAAGACGGCCTGCATGTTCTGGTTCGTGGAAAAATCTCCGTCTACGAGCAGCGTGGACAGATGCAGATTATTGCCGAATTCATGGAACCGGTCGGCGCGGGCTCTCTGCAGATTGCATTCGAGCAGTTGAAGGCGAAATTGCAGCAAGAGGGCCTTTTCGAGCAGAGCCGGAAGAAGCCCCTGCCCGCCTATCCGCGTTGCGTAGGAATCGTCACCTCCCCAACTGGCGCTGTCATTCGCGATTTTCTGAATGTCACTGGCCGCCGCCATGACGCACTCGATGTCGTGCTTTATCCAGCTTTGGTTCAAGGCGAGACTGCAGCAGCCGAAATCGCTGCTGGCATTGCCTACTTCAATCGATCAAAATCTGTCGATCTGGTCGTGATCGCGCGCGGAGGCGGATCACTCGAAGACCTGGCGCCTTTTAATTCCGAGCTGCTCGCTCGCATCATCGCCGAATCAGCCCTGCCGTTAGTTTCCGCAGTTGGCCATGAGACTGACTTTACGATCGCCGATTTTGTCGCCGACCTGCGCGCTCCGACTCCTTCCGCGGCAGCCGAAATCATTACCAGCACCTTGCACAAGGTTGAAGAGCACGTTGAACAAATGACGTCACGGCTCCAGCGCGCATGCCGTTATCGCCTGATGCAGGCACGCGACAGTTTAGCCCGGCTCGGCGTCGATACATCGTTCGCTCGTCTGCGCGAAAGTTTCGCCCGCCGTCAACAGCGTGTCGATGAATTGCGGTTCCGCATGGAGGCTGCATGGAATATCGGGAGCCGGAGCGCTTCAGAACAATTGCATCTGCTCACAGCCCGTCTCCGGCGGCAAGACGCATCGCATCACCTGCGGCTTTGGCGTGAGCGGTTGACGGCTCTTGAAAGCCGCCTCATTCGTCTGCAGCAAAGTCAGATGCACAATAGCTCGGTCCACCTGCAAAGCCTCACGCGCCAATTGCAAGCTCTCTCCCCTCTGGCCGTTTTGAACCGAGGGTATGCGCTCGTGTTCGACGAGACGGGAACTCTCGTTAAGAACGCATCCAGTTTGACGCAGCAGCAACGCCTCGTAACGCGCCTCGCTCAAGGAAAGGTCGAGAGCCGCGTTACTGAAATTATTTCTGAAGACGCCACTTAAACTTATGAGAAAACTTTTCGGTACAGATGGAATCCGTGGAGAAGCCGGCCAATCGCCGCTCGATACCACGACCATTTACGCAGTTGGATTAGCACTGGCCCATCAGGTAAAGGCAAGCAACAGCCATCCTCGCCTGCTTCTCGGCATGGATACGCGCGAATCCAGCGACTGGATTGCGGCCATGCTCAGCGCTGGCATCACAGATGGCGGCGCGAGTGTCGAGAGCGCCGGCGTCATCACCACGCCGGCGATTGCTTATCTTGCACGCAAACATGGCTTCGACGCGGGCGTCGTTATCTCCGCTTCCCACAATCCCTGGCAGGACAACGGAATCAAGGTTTTTGGCGGGAATGGCTACAAGCTTCCCGATGAAACGGAACTGCTCATTGAAGAAGAAATATTCCGCCGGTTAGAGAATGTGACTGCGCCTGATCTGTCTATGCAGGCCGCGCCTCCCATCGACACTCGGTTCAGAGCCGACTATGAGAATTTCCTCCGCGCAGCTGTCCCTGACCTCAATCTCGATGGCCTGCATATTGTCCTCGACTGCGCCAATGGAGCAGCATCAGCCATCGCTCCCGAACTCTTTGCTCAGCTCGGTGGGAAGATTCATCTCACTCACATCTCACCTGATGGCCGCAACATCAACGCTGACTGCGGCGCACTGCACCCCGAGGTTGTCGCTGCAGAAACCAAATCGCTCCAGGCGGATATGGGTGTAACCTTCGATGGCGACGCCGACCGTGCTCTGTTTGCGGATGCCAACGGCAAAGTTGTCAACGGAGATGCGGTACTCCTCCTGGCAGCGCGCGATCTCCGGGCGCGCCAACTACTCAAAGGCGAGATCGTCGTGGCGACGACCATGTCGAATATGGGCCTCGAAGCGGCTCTGCGCGGCGATGGTATCCGGATGCTGCGCGCTCCGGTTGGCGACAAATATGTACTGGAGCGCATGCAGCAGGAAGACGCATCGCTGGGCGGCGAACAGTCCGGTCACATTCTCTTTCCACACCTTGCTACCACAGGAGACGGGCTTCTGACGGCGCTCGTCGTTCTCGATATTGTTCGCCGTGCCGGTAAGCCGCTGCATGAGCTAGTCACAGACCTGAAGGTCTTTCCACAGGTCATCGTCAACGTCCGCGTAAGAGAGAAAAAGCCACTTGAGCAATTTGCAACTGTCGCAAGCACAATTCGCGATGCTGAAACGGATCTTGCCGAGAACGGCCGCGTTGTCGTGCGCTATTCCGGTACTGAGGCGCTGGCGCGCGTCATGATAGAAGCAGAGTCAGAAGAAATCATGCGACATCACGCAGAACGTATCGCTGATGCGATCCGCGAAGCAATAGGCGTATAACAGCGGTCACAATGGCTTGCAATCCTTGTGACCCGCACAAAACACTTCACTCAAGATGAGATTTGTCATCCTGAGCGAAGCGAAGGATCTGCTTTCACTCCTCAGCGGCCACACTATTTCAGATCCCGCCAGTTCGCTCCGACTCCGCAATCGGCGACAACGGGCACTTTCAACTCAATCACGTGCTCCATTTCATGTTTGACCATAGCCGTCACCTGCTCGACTTCATCTTCAGGAACATCGAAGAGCAATTCGTCGTGAACCTGCAGCGTCATCACCGATTTCAGTTTCTCTTCTGCAAGTCTGCGGTCAATTCGGATCATCGCCAGTTTGATCAGGTCAGCTGCAGTCCCCTGCAAGGGTGTATTGACAGCCGTGCGTTCGGCGAATCCGCGCAAATTGGCGTTACGACTCTGAATATCCGGAATGGGCCGCACTCGACCGAAGAGCGTTTTCACCCGCTGCTCGCGCCGGACTTCTTCAAGAAGTTGATCAATGTATGTACGCACACCCTGATAACGCGCAAAGTATGTGTCGATATACAGCCTCGCCTCATGCTGATCAATCCCAAGCTGTTGAGCTAGCCCAAACGGCGAAATGCCATAGACAATACCGAAGTTCACGGCCTTCGCCCGGTTGCGTGTTTCCTTGCTCATTTTGTCTACAGGAACGCCGAAAACCTCTGAAGCTGTCAGTGTATGGATGTCCTGGCCTGTTTGGTATGCGCGCACCAGCAACGGATCATCGGAAAAGTGAGCCATCAGCCGCAATTCAATCTGCGAGTAATCTGCTGAGAAGAGCACTCGCCCGGGTGCGGCAATAAACGCGGCGCGAATTTCCCGTCCAAGCTCCGTGCGAATCGGAATGTTCTGCAGATTGGGATTCGTCGAAGACAATCTTCCTGTCGCCGTTCCCACCTGATTAAAAGTGGTGTGCACGCGGCCATCTTTGTCGGCCAGTAATGGCAGAGAATCAACATAATTGGACTTCAGCTTGGCCAGCTGCCTGTATTCAAGAACGTGTCGCGGCACATCGTTATGTTCCGCAAGCTCTTCAAGCACGTCCTGCGCTGTTGAAACCACTTTGCCCTTGCCGTACTTCATCGGCTTCGGCAGATTCATTTTGTTAAAGAGCACATCGCCAAGCTGCTTCGGCGAATTGACGTTGAAGCGATGCCCCGAACGCGCGTAAATCTCTTCACCGACACGATGAATTTCCTTCGATAGCCTTTCACCCATCTCCTGCAGAACATGCGAGTCGATCCGCACTCCGGCTTCTTCCATGCGCAGCAAAATAGGTACCAGCGGAAGGTCGATCGTTTCGTAAACCTTGCGCGTTTCCAACGCATCCGCTTCCCTGCGCAACACCGGAGTAAGCGTCTGTACAACATGCCCTGCTTCGGTTAGCTGCTTGTCGCCCGTCTCGCTTAATGGACGGCTGCTGAAGCGCGCAGCCACGTCACTCAAACGATGAGAAGCGTGTGTCGGATTGATGAGATACGAATACAACATCAGATCGTCCGGCGCATTTGTAAGGCTCACGCCGTGACGCTCAAGAACGCGCATCGCACCTTTCAAATCGTGAACACACTTGGGGACCGATGCGTCTTCGAGCAGGCTCTTCACTGCTTCCATCGGCAGCAGCAATGCCTGATCAGCACTCACGGCGACTGCGATTCGGAACTCCTGTTTCTCGGGAGTAGTCTGCTCTGCCGCTTCAACCAGATCCAGGAGCGACATGGTCTTCAGCTCCGGTTCTCTTTCTTCGATCGTTTCGGCTTCCTGTTCGCTTATCTGTTCGGTTACTGCCTCCAATTCAGACGTGGGCAGTGCGAACGCAAATCCGTCCTGTTGTGCTTGTGCGATGAATCTCTCAATCTGCTCGGCTGAAGGGTTAAGTATGTATTCACTCGGATGCTCCAACTCAGCAGGAGCAAGTTCCTTCAACAATGTCGTGAATTCAAGCTCGGTAAAAAGTTGGCGACAAGCGTTCACGTCTGGCGGCTGCGTGCGCATTGCGTTCAGATCCAGGTCCAGCGGGACCTCGCAGTGAATCGTCACCAGTTCCTTGCTCAGCAGAATCGTGTCGCGGTTGTTTTCCAGAGATTCACGATAGGTCTTTCGTTTCACTTCAGCGGCGCGATCAAGCAGCGCGTCCAGACTTCCAAATTGCTGGATCAGTTCGACTGAGCCCTTGTCGCCGATGCCGGGTGCGCCGGGGATGTTGTCGATCGAGTCTCCGCGCAGGGCCATGACGTCGATGACCTTTTCCGGCGGCACTCCGAGTGTTTCTTCCACCTTGGCTCGGTCGAGGATCAGGTTGTCTTTTACCGGGTTCAGGACCTTGACTCGGTCGTTGACCAATTGCAGCATGTCCTTGTCGTTCGAGACTACGTAGACTTCGTGGCCTTCATCTGCGGCCTTCTTCGCGAGGGTTCCTATGACATCGTCGGCCTCGAATCCTTCGGCTTGCAGGATCGGGATGTGGAAGGCTTCGAGGGCTCGGCGGATGTAAGGCAACTGCTGCGTTAAGTCCGGTGGCATTTCGGTGCGGTTGGCTTTGTAGCCGCCGTAATCCACTTCGTCAAAGGTTTGGGTTTTGGCGTTGTACTTGCGCAAGGTCATCGTTTTCGCGCGTTCGTCGCGAAAGACCTGTCCGCTGATGTCGAAGACTGCGGCGAAGTATTCCGGCTGGAAGTCGCGGCGCAGCTTGTTGATCATGTTGACGAAGACGTAGGTCGCTGCAGTTGGCACGCCGTTGCGCGTGGACATGGGCCGCTGGTGCTGCATCGCGTGGTAGGCGCGGAAGATGAAGGACATCGAATCGAGCAGGAAGACAGGCTTTTTATCGGCAGAAGACATCGAATTCGAGTCTATCTCTTACGACAGGAACATGCAGTCTCCATAGGAGAAGAAGCGATAGCCAGATTCGACGGCGTGTTTGTAGGCGTTGAGTACTTGTTCGCGTCCGCCGAAGGCGCTTACCAGCATCAGTAGCGTCGATTGGGGCAGATGGAAGTTGGTCAGCAGTGCGTCTACGATCTGGAACCTGTATCCGGGCGAGATGAAGATGTTTGTTGCTCCGGTGTGTGGTTCGAGATTTTCGTTGTGCGCGATGCTTGCGCAGTGTTCAAGCGTGCGAACGGTGGTCGTGCCTGCTGCTACGACTCTGCGGCCTTCACGCTTTGCTGCGTTGACTGCTTCTGCGGTTGCTTCGGGCAGCGTGTAGCGCTCAGTGTGGAGGTGGATGTCTTCTATCTTGTCGACTCGCACTGGCTGGAAGGTTCCGAGTCCTACGTGTAGCGTTATGTACTCAATTTGGACGCCTTTTTCGCGTATTTGCTGCAGAATTTGCGGGGTAAAGTGCAGTCCTGCGGTGGGTGCGGCGACCGATCCGCGCGCGTCGGCGTAGACCGTCTGGTAGCGGTCGCGGTCTGTGGCTTCGTCCTCGCGATGGATGTAGGGTGGCAACGGCATGTGGCCCAGCTTTTCCAGCGCCCCATAGAAGTCGGCGACTGGCTCGAAGCATATCGTGCGCTCGCCGAATTCTCCGTGGGCGATCACTTCGGCGTGCAGGATGTTGTCGCCGAAGCTCAACTTTTCCCCGGTCAGCACTTTGCGTCCGGGTCGCGCCAGGACTTTCCATTCCCAGTCGCTGATCTGCTCAGTCAGCAGGACCTGGATGCGTCCGGATGTTTTGTGGCCTTCCTGCGTGTGCAATCCTGCGCGGTGGGCGAAGAGGCGTGCTGGTATGACCCGGCTGTTGTTGAGCACCAGAACGTCGCCTTCACGGAGCATCTCCGGGAATTCGCGAAAGTGGTGGTCTTCGTATTCGCCAGTTTGCCGGTTGAGCGTGAGCATGCCCGCTCCTGCCCGGTCTTCCAGGGGTTTTTGGGCTATGAGTTCTTCGGGAAGGTGGAAGTTGAAATCGGAGACTTGCACTCTCTTGATTTTAGACTCGCCGTCTGGGCGGCGCGCCTTCGGCGCCATCCTGCCGCTATGCGATAACTTAGTCTTCCTGTCGCTCCCGCTGGTCGCTTGATACGGTGCAGTTTCGCTGAAACGGGGTCTGTCTAACGTCCTGCATTCATCAGAATGTGGCGTTCCGCGTTCAGTCGGGC
>DATGAD010000313.1:0-10973 GCA_035313725.1 Alloacidobacterium sp. | reverse complement strand
GTTCGTATTCGGCTAGTCCGCGCACGAGGGTGAAGATGAGCGGAACATCGGCTGCGGCAGCGGGGCGAATGTTGGTCATGGGGTCTTTTCCCATTTTAGGCGATGGAGCTTTCAGGGCCTCATTTTGCATTGCGAATGCGACGTGAGTTGCCGTAACCTCATGGCACGCATGACGAAACTTTCTCCTGCTGATGCTCTTGGGCCTGCTTTCCGGCGGCTGCGCGAAGTTATGGCCGCTCCTTTCCGCCTCGGATTTTTTTTGAAGATTGCGCTGGTAGCCGCGTTGACGCAGCCGGGCTTTTACTCCGTCATTGTTTCCTATCCATTGCAAGGGGCGCAGGCTGCGGCAGGAGCTGCGATCCGGCATCGCGCGCCGATGAATTTTGCGGGCGCTGGCACGAGCGGGCTTGCGTTTGCCTTGCCCGGTGCCATAGCCGGATTCGTTGTCCTGGCGATTCTGGGGCTGATTGGCTTGGTGGTGTGGGTTTTGTCGACGTATCTGTTCTGCCGTCTCCGCTTCACGCTTTTTGATCTGATCGTGTTTCGGCGGGGCAGGGTGCGTGAGGCCTGGTCGAAATATGGGCGGAAGACGTGGCGCTATTTCGGCGTGGTGCTGCTGGCTTCGCTGGTCTTTTTGGTTCTACTGGCGGCGACCGCGGGGCCATTTTTTATCCACATGCTGAAGGCGGCAGTGCGGCTGGGCACGCATGGACCGAATCCCAATGCCAATCCGTGGCCGATGCTGGCGTCGATGCTTCCTTTTATCGGCATATGCCTTCTGGTTGGGCTGCTGTGGATGGTCGTGGATGCGGTTCTGCAGGATTTTGTGCTGCCTCCTATAGCCATTGAGGATGCGCCGATTGAAGGCGCGTTCAGCAGGTTTGTGGCGCTGATACGAGAGGATTTTGGGTCGTTCGTGGTTTACATGCTGCTTCGGTTCGTGGTGGCTCTGGGCATCAGCTGGGTGCTGATGATCGGCGTCTTCCTGATTCTGGCCGTTGGCGGCATGAGCGGGCTGGCTGTGGGCTTCGGGCTATATCGCGCGATGTGGGGTGGCGGGATTGGTCTGCGAGTTGTCTTTGTGGCGATTGTAGCGGCGATGGCGCTGGTGCTGCTTGCCGTTTATCTGGTGGCGATGATTGCTGTATACGGGACGACTGCCGTCTTCAAGCAATCATATGCGGCGTATTTCTATGGCTCGCGCTACAAGGGACTTGGTGATTTGATGGAGCCTCCCCCGGACGAGGAACTGGTTGGCGTAAGGATTGAGCCGCCTTTGCCGCCACTGCCTCCATTGAGTGAACCGCCTCTAGTCTGGTGAGGATTTGCCATCCATGCGGGCGCGCCTTCGGCGCCATTTCGTGCAAATTTTGAGTTTCTCAATTTAGCGAACGCTATCGTCTCGCCGATTAACTAGTTCTGACCGGAAATGAACAGGCTCGTCCGGATTTGGACAGGCGGTGAGTTACGGCGTTTCCGAGGGACCTCTCCAACTAGCTCATTTCTCGATAGATATATGCCCTTTGGGATTGGCCCACTGTGTGCGGACACTTCACATGGTGAGGTGTTCGCATGACTTTCTTTGAGGATCTCCGTTTTGCGTTGCGGCAATTGAGCAAGGCTCCCGGGTTTGCGGTGACTGCGATTGTTACCCTTGCGCTCGGTATTGGGGCGAATACAGCGATCTTCAGCGTGATTCATGCGGTCCTGATGCATCCTTCGGGTGTGGATGCGCCGGAGCGCGTGGGCATCATGCGCACGAAATATGCCAACCTTGGGCTCGATTTTCCTTATGTTTCGGTTCCTGATTTTGCCGATGCGCTTGCACTCAAAGAGCAGGTGCAGGCTGCGGCGCTTGAGCGCGGCGACAGCTACAACATTCTTCGCGATGGCCGGACCGAGCATCTGGATGGGTCGCAGGTGACCTGGCAGTGGTTCAACGTTTTTGGGGCGCGGCCGGTTCTGGGGCGGACATTCACTGCGGAAGAGGACCAGAAGGGCGCGAACAGCGTGGCCGTACTCAGCTACGGCGCGTGGCAAAAGAACTTTGGCGGCGACCGCAATGTGGTTGGGCAAACGGTGATGCTGAACCAGAAGCCCTATCGCGTAGTTGGTGTGATGCACAGCGATTTTGACTGGCCACGCGGCAAGGAAGTCTGGACGCCGATGGGACTCGAGCCGAACGAATACGATCTGGACAATCGCTTCAATGAGGGGTCGTCGGCTGTAGTGCGATTGCAGCCTGGGGTGGATTTTGTACAGTTCAACGCTGGTCTGGCTGCGAAGTCGCGTGAGGAATATACGCGTGAGGGCGGGAAGGGATTTGCGCTTCGGTCGAACTGGGGAATGGCAGCGACTCCGCTGACGGAGTTTGCCGCTGGACCTCTGCGTAAGCCGCTCTATGTTTTATTCGCGGTGGTGGCGCTAGTACTGCTGATTGCTTCGGCGAACGTAGCTGGGCTCTTTCTGGCGAGAGCGTCGTCGCGGACGAAGGAGTTTGCCATTCGCACGGCGCTGGGTGCGAACGCATGGCGGCTGGTGCGGCAGATGTTGACCGAGACGCTGGTGCTCGCCGGATTGGCGACGCTGATTGGCATCGCGCTGGGGCCTGCTTTTGGCAGGATGCTGCTATGGTTGGTGCCGCAGAGTCTAGCGGAAGGCTACACAATCAAAGTGTCGTTGGGCGTGTTGGCCTTTACGGCGGTGACGGGTCTGCTGACCTCTTTGATCGCCGGCATTGGTCCGTCGGTAAAGATGGTGCGCACGCAGAAGCGGCTGGAACTGCATGATGGTGGGCGCAGCACCACTGCCGGTGTAGACAAGCAACGGCTGCGCAGCGCGTTCGTTATCGGCGAAGTAGCGATGGCGTTTGTGCTGCTGGCAGGTACGGGGCTGTTTCTGGCGAGCCTGAAGCAAATGCAGCAGATCAATCCGGGATTCAATCCGCATGGCGTGTTGACTGGCGTGGTTGTTTATTCCGGCGAGGGCTATAAGAACAACTTCGAGCGGCAGGGAAGCTTCGTGAATGCGGTACTGGATAATTTGAAAGCGCAGCCGGGCGTAAAAGCGGCTGCGGCAACGACTTCTCTGCCTTTCAGCAATCAGGATGGGTCCAGCTCGTTCTCCATCAAGGGCCAAGCTTTGGGGCCAAACGATCCGGGGCCGCATAGCCAGTTGAGTTTTGCCACGGCCGACTACCTCAAGACGATGCAGATTCCTCTGCTCGCGGGGCGCTGGATCAGCACAGAAGACCGCTCGAACACGCAGCCGGTAGTGGTGATTGACGAGAAGCTGGCAAAGAAATACTGGCCGGGTCAGAATCCGCTTGGGCAGCACATGAGCGCGGTTTTCGGTCCTGATAAGCAGTGGGCTGAAGTTGTGGGCGTGGTTGCGTATGTGCGGCCTGATTCTCTGGAAGAAGACGTCAGCGATGGCATGCGCTACTATCCTTACTCGCAGTCACAGAATGGGATAGCGAGTTTTGCGTTGCGCACGGATGGAGACCCAATCGCCCTGACATCGGCTTTGAACCGCGCGATTGCCGCTGTCGATCCGGCGCAGACGGCATTCAATGTCGGCACGCTGGAGTCGCGAGTGGATGCTTCGATGGCGTCGAGGCGGCTGATCGTGTGGCTGCTGACGGCCTTTGCCGGATTGGCGCTGGTACTGGCGCTGGTTGGAATCTACGGGCTGATCAGTTATGTAACCGAGCAGCGCACAAATGAGATTGGTATCCGCATGGCACTGGGTGCGCAGCGCGGACAAGTGGTTGGGCTGGTGATGAAGAGTGCGCTGGCATGGGTTGGCATTGGGCTGGCGATTGGTATCACAATGTCGTTCTTTGCCGCGTCGATGTTGAAGCAGGTGTTCACCTCGTTTGGTGGAGGAGTCGTCTCGTCGCTTATGGTGGCAATGGCTGCGCTGATCACGATAGGCGGGCTGGCGGGGCTGGTTCCGGCGCGGCGGGCGGCGTCGATTGATCCAGCGAAGACGCTGCGGAGCGAATAGAAGCAGATCCTTCGCTACGCTCAGGATGACAGCTCTTATAGTTTAGTGGATAGCGGAACTATCGATTCGTTTACGCCGTAAGGAGATTCATGCGGGCAATTTTTGAAGATATTCGGTACGCGCTGCGGCAGTTTCGCAAGGTTCCAGGGTTTACCGCAACGGCGGTTCTGACGCTCGCGCTTGGCATTGGTGCGACGACCGCCATCTTTACGCTGGTGCATGCGGTGCTGTTGAAGTCGCTGCCGGTGGTGAACCCGGATGAGTTGTGGCGCGTAGGCGATCAAGAGGACTGCTGCATCAACGGCGGCATGCGGGATGATTGGTCGCTCTTCTCCTATGACCAGTACAAGATGTTTCGGGACAATAATCCTGAGTTCAAGCAGATGGCGGCGTTTCAAGCCGGTCGGAGCAAGATCAGTGTGCGCCGCCAGGGGAGCGATCATCCGGCGGAAAGCTTCAACAGCGAGATTGTTTCCGGGAATGCCTTCGACACCTTTGGAATCAGCGCATATGCCGGACGGCTGCTGCAGCCCTCGGATGATAAGACTGGCGCTGCTCCGGTTGTAGTGATGAGCTTTCGCACCTGGCAGCAGAAGTACGGGCTGGATCCTTCGGTCATTGGAGCGAGCTTCAATGTCAACGGGCAGCCATATACTGTGGTCGGCGTAACTCCACCGGGTTATTACGGCGAGCAGGTTGAGAGCGATCCTCCGTCGTTCTGGTTCCCAATATCGAGCGAGCCGCAGATTGATGCGTTTGTGGTCCGGGATCGACCCGAACTGCAATGGCTCAACCTCATTGGCCGCGTGAAGCACGGCGCAAACATCAAGCAGATGGAAGCCCGGATGCAAGTGCAGCTGCGCCAATGGCTGATGAGCCCAGTGAGCAAGGTCGAGGAGCAATCGAAATCGCTGATTCCGAAACAGACGCTGCACCTTGCCCCTGGAGGCAGCGGCGTGCAGACGTTGCGCCAGGAATATGAGGATGGGTTGCATCTGCTTATGTGGATCTCATCTTTCGTGCTGCTGATTGCCTGCGCCAATCTGGCCAACCTGATGCTGGTGCGCGCGACGACGCGCAAATTGCAGACCTCAGTGCGGTCGGCGCTGGGCGCGCCGCGGGCAAGGCTGGTGCGGCAGGCCCTGACCGAAAGCGTGGTGCTCGCCGTGTTGGGTGGCCTGGTGAGCCTCATATTCGCCTATGGTGGAACGAAGCTGATTCTGCATCTCGCGTTTCATAAGGACTACGTTCCGATTCAAGCGACGCCTTCTCTTCCGGTGCTGGGATTCGCCTTTGGCGTGTCGCTGCTGACGGGAGTGTTGTTCGGCGTAGCTCCGGCATGGCTGACGGCGCATGCGAATCCGATTGACGCGTTGCGCGGAGCGAACCGTTCGACGGGGCAGGGAAGTTCGATTACGCAGAAATCGCTCGTGGTTCTGCAGGCGGCGGTTTCGCTGGTACTGTTGTGCGCCGCTGCATTGCTGACACAGAGCCTGCGCAACATGCAGCATCAGAATTTCGGCTTCGATACGAACAATCGCTACATAGTACACATTGACCCGCTGATGGCCGGATATAAGCCGGAACAAATGGATGCGTTCTACCGTCAGTTGCACGATCTGCTTGCCGGAATCCCGGGTATGAAGAGCGTTGCGTATTCGCTGTACAGTCCGATGGAAGGCAACAACTGGGGTACCGGGGTCTACATCGAGGGGCAGGCTCCGCCGCCGCCGGGAAGCGACGAGAACAACGCTTCGTGGGTAAGGACAAGCGCCGGATATTTCGACACGATCGGTACAAGGATTATTCAGGGCCGGGAATTTGTTGAGGCGGACACATCGGCGGGGCGTCTGGTGGCAGTGGTGAACAAAACCTTTGCGAACAAGTTCTTCAAGGACGGCAACGCGATTGGCCAGCATTTCAGGCTCGATTTGAAGACGACGGTAAATTACGAGATCGTCGGCGTGACTGAGGACGCGCGATATCGGGAGTCCCCAAGGAAAATTCCGCCGATGTTCTTTGTAGCAGCGCCGCAATGGGCGAAATACGATGATCCCGACATGGGGAGCTTCGAGACTGTTTCCCACACCAAAATGGGCGCGATTGAATTGCGCACTACTGGTTATGTACCGGGGCTGGAGTCCCAGGTGCGGCATGCGATTGCCCAGGTGAATCCTGACCTGACGGTCATTGATTTCGAGACCTTTGCCGAGCAGGTGCAGGGTAACTTTAACCAGCAGGGGATGATTGCGCAGCTGACGTCGCTCTTTGGAGTGCTGGCGCTGATGCTGGCTTCGATCGGCCTCTATGGAGTAACAGCCTACTCGGTTGAGCGGCGCACGAGCGAGATTGGCATTCGCATGGCGCTCGGCGCGGATCGCACGGCGGTGTTGAAACTGGTGCTGGCGGGCGCGTTTCTGCAAGTCGTCATCGGACTCGCAATCGGCATTCCGGCAACGATCCTGGGCGGACGCGCGATGGCGAACCAGCTTTTCGGTATCAAGCCCTATGACCCCCGAGTGCTCGTTGTTGCGACGCTGGTATTGCTGGCTGCCGCGTTTGTCGCAGCTGTTCTGCCGGCACGCAGGGCCGCGAATACCGAGCCGATGCATGCGCTGCGGACGGAGTAAGTTAATCTATGCCACTTTATCCACTGGGCGATGATGAAGACGTATCAACTCTTCCATGCGTAATGGAACGAGAGCGTACGATACTCCTTCATCATCGCTGAATTCAACTTCGACTGCGGATGGCGACAATAATTCCACCACTGTGCCGACCTGCCCTCGCACGAGACCATGCTTGGGCAGATCTTTGAGCAGCGCAACGGCAGCTAAGAGTTCGATATCAGGCATTCCAAACCTCATGCGATGAGTATGTAGCAAGTAACGAAGCGTGGAAGTTCTTCATCGCTTCGGATGATCCAGATGCTGCGGACACCGGCAGATTTGGTCTTGTGATGAGCCACAAAGTCAATTATGTATCGAGTCCCGTACTCATCGGAAGCACTTATTTCGGCTTCTTCGGTCCTAGCCGCCAGTAGTAAGGCATCGCGAAGTTTCGCTGCATCTGTCTCATTCATAGACAATGCTGAAGCAAAGACTCGGGCTTTATGTCGCCCGCGAAGATGCTTTGTGCTCAGGCAGTATTCGCTCAACTTTGTAATGTCGACGATCGCAAGCTGTCCGTTTGGCAACTTCATTGTTCTTCCTCGTACCCTTGGGAACAGATTGCTTACTCGGTTTCTTTGTTCCTTGCGCGCACTTTGAACCAGATGGGAGAGCCTTCAAATCCGAAAGCTTCGCGTATCTGGTTTTCGAGGAAGCGCTCGAAGGAAAAATGCAGCTCTACCTGCCGGTTCGTGAACAGAACGAAGGTGGGTGGCGCAACGGCTGCCTGCGTCATGTAGTAGATGCGAACTCTCTTCGCCATGGGCACGCTGGCGCGCTGGAAATCGACGCGTTCAAGGAAGCGGTTCATCTGGCCAGTGGAGACACGCTTGCGGCGCTCTGCGGCTACGCGGATTACGCTATCGAGAATGCGAGGGACATTCGTGCCTTGCAGCGCTGAGACGAAGAGTACTGGCGCGTAGTTCAGGTACTTCAGCGTACGTCGGAGTTGTTCTTCAAAGATGGCTCGGTCTGCCGGCGGCTTGTCGTCGGTACGCTTTGTTGTCACCAGATCCCACTTGTTTACCACAATGACGACAGAGCGGCCGCTCTCGTGCGCGTAGCCTCCGATGGTGGCGTCCGACGCAGTGACGCCTTCCGTCGCATCGATGAGGAGGATCGCCACGTCAGCGGCTTCGAGATGCTTACGGGCCATCACGACGGACATTTTTTCTGCCATCAGGTGCGTCTTGCCTTTGCGTCGAATGCCGGCGGTGTCGACGATGCGAAGCTGCTGGCCTGCATGCTCGATGACTTCGTCGACTGCATCGCGCGTGGTGCCTGCGATGGGGGAGACGATAGCGCGCGATGAGCCTGTCATGGCATTCAGAAGCGTGGATTTGCCGACGTTCGGGCGTCCGATGATGGCGACTCGTGTTTCGTGCTGCTGGAATTCGCCGTGGGTGCGGTGCGGAGCGTCTTTTTCTGCCTCATCCGCTGACTTTTCTTCAGGAACTTCGACGGCTTCTTCTTCGGCTTCCGGAAAAGTGAGCACGGCGAAGACTTCATCGAGCAGATCGCCGATGTTGTGGCCATGCTCGGCTGAGACGGCGACGAGATTCTTGATTCCGAGGCGACGGAAGTTTTCCGCTCCCGCATCGAGAGCTTCTGTATCGATTTTGTTGACGACAAGAAAGAGCGGCTTGCCGGTCTTTTGCAGCAGGCGCGCGAGGTCGATGTCGGGTGAAGCGAGCTCGGTGCGCCCGTCGACTACCATCACGATGGCTTGAGCCTCATCGAACGCGACGCGTGCCTGACGGAAAATCTCTGCCGGGATCAGGGCTTCGTCGTCGGGAACGATACCGCCGGTATCGACCAGGCGGGCAACGTGGCCGTTCCACTGGACTTCGCCGTAGATGCGGTCGCGGGTGATTCCCGGCTCGTCGCCTACGATGGAACGGCGTGTGCCCGTAAGACGATTGAAAAGAGTGGACTTGCCGACGTTGGGTCGGCCTACGATGGCGAAGACGGGTGCGTTGCTGTTCGCCGATATGGATTTTGTCTTGCGCGTCGCACGTTTCTTGGCATTCAAAGTCTTTCTCCTCAGTGACGCGCTGGAAAGGCGAACACTTGTCTATTATAGAAACCAGACTTCGCCGTAATTTCGCCTTATGTCATCTGTAGCCCAAACTGTGCCTTCGCTGCCCTCGCTCTATGATTTTTTCGCTCCCGGAGGCGTGCTGTCGCGTTCGAGCATTCCCTATGAGTTTCGCGAGGGCCAGCTGGAGATGGCGCAGGCTGTAGAGCGGGCTCTAAAGGAGCACAAGCACCTGATTGTCGAAGCCGGTACGGGAACCGGCAAGACGCTGGCGTATCTGCTGCCTGCGCTGCGCACGGGGCAGCGGGTGATTATCTCAACGGGGACGAAGAATCTTCAGGAGCAGCTCTTTTTCAAGGATGTTCCGTTTCTTGAGTCGCTGCTGGGGCCGCTTCGCATTTGCTATATGAAGGGGCGCGCGAATTATCTGTGCCGCCATAAGCTCTATGCGCTGCGCGACCAGCCGATTCTGAATGGTCTGGAGGAGATCGAGCAATATCGCGCTATCGCTGAATGGGAGAAGACGACCGAGACCGGCGATCGTGCAGAGATCGATTCGCTGCCGGAAACGAGCGCCGTGTGGGCGAAGCTCGACGCGCGCAGCGATGCGTGCCTGGGACAAAGCTGCCCGAATTACGAGCGCTGCTTCATTACGGAGATGCGGCGCAAGGCGGCGGAGAGCGATGTTGTCATCGTGAATCACCATCTCTTTTTTGCCGATCTCGCGATCAAGCAGCAGGCCAAGGCTGCGCCGGATGCGGGTGTGCTGCCTGAAGCGGCGGCCGTAATCTTTGACGAGGCGCATGAGCTGGAAGACGTGGCATCGAGCTACTTTGGGATAAGCCTGAGTAATGTTCGCTTTGAGGAACTGGCGCGCGATCTGGAGACGATGCTGCGGGCGAAGCAGGCGTTGAGCAGTGGCTTGCAGTCTGCCTCGCAGCTACTGCGCGAACGGGCGCGCATGTTCTTTGGCGCGTTGCCGATGGGCGTGAGCGGCGAGGGCCGCATGCAGTTTGGCAATCGCGAAGAATTTCTGGAGACGCAGGGCGATCTCTACATTGCGTTGCTCAACGCGCTGCACCGGCTCGAAGGCGAACTGGAACATGTGCGCGGAGTGGAAGAGGCTCCGGGGCTGAAGAAACGCACCGCGGATATTCGCGAGCACCTTAAGTTCCTGATGGAAGCCGATGATCGGAATACGGTCTTCTGGTTGGAGCGCCGCAATGCCGGACGCGCGCGGGAGGCGGGTCGAAATACGTATCTGCAGGCAACGCCGATTGATGTGTCGCAATTGCTGAACGAGCTGCTCTTTGAGAATTTCCCCAGCGTGATTCTGACTTCGGCAACGCTCACAGTGCAGGGAGGCTTCGAGCATATCCGCAAGCGCGTTGGTATGCAGGATGCGCGGGAGCTTGTGGTGCCGTCGCACTTCAAGTATGGCGAGCAGGCATTGCTTTACCTGCCTCCCGACATGCCCGATCCGCGCGACGCCAATTTTCAGGACGAGGCGACGAAGCAGATTCGGCGGGTGCTGGAGTTTTCTGAGGGGCGTGCTTTTTGCCTTTTCACCAGCTATCAGCAGATGCGCGATATCTATGAGCGGCTTTTGATGGAGCTGTCGTATCCGCTGCTGCTGCAGGGCAACGCGCCGCGCAAAGCTCTCCTGGAGGAGTTTCGCAACACGCCGAATGCTGTGCTCTTTGGCACGTCGAGCTTCTGGCAGGGCGTGGATGTGCAAGGCGAGGCGCTGAGCTGCGTCATCATTGATCGCCTGCCGTTCGCGGTGCCGACTGATCCTGTGGTGCAGGCGCGCATGCGTGCGATTGAAGAGGGCGGAGGCAGTCCGTTCTTTGAGTATCAGGTGCCGTCTGCCGTGATTACGTTGAAGCAGGGATTCGGGCGATTGATTCGCTCGCTTGAAGACCGCGGCGTGTTGATGCTGCTCGACCCGCGCATTCAGCGGCAACGATATGGGCGCGTCTTTCTCGGCAGCTTGCCGCCGTATCGCGTGACGCAGGACATTGCCATGGTCAGCGATTTCTTTCACAAGCGTTGATTCGTTAGCATAGGTTTAGTCATGGCGCGCAATCTCTACATTCTGGCTGGTACGCTGCTGCTGTTCGCGCTGATTTCGTGCGGCATGACGTATGTCGGCAACATGCAGACGGGGCTTCCGGGCAACGGATCGCTCTGGAAGACGACCTCGCTTTTTCTGACGCTTGGCGGCCTGGTGATCGCGCTCTTTGGCGTGATGACGG
>DATGAD010000312.1:0-2658 GCA_035313725.1 Alloacidobacterium sp. | reverse complement strand
GTAGAGAAAGTCACCCGCTTTCGCGCCGGATCGAAGAAGAGCACGGCCCTTTGGAACTGATCCCACGAGGACAATGTCTGCTGCGACCATGCCCGTTTGCTTCGAGCCTGCTTCGTCAAAAAGAGGCGACTGTGCCGTATCGCCGCCGGCGAGCGGAACATGGTGCTGGTCGGCGAGCGCCAGCAGCCCGTTCAGAAAGCGGTCCAGCCAGCTTGGTCCCGGGTCCGCGCCTGTCAGTTCAATCGGGACAGCCAGCGAAAGGAATGCCGCCATGGGCTGCGCACCCATGGCCGCGAGATCGCTCAGGCCACGCGCCAGGCATCGGTGGCCAGCCGATTCGGGTGCGTGCCAGTCCCGCCGGAAATGGACCTGTTCCAGAGACAAGTCTGTGGTGACAACGATTTCGCTGCCCGGTGGAGGGCGCAAGACCGCGCAATCGTCTCCAATGCCTAGCCGCACAAAGGGGTTATGGGTCGCTGCGCGCTCCCGGATGGCAGCAACCAGCGCCTTTTCGCCTGCTGGCGGCAGGGATTTTCGCTTGGCGGACACGGTGTCCAGCATACCCCTGCTCTCACAAATCTGGTACGTCATGCATCCAAGCGTGTAATTTGTGCGGGTGAGTGGACAGTAAGAGTTACCAAAGTTGTTTGCGATTGGGAACCATTCGCCAAACTTTGGTTGACCCATATTCGTCAACCTGATAGGGTCTTCAGAGAATACCCGAAAACCTGTTTCAGCGATGGTCACAGATTCGTCATGTGTATTTGCCAGGCGAAAAGGTTTTCGAGGGGTTAAGTTCCTCAGACGAGTAGGGTTGTGCGTAAACGCTTCTACATTATTTTTGTTGCCCGCGAAGAGGATGGACGGCTCAGAAAGATTCCCGTTCCTCTGCACTACGCGTACGTCTTCGTGGCGGCGGCAATTGTAGGTGCTTTTACCATCACTGGCATGGCGGGTTCCTATACCCGCATGTTGCTGAAGACTGCCAGCTTCAATCAGGTGCGTTCACAGCGTGAAGCTCTCCGCAAAGACTATGCCCATATGGAGCAGGTCGCGCACGAGAAGGAAGTACAGGCCGCGTCCCTGGGCTCGCTCGCAAATGAAGTCACCGCCCTTTACGGTCTGCGGCAGAACAAACTGGAAACGGCGAAGTCAACAGCAACAGCCGCCGTACCTGTGCTCACCGACAACCCAGACAGTTTCAGCCAGCAGGCCTATACGCAATCGCTTGATCAGCTGGACGCTTTGCGCCGCAAGGCCCTTTCGGGTCAGGTTTATCAGTCGTTCGGTCTCAGCACGCGTCATCCGTTTGGAAGTCTGGACGATACTCTGAGCATGGCCAATGCGCCCTCGTTGTGGCCTGTTGTCGGTCCGGTGACGAGTTCGTTTGGCGAGCGTGAAGATCCATTCAACGGTGAAGGCGCCTTTCATGCCGGCGTCGATATCTCGTCAACATTTGGTGAGCCGGTTCGCGCGACCGCAGACGGCACCGTCGAAATGGCCGACCGCGCTTCGGGTTATGGACGTGAGATCGTCATCGACCACGGTTATGGCGTCAAGACCTGTTACGGGCATCTTTCGGGCTTCGCTGTGACCGAAGGCCAGCAGGTCACGCGCGGCCAGATCATCGGATACGTCGGCACAAGCGGCCGCAGCACTGGTCCGCATCTGCACTATGAAGTCCGCATTCGTAACACGCCGGTCAATCCACACAAGTATCTGCGGGAGACGATGCAGCAGCTTGCCAGCGTGGGTAGTGGAACCGCAGCAGGTGGCGGCGTAAATTAAGCAGATCCGAAAATAAACAGAAAGGCCGCCTATGATGGCGGCCTTTTCTACGTCTTGTCGAGGACTGATGGCTAATTGCCTGTCGGAATGATCCCGGCATTTTCCACCATCAGGATGACGGTTCGTTTCGGAGCTCGCGTGCGGTGCACAACTCCCTTCGGAACCACAAAGCCTTGTCTTGGCTGAAGGCTGATCGAGCGATGTTCGAGATCGATGAGTAGTTCGCCTTCGACGACATAGAAGAACTCGTCATCGTTGTCATGCTTATGCCAGTGGTATTCACCCTCGATCACCCCGAGGCGGACAACCGAGTCGTTTACCTGGCAAAGGGTCTGATTGAACCACTTGTATGTGCAGCCGCTCGACAGGGCCTTTTCGTCAATCACTTCAAGGGGCTCATGCAGAATGTTGAGCCGGGTTTCGTAGGGAAAATCTTCAGTGGCAGCCACGATGTGCTCCTCCCTTCACTATTCTGATTCGACGCAGAACGGAAGGGAAGAGCACTGGGAGAGAATCGTAGACTAGTTGCCGGCGTAAGTGACGTGCCAGATCGATCCTGAGCCGTCATCCGTGACAAAGAGTGAGCCATCGTCGCCGAACGTCACCCCTACGGGGCGTCCCCAGACGTGGCCGTCAGCCGTCGTGAATCCGGTGAGGAAGTCCTCGTACTCGCCAGTGGCTTTGCCATTGTTCATCGGCACGCGGATGACTTCATAGCCGGCGCGGTTGGCCTTGTTCCATGAACCGTGTTCGGCGGCGAAGGCATCTCCCTTGTACTGCGCGGGGAATTGCGAGCCTCCGTAGAAGTTCATTTCCAGCGACGCGAAGTGCGGCTGCAACAGAACATCCGGCGTGGTAACTTTCGCCTTC
>DATGAD010000311.1:0-3350 GCA_035313725.1 Alloacidobacterium sp. | reverse complement strand
CGCTGCTGGTCATGGTCGCCCCGATCCGGTGGCATCGTGCCTACGGGACGTGGTGGGTGAAGCGGCTTACGCCTCTCGTGATTCGCATCCTTTCTCTTGTTCCGGCAGCAGCAGGTGCCGGACTGATATATGCGGCGCTCTAAAAGCACCGTGCCCATCACCATTGTGGCCATGCTCTCAATCACGGCGAAGGGGCTGGCTGCCGACGGCTAACTGCGACTGGCGTACCAACTGAGACAATCCCGCTGCCAGGATCAAACGCGCAAGCCGGGCGTGTAGAGTCCTGGTACGGCACATGATTGCATAACGACGCCGGCTCCTTAGACCCGAGTAGACTGTGGTTTGTCGAGAACCATGGGCTCGGGAGAAAGGAGCCGGACATGCTGATTATAGGCGTGGATTGTCACCCGAGCGACCAGTACATCGCGTTTGCTGACACCGAAACAGGAGAGTGCGGCGAACGGCGATTGAACCACAGTGATGGAGAAGCAGAGAAGTTCTATCGGGATCTGCAATCGAGAGCGGCTAGCGTGCGTGTGGGGATGGAGGCCACCGGGTATTCACGCTGGTTCGAGCGGCTGTTGGCAGAGCTGGGCATCGAACTGTGGATCGGGAATGCAGCGGAGATTAAGACCAGACGAGTCCGCAAGCAGAAGACCGATTCCAACGATGCCAGACTTCTGTTGAAGCTGCTACTGGAAGATAACTTTCCCCGGATATGGGTTCCGAGTCCGGAGAACCGTGATCTGCGGCAACTGCTGTGGCATCGACACCGCATGGTCGGGATGCGAACACGGATTATGAACCAGCTACAGGCCCTGGCGATGAACGAAGGCCAGCGGCGGAAGAAGAAGCTGTGGAACGAGCAAGGGCGGGCCCAGCTGGAAAAACTTCCGTTAGCTCCGTGGGCCTCGCGGCGCCGCAAGGATCTGCTGGAACTGCTGGACCGCATGAACCCGACGATCGAAGAACTCACTCGATCCATCGAGCGAGAAGCCAGGAAACGGACGGAAGTCGCGCGTCTGATGACTCATCCCGGCGTAGGACCGATCACGGCGCTGGCCTTCAGTCTAATCATCGGAACTCCGAAAAGGTTTGGGTGCGGCAAGCAGATCGGCAGCTATGTCGGCCTGATTCCTGCGGAAGATTCCAGCGCCGGTCATCAACGGCTCGGCCGCATCACCAAGCAAGGCAGCACGCTGTTGCGTTTCTTGCTGGTGGAAGCAGCTCAAGCGGCGGCGCGTTGTGATGCGGGCTGGAGGCAACGGTACATGCACCTGGCGATGCGGCGGCAACGGAACATCGCCAAGGTGGCCATGGCCCGGAGACTCGGAGTGCGGTTGTACTGGATGTGGCGCAACGGCTGGGAATACGCAGATCTGGTGAAATTCGGTTCGAACGCGGGACAGCTCGGTACCGGACATAGCGTGCATTCGAACGCCGTCCACTTGAATGGGCATCCCGCTCCCTTGCGAGAGGGAGTTTGAAATAATAATCATGGTCTGAAGTTTAGGATCGAAGAGATGTATGGGTCGGACTGAAAAACCGACCGAACGATTGCAAGCGAGCCGTGGTCATCGACACTGGGCCAAAGAAATCGGACGAAACCAAACGCTCTTCGGAGTGAGCGCAGAAGTTCGTTCCAAAAACGATTTGACTGAGCCGGCGTTGTTAGAGATGTCCGGTAACGCGGGTGATCTCAATGGGTGGACGCAACACTAAGCTTGAACCCGCATGGCATCCAAAACGAAAGCCGAAATCGCTTGCTAGGGTTAGACGGGCTGGAACGCTGCTCTGACTGGGTTTTGACCGAGTGCAGCCATGCAACGGGTTCTCCCGCGCAAGCATTGTCGAATCAATGCACTGGATGGTGTTGCACCGACCGGTTGAGCTGGCAGCATTTATCGGGAGTTATCTAAGAGATAGTTCTCGCACTCTCAGCCAGGTGGCTCAGAGGAAGATGCAAGACAGATCGCTTGAATTGTTCGACGAAGAATAACCCCGTAGTTCAGTTGGCGCGATCTCGTGTCACCCCAACTAACCCCCGTATTGCCAGGGAGAGCCTGTAACTGTTAGCGGCACTACATCTCTGCGGAGCGCTGCGTTCAAAACTTCGAATACCACGATGGCGTGGTCGCCATGCTTTTCGAGAATTTCCAGAGCTTTACATTCCAAATAGGCGCCGAGGTTTTCCAGAACCGGTGCGCCTACCGTTCCTTTGGAGTACGGCTCGCCGTTCAACAGTCCTTGGGATTCCTCGGTCGCAGCGAAAAATTTCTGGGCGATGTCCTGTTGGCCGCTGTCCAGCACGTGCAGGACAGCGGTGCGGCTTTCGACGACGCACTGAAACGCGCTGCCGTCTTTTCGTAATGCGACCATTAGCAACGGCGGTTTGAAGGAAGCCTGCGAAACCCAGGTGATGGTGGCAGCGCCAAAACCCTTGGCGCTGCGAGATGTGAGGATATACATGCCGTTGGTCAGTAGCCGCAGAACCTTTTGCTTAGTTTTGGGATCCATGGTCGCAAGCGCATTTTACTGCAACGGTAAGTCGGGTGGCAGTATTTAGCGCAAAGCCTCTCTCCGCCGGATCTCCTGGCCACCACACTGCACGAGCGCTCCACACCAGCGTGGAGTCACTGAGCGACTATCGTGACTCCGATGACAGGCGAGCTGCTCAAATCTCGTGCACCATGTGCACAACGTGCATCACGTGCACCGAATATCCTTTAACCGGTCCGCGTACGTTGCAAATTGCCTTCCGGTATTCATTGCGACGGTATTCCGCAAAGGCACCGCGCAAACATAATTGTGAATTGCTCCGAAGCCCTCGACGGGAGTAACTATCGTCGCGTCCGCGGTGGAATTCGCGGGCGTGATCCGTAGGCCCAAGGTCGACGACGCTAGCAAGACTCGACAGCACGCTCTGCTACTGTCGCTGCGATATCCGCTTATCAAATTGGGGATAGCATTCCATTTTCCCCAGCAGTGCTCTATGCTTTCCAGGGATTGAACACGGGAACCTGCGCGTGCGCAAAATCTCGGACATTGCGTGAAACAATTGTAAGATTGTGGTGAAATGCAGTTGCCGCTAACAGGCCATCGACGGTTGATAAGGCAGCTCCCTTGGCTCTGACCGCGGCGGCAAGCTCACCCCATCGGTCGGCGACAGCTACGTCGATGGGCAGAATTCTTCCCGCAAAGCGCGCTTGCAGTTCCATTTCCAGCCAAGATTCCACAAGCGTGCGCCGTTTGCCCGGCACCAAAGCTGCCACACCTTTGCGAATCTCTCCAAGGGTGAGCACGCTCAGGTGCAGTAAGGCTTCCTCAGTTGCTCCCAGCCAACTCAGCAC
>DATGAD010000310.1:0-9998 GCA_035313725.1 Alloacidobacterium sp. | reverse complement strand
GAGACTGTACCCGCCGGACCAGTATGGGTTAGTGTCTCGGACACTCTAACTTAGACCCTCAAGAATTAAGCGATCTCGTAACAATGAGGTCAATCAATGCCTTAACGCCCTGTTAGGTCAACAATATGTTGAACGGTATTGGGCTTAGGTTGTCCAAGCGCACAAATCCAGGCACTGGAGCCCCCAAAAGCATGCCCGAGATAAATTCGATGTATCTCATATTCGCGACTGACGATAACTACTCACAACATTTAGCGGTCACGATCCAATCGTTGGTCGATCGTCATTCGGATATGTCTCTGCGGGCTCTTATCATATTGATTGAAGTATCGGATGAGAACACTGCCAGGCTTCAAAAACTGTCCTCGACCTTTCCTAACTTACAGGTTGAGTTCGAGGAGTTCAGTCCGGATACCTATCCTGATTTCCCAACGTATGGCCATATCTCCTGGGCAGCTTACGCCAGAATTTTCACGGCGCATTTACTTGATGAAAGTATCGAGAAAGTTCTTTATCTGGATTGCGACTTATTGATCTGCGATGATCTGCGCCCGCTGTGGAATACCGATATTTCACAATATGCGCTGGCCGGCGTTGAAAATCCGATGAGCGATCGCAGGGAGATTTTTGGAATACCGGCCGACAGCCCCTATATCAACACGGGCGTGATTCTGATGAACCTGAAGTGGTGGCGGGAACACGATGCGATTCCGCAACTGGTGCAATACATTCGCCAGAATGGGTCATTGCTGACACTTCTCGATCAGGATGCGATCAACGCTGTGCTCCACCCTTACATTCTCCGGCTTCCTTACCGGTGGAATGTGTTCCAGCCCTTTTTCGAAGAACATCACGAAACAATGGGCATATCACGACGTGAACAAAAAAGCCTGACGACGCGTCCTGCCATTGTTCATTTCACCGGCCTCTTCAAGCCGTGGCAGTACTCAACGGTACACCCGTACCAGTCCGCGTATTGGGAGACGCTGAGGAAGACGCCTTACTCCCATGTTCGCTATGAGCATCGCAGTCCCAAGATGGCGCTGAAGAAGTCGGTGCGCAAACTGCAACTTGCTATCAAGCGTTCCGCGGCGATGCCTTTGATGCGGCGGATTTCCGGGAGAGGCTAGAGCACTTTATTCTGACTGGCTGGTACCAATCTAAGTGCGATTATCTGGTGACTTTTGCATCCCACGCCTTTGTGTTGTTCAAACCACGGCGTAGTGAAACGAACAGGATCGGCAAAGTCAGCACTTGCGTAAATATCAGGGCGACACTTACACCTTTCAGGCCGAACAAGCCCGGAACCAGTGGAGCGGCAATCGCCGAAAATATGGTGGAGACGACGTAACCGACGAATACCGGCTTGGTGCGTTCGATGGCACGAAGACCGGCTCTGATCGGGAGGCCAGCTACGGAGAATACAGCCAGGATTGCATAGGCTTGTAAAAGAAATCCGTATCCGTCTAAGCGATGGCCGTATAACAACTGAAGCCAGAACTTCGGGGCAACAATCACCGCCGACGCCAATCCGAGGGTTCCGCCAACCAGAAGAGTTTCCGCCCGCATGAGATAGGCCTTAAGCGCGGCTGGGCCACCGGCGCGATATCGTTCCGATGCCTGCGAGGGCAAGCTGTTCTCCAGTCCCTGTACCCAGATATTCGTGGCGTTCACGAGCGACTGGCACGCTCTCATGATTCCTGCAACTGCCGCCCCAAGAAATGCCGGCGCCACCAAGCCAAAGAGACTTCCCGAACCCCATTGCAGGACTGCGGCGCCTAACAGATATCGGCCACTGGCCCAGTTTCTTATCGCAATTGCTCTAAGTGTCTCAATACTGCAACGAGCTATCGGGAGCTTGAAGACTACAAGCAGAAGCGCGACAGTCGAGGTCGCCGCCGAGATCCACAAAATGGATGATAGTGAAAGCTGGCTCCTGGTTAAAAGGAACCAGAGAATGGCAATCTGGCCAAGATAGCTGATTGTGTCGCTGAAAAGGCCCAGCATCGCTTTCTTCTGGAAGAAGAGCGCGCGGCGGTAGAAGTCCTGGAGCAGATAGGCAGCGTTTGCACAAAGCAGGGGAATGATTACGCCCGATGGGATATGGACTCCGATGAGCCGCAAGCCGCACAACACACCGAGCGCGATGATGGAGTAGGCGAAAACAAAGGCATATTCCTGAGCCGTTACACCGATCAAATATTCCTTTGCTGACCAGCGATCCTGTAAGGGCCCCACGCTCATCATGGGTGACACGATCAGCGCGAGCTGGATTGTCCCGCCGAAGAATACAACTGCCATCAAGAGCCAATACTGGCCGACCTGGTCGAGGGGTAACTTGCGGGTAAGGAGGACTCCAAGTAAGAAGTTACTGCCGCTCACCAGCGCCTGATCGGCTAACACAAAACTGTGTAGCAACGAATCGCGGCCGGGCTTCTTAAATAATTTCAGGGGCTTAGACGACTTTGGCGCACTTATGGCGATCAACTGTTGCATCCTGATTCGACAGGCTATCTTCTATGTTTAGAAATTAAAGTCCTGTGCTGAGCGATTTGGAATCATTCCTGGGCGTAGAACGAGTAAAATCGCAACGCGACACAAAGTATTTTAGGACGAAGTTACCTAGGTTCTTTCCTGTAATTATACAGTGCTTCAACCCGTTTCTGACTTACACTGAGCGTGAGGAGACTGTCGTGGAAACCACTGCAAGCGAGTTTTTTGTTCAGGCAGAAGAGCGTATCGAGCGCTATAACCTTCTGAAGCATCCCTTTTACACTGCATGGACGGCGGGCGAGTTGACCCGCGAAGATCTGCGCGAATATGCCGCCGAATACTGGCATCACGTATCTGCTTTTCCTTCTCATTTGAGCGCTCTGCATTCGCGTCTCGAAGATAGCGGTACGCGGCGCATGATCGCAGCCAATCTTGCCGATGAAGAAGGCATTGGCGCGCCAGATGATCGCGCCCACAGCGATCTATGGATGGATTTCGCCAAGGGGATGGGCGCAACGGAAGGCGAAGTAAAGGCGCGCACGCTGCAACCGGAAACGCAGCGGCTGATCTCCTCATTCGAACGCGTTGCCCGTGAAGGGAATACCGCCGCGGCCCTGGCTGCGTTCTACGCTTACGAATCGCGCGTTCCGGCAATTGCCAAAGAGAAGGCGGCCGGGCTCAAGAATCGATATGGCGCCGATTCCACGACCGCCCGCTACTTTACGCTTCACCAGACCGCCGACGTTCTGCACGCAGATATTTGGCGCAAGCTCATCGCGAATGAACTGGCCAAGGCGCCGGAGGCTGCTCAGGAATCGCTTGATACAGTCGAAGAGATCGCGGGAGCACTCTGGTCCGCTCTTGATGCTGTCGAGCGGAACCGCCAGGCGCGCAACGCTGCCGCCGCAAGTGCATAAGAGCGGTTCTGAAACAAGGGCAGGGGCGTGAGTTTGGATTCGCGCCCCTTTCACTTCGGAGATGACGTCTCGTTCGGAGATGATGTCTCGCGCTTGCGAATGACCCCAATCGCCTGGGTTAGTGACGTATGAATGCGCGTTCTGCAGTTCTTGCAGCGAATGGGGTACTGGAATGCCACAAGAAGGGGAATGTCTCGCAGGCGAAGCCTGGAGAGACGAAATTTGTCGGAATAGCAATCGGGGCACAGCATAGCAACGTTACCAAAGACCATAAGACCCTTAGATGCTGCCCTCGGCTTGATTATGCCTGATTCCTGACAATAATCAGAGAAATTCCTGGCGCAACTTTTTACATCCATTGCCGCCATTCTGGGGTACTGTATCTCTACAACCGCTTCACGGGAGGTGGTGCCATGGTCTGGGACGTTGCGTTTACCTGCGATATCTGTGGAAAGAAGAAGGGCGAAGCCAATCACTGGTGGATGGCGATGCTGGGGGATGTTCCCTGCTTCGACGAAGGCCAGCCCTCTCAACGCTTTACGTTGCTGCCGTGGAACATGGCCGAAAGCCGTAACCCGGACATGTATCACCTTTGCGGGCAGAGTTGCGCCATGACAGCGATGGAGCGCTTTATGACGCATGGCTCCATCGAGTCGGAGCTGGCCGCACAGTCGCGCCGGTAAATTTTTTTATTCACTAAAAAGGCTGGGACGTTCCGCTGGAGCTGTCTTTTTTGCCTTTTGCTCGCGCGAAGCTGGAGCCGGCGATATGGAAAGCATGCCCAGCAACTCCTTTAATTCTTTACGCAGGCGCTGCAGCCTCGCTTCATTCTTGTCTTTCTTCAGTCCGGCGACCTCGGGTTTCAAGGGCAGCTCGGACTGTGAGCTGTGCGCCTTACGCGCCTCGCGTCCTTCGGTTTGCAGCAGATGGCGCGCACCGGCGATGGTGTAGCCTTCCTCGTGCAGGAGGCGCTTGATCTGCAGGGCCATTTCCACGTCGCGCTTGCGATAGAGGCGTTGCCCGGTGCCGCTCTTATTCGGCTTCAGCTGAGGAAATTCCGATTCCCAGAAGCGCAGGACGTAGGACTGAACCTTGCACAGGCGGGCGACTTCGCCGATGCGAAAGTACAGTTTGTCCGGAATGGCGGTTGTTTCCGTTTCCCGATGCAAGGGTCGTTGTGAGGCGTGTTTCTGCTTCTGCATGAAAACCCGGCTGGCCCGACAGTGGCCACTCACAGAAGTATAGGCCACGCGACGGATGCTTCTGCAACAGAAACCGTGACCTAAGCGAAACGCAGCGACTCAGCATCGTCGGCGGTGATCGGCTCGCGTGAAGGAACGCGGCCGCTGGCTGCGCGCAGATATTGCACGGGCCATGCGATCTTCTGTCCCAGATCGTCCGCCGCGTGCAGCGCCCAGTAGGGGTCGCGGAGGAATTCGCGCGCCATCAGAACCAGATCGGCCTGGCCGGTGCGCAGGATGTGATCGGCCTGCGCGGGTTCGGTGATCATGCCTACGGTGCCGGTCATGACGCCGGTGTGCCTGCGAATCTGCTCGGAGAAATGCGTCTGATATCCAGGGCCGACGGGGATCTTCACGCCGGGCACGAGGCCGCCTGAAGATACGTCGATGAGATCGACCTTGCGCAGGCGCAATTGCGCGGCGAGCGCGATCGAACTCTGCACGTTCCAGCCCCCATCGGTCCAGTCGGTGGCGGAGATGCGCACAAAGAGCGGTTTTTCCTCCGGCCACCAATCGCGCACGGCGTCGACGACGTGTATAAGCGGTCGAATGCGGTTTTCGAGCGAACCGCCGTATATGTCACTGCGATGGTTACTTAATGGGCTCAGAAACTCATGCAGCAGATAGCCGTGCGCGGCGTGAATCTCGATCACGTCGAAGCCGGCAAGGAGAGCGCGGCGTGCCGCCTGCGCGAAGGCTTCGACTATCTGATTGATTCCCGCCTCATCGAGTTCCCGCGGCTGCTTGTAATGTGGTGCGAATGGAATCGCACTGGGAGCTACCACTTCGTCCCATCCACCTTCCGCCCCGGTCATGATGCGCTCGCCCATCCACGGCGGGCTCATGCTCGCCTTCCGGCCTGCGTGGGCAAGCTGAATGCCGGCAAATGATCCCAAACCATGGAGGAAATCGACGATGCGTTTGAGCGGCAGGATATGCTCGTCCTTCCACAAACCAAGATCGCGCGGGCTGATGCGGCCTTCTGCTGTCACAGCGGTTGCCTCTGTGATGACAAGGCTGGCGCCGCCTGCTGCGCGGCTGCCCAGGTGAACGAGATGCCAGTCATTGGCAAAGCCGTCTTCAGAGGAGTATTGACACATGGGAGAGACCACAATGCGGTTCGGCAGCGTGATATTTCCCATCTCCAGCGGAGCAAACAGACTGGCGATTTCGTCAGACATGATCGTGCCCTCCCCTCGTAGTGAAAGCATCTCACGTTTTTTCAGAGGCACCTCGTTAAGATGCAGCGAAGTGAAATTGGTCGCTGAGCAGCATAAAGGCCGCAGCTATGCACTGCGGCCCTTATATACGGGATAAGTATTAGTGATGCGGTGATGATGGATGCGGCTGCGGAGACGGGCGCGACTCTTGCTGCGGGTGAGACGGCCACTCCCTGTCCTGCGGCTGACCTGCAGGCCTCCCCTGGCGCATGTTGTCGATCTGCTGCGGTTCGAGTGGACGGCCGGGATGCGTTTCCATCGCCTTCTGCTTGTCTTCGAACTTTGGTTGCTGAGGCGGCGGCTGACTGCGCGTGATCAGCGGTTTCGGCTCCTCTGGCTGGCGGTTGAAGTTGTCCGTTTTTTCTGTACCTGTCTGAACTGGTGGATTCGTGTGAGGGACTGGCTGTGGTTGCGGGTGCGACACAGTAGTTGGCGGTTGCGCACGCGGCACATTCTGCAGCGGAGCGCCGGGGCGTGCCTGTTCCTCGCGACCGCCCTGGACCAGTAATGTAGGCCGTGCGGTTGGCACGCGAACAGTATTCACGGGTCGAGGAACCTTGGCTGCGAGTGTTGGCGAGATGGATGGATGTGGAACAACCTGAGCTCGCTCGATCTGCGCCGGATCCACGTGTACCAGATTCTCGTGCACCGAACGGGCAGACGCAAAATCATCCGGCTTCACCGCAGTGAACGCGCGCGTGCGGTTGGCGTAGTTGATGTGGACATCGTTGAGGTTATTTACGTGGTTGATGAACGTGTTGTAGTTGTTCACCACCGTCACGTTGCGGATGCGCGTGATGTTGATGTTCGTGACGTTAATGTTGCGGATGTATGTGGTGCTGCAGTGGTACCAGGGGTAGAACGGCTCACCCGGTCCCAGTGGGAACCATGCCACGCCAACGGCAAACCCTCCGCCGCCGGCAAAGGCGACAAAGGCTGGGGACCACACTGGATAAGCGACGATTGGTCCGGGTAACCAGCCCCAGCGCGAACCGATAAACGCCCACCGGCCGTAGTGGAATGGCGCATAGCCCCATGGTTCATCTTCCACCCACGTCCATCCCCACGGACCCACCCAAACCCAGTGACCGTAGCGGTAGGGGACCCAATCGACGGCAACGCGCGCTGGATACCACACCGGCCCATAGTCCCCTTCATTTGACCACGCGCCATATCCATCCAGATCGTCATAGCCAACCACGTTGCGGCCTACGTACTGTCCCGCCTGGGCATTCAGAATGTGACGGTCGCGATCGACGCACCAGCTGTCAAACGCATCGGGCGCGGGCGGCTGGATCGATGCGGCCTGTATCGGGTTTGTCCCCTCAAGCTGGACCGACTGTCCTGCGTTTACGTATTGCGAAAGCTCTGGACCGGTGACCTGCACCTGTCCGCTGATGACAGTGACGACGGTGCCGCCGTTGCCGGTGTAGGAGTCCACGCGAAAATCTCCCGGCTGAACGACAGTAAGGGAGCCGTTGGGCGTATCGACCTCAACCTGCGCTCCGGGATTCAGCGAGAACGTGCGGACCCTTATGCTGCCCTGTGCCAGACCCAGCTGCGTGAGCTGATCGGCGAGATTCGTGAAGGTCAGATCGGTGGTCTGCCACATGCGCACAGCCGTAGATCCGAGTTGTATTTCCGCGCGCGAGTTCTGATCGGCGTAAATGCGGTCGCCGGTTGCCACGGGATAGTTTTCCGCCACCTGGCTCCATTGATCGACATCGGCAGGCTGCACCGAAACACTTCCCTGCATGGCATGCAGCCGCCCGACAGCGGCTGGCGGATCATCCGCATCGGCGTGAAGCGACGCCGTGCCGCAGAGAAGTGCAACCACGCAGGCGAGCAGCGTCAGAATGCTTCTTCTCATGGAACAGTTCTTCGTCAAACAGGTCATCTTCCCCTCCGATATACAAAGACCGCAGCAATTCTCCAGTCCTTGTAACCCGGAATCTTGACAGATGACGCGAACGAGAGGAGACGGGTGTGTAAATTCCAAAACAAAAGAGGCTTCGCGCGTGGCTGAAGCCTCTCAATCACAACTGACTACGACTGCCAAAGGAACCAACGCAATCTTTGCCTCCGTGAAGAACCCCTCCCTAAGTAGGTTCTTCTAGAGAATGCGTTACTTGTTCTACTGGTAGAAACAAATTAAGCAGTCGTCCTATATGTTGTATCCGCTGTGGAGATATGTCAAGAAAATTGCACACGATTTTGGGCAGTAAGAGGAATAGGATGTTCGGGAACGGACACCGCTGCTAAACCGTATGTGTTATTAGGGAGAAAGAGATTGATGAAACGCTATATTTTGCCCCTCATGGCGCTTGCTCTGCTGGTTTCCTCAGGTTGTCGCATTCAGGTAGATAAGTCGAAGGATGGCGAGGACAAGAACGTCAAGATCGATACGCCGATGGGCGGGCTGCATGTGAAGACCAACGATTTGACGGCCGCCGATGTCGGCCTGCCCGTCTATCCGGGAGCGCAGATTGTGCCCGATCACGACAACGACAAAGCGGCGGATATTCATATGGGATTCGGCAAATGGCAGCTGCGCGTAAAGGTCGTAAACTACCAGACGCCGGATTCGCAGGACCAGGTTCTGACCTTCTATCGCAAATCGCTGGGCCGCTATGGCGATGTGATCGAGTGCAACCACGATTCGCCGGTCGGCACCCCCACAAGCACGCGGGAAGGCCTTACCTGCAGCGAGCACAACAAGAGCGTACACGTGGATGAAGGTGATGACCTGAGTCTGCGCGCGGGATCGAAGCATCATCAGCACCTGGTGGGGTTTAAGAAGGGCAATAGCGGCAATACCAAATTCGCACTGGTGGAGTTGCAACTGCCTGATGGCATCGACGACAACGATTCCTCCTCAAGCCAGTAGCGCTGCGTTCCACTGTGTTGCGTTCCCCTCCGTTGCGTTCCTATGTCCGGTGCGATAGGGTCAAGATATGGATCTGGCTTGCCATCGCTGCGGTGCGACGATTGCTACACCCGAATTGTTTTGCCCGCACTGCGGAGCGCCCCAGCTGCGCTTTGAGCTGGCCGAGGAACAGCTTCCCTACCAGGCCAATGGCAACAGCTCCGGGCCGCATGCGAACCAGCCAGTCGCGTGGCGGCACGCGGTGCAGGCCGCCCTTGTGGTGGCACTGCCTTTGGGCCTGCTCAGTTCCCTGCTCGACTTCTTCGACATCATTTGGGTGCTGGCTGGTGGGTTTTGCGTGATCGCGCTTTACCAGCGCAAGGCAACGGTGTTGGCCAATCCCGGCGCGGGCTGGCGCATCGGCATGCTGGTTGGCGTGCTGGCGGCTTTTCTTTCGAGCATTGTAGATGGCCTGAGCATCGTCTTTGAACGTTATGGCCTGCATCGCGGTGTGTCGATTGACCAAAGGCTCGCTGCGCTCACGCAACAGATGACCGATCAAATGGCGCATCAGAATCCGGAAGCCGTACAGCAGGTGCCGTGGTTGATCCACTTCTGGCTGTCGCCTGACGGACACGCAGCGGTCGCGCTCTTCGGGTCTGCGAGCGCCGCCGTCGCGATTGTCGCCCTATCCTCGCTGAGTGGCTTGCTGGGAGCGCGTGTGCTGGGAGCGCGCAAACGGCTTTCCATTCATTCATAAACCGGCGGCTTGCCGCGCAGCGCCAGCACCTCGTATCATCCCGCAAGAGCCAATACTTATGACAGACACACAGACAAGCTCCCGGCCTGCGCTTCGCGAGAAGGGCCGCATCATGTCCGCCTCCGAAATCGAGCGAACACTCGTCCGGCTCGCCCACGAGATCATCGAGAAGAACAATGGCAGTGACAATCTCGGGTTGGTTGGAGTGCAGCGGCGCGGCGTTCCTCTTGCCCAGCGATTGGGCGCGCTGATCGGGAAGATTGAGAAGCACCCCGTGGACGTTGGCGTTCTCGACATCAGCTTCTATCGCGATGACCTCTCGACGAAAGACGTGCGTCCGGTCGTCAATCCAGGCGCTCTCGGTTTCGACGTCAACGGACGCGATGTCGTTCTCGTCGATGATGTGCTCTACACCGGTCGCACAGTGCGCGCTGCGCTCGACGCGCTCTTCGATCATGGCCGGCCGCGCCGCGTGCAGCTTCTGGCGCTGATCGATCGCGG
>DATGAD010000309.1:0-7879 GCA_035313725.1 Alloacidobacterium sp. | reverse complement strand
TCGCCGTCAGCGAAGCACTAATGTTCGGCAAGGCCGCCGACCTCGACCTGAAAAAAGCCGTCACCGCCGTCGAATCGGGAGCCGCCGGCAGCTGGATGCTCTCAAAGCGCGCCCCGCAGGTCCTCGACAACTACTGGCAGCCCGGCTTCATGATCGACCTGCAGCAGAAGGACATCGACCTCGTCCTCGAATACGCAGGCGAACTCGGCGTCCCGCTGCTCGCAACCGGCATGATTCGCCAGTTCTACGCACGCCTGCAGAAGGAAGGCAAAGGCCGCCTCGGCAACCATGCCCTCATTCAGGCGCTGGAGCCACTGATGCCGGCCTCCGGTTCGCCTGACCTGAAGAAATAACCTCACGTCTGCGACTGGGACCCGGCCGCGGCGAGGTCACAGAAAATCTTATTCCTCTGAGCCGACAAGCCGCGATTCGCTAAGGTCCAGTTCGCGCTCGATTCGCCGCAGGACCGTGTCATTGATGCGGCCTTCGTTGCGCAGACGGATTGCCGTCTCGCGCTCAACCCGCAACGCCTCCAGCGATAGCTCAAGGTGGCGTTCGTGCTCGGTGACTTCTTCCGGGCTTGGGTCTACCCTGAGACTCTCTAGCCGCTGGCGGTAGTGATTTGTCAGGTCTTCATACACTTCAGCCGATTTGTCATTGTCCCGGGCTTTCGCGCCTTCCAGATGCGTCATCGCCGCCCGGGTTACGATGCGCCGTGCCTCCAGTTCCTCGCAGTTCGGGCCCTCCCCGCCTGCCAGGCCGAGTAGACGGATGAGAGGCGGCAGGGTAAGGCCTTGCAGCACCAGAGTCGCAAAAATTACGCAGAACGTCAGGCAAACGATCAGGTCCCGGTGAGGGAAAGGCGAGCCGTCCACTAATACCGTGGGAAGTGCAAGAGCGGCTGCGAGAGAAACAACGCCGCGCATGCCCGTCCACCCGAGAACGAACGTCTGGCGTACATCCGGCGCCCTCTCATTCTGATGTAAGATCCGCGCACGCAGGAAATAAGCCAGGCGCGAGACGGGAAAGACCCATGCAAGCCGCAATAGGATGAGCAGAACGCTGAAAATTGCACCATACAAAATGATGGTCGAGAGACTATAGCTGCGAATAGAAGCCCGCACCGCCGGGAATTGAAGGCCGATGAGAACGAATACAAGCCCGTTCAGAATGAAGGTCAGGGACTCCCATACAGACCACGCCCCCAGGCGAACCGCCGGCGAGAAAAGATGCGCGCTGCGCCGCGAGAGAAATAGCCCGCAGCTGACAACCGCCAGCACTCCGGAAGCATGCACGGTTTGTGCAGCCAGATAGGCGGCATAGGGAACGAGAATGCTGATTGTGACTTCAATCGGACGGTCATCGATCCGCTCCTCGAAGTGGTTCACAATCCACCCGATAATCAATCCAATCGCCACGCCGCCAGCCGTGAGCCATACCAGCGTGAGCAGGCCGCCGGAAAGTGTGGGTATGCGTTTGCGAACCAGAAAATCCGTAGCGAACTCAAGAGCCAGTAGCCCTGACGCGTCATTGATGAGGCTTTCGCCTTCGAGGGTGTCAACGATGCGCCCCGGAAGTCCGATGCGTCGTGCAATGGATGTTGCCGCGATCGCATCGGTGGGAGCGACAATCGCGCCGAGCACCAGACCAAGCCGCCAGTCGAACCCCGAAAAGACCTTGGGCGCTGCCAGGGCAACACCGATCACAGTAAATGCCACCAACCCAAAGGCGAGCAGCGAGATGCTGACGATGTTGTAGCTGAAGTCCCGCCACGACGTATCCCACGCAGATGAGTAGAGCAGTGGCGGCAGCACAACCAGAAAAATCAGGTCAGGATCGAGTCTGATATCGGGAACCGCGGGAACAAAACTGAGCAGCAATCCGCCGATAACCATGATGATCGGATACGGCGTTCCAATCTTGCGCGCGAGTATCCCAAACACGATGATGAAAAACAGCAGCAAGAGAAAGACGAATTCGACTGTTCCGATTCCGCTCATGGAAGAATTCGAACACGACAGGCGCCATTCGTCATCCGAAAAGCCGACGCCAAAACATCGCGAAGACACACCTGACGCTGGTGTGCCTTCGCGTGTTTAGCTCGAATCGGTTGGCACAGAGAAGTGCTTATTCGACTGAGCGGAAGAAGTAGTAGTCGGCGGAGTAGGGCACGAGCGTTTGCTTACCCACATCGCTGGCGGTTGAGCAACCGGTGTCGGGGGCCGAGGCCCTCCGGACGCAGTCCAGGCCCGGCTCGACGCAATCAGGGTGTATCCTCTTGGAGATCATGCGCATGCAATTTTCGACACTCCTCGCATTCGCGGCTCTGATTGCTGTCGCGGCTCCCCTTGCCGCGCAGCAGCAGGCCATGCCGAAACCTGAAGACACCGAAGTATGGGAACCGGTCCCCAAAGTGGTGACGCCCGGCGCGACCTGCAATGCGCCTCCCTCCGATGCAGTCGTCTTGTTCGACGGGAAAAACCTCGACGAGTGGGTCTCTGCCCAGGACAAGTCGCCGGCAAAATGGATCGTCGCGGACGGCATCATGACCGTGAGCAAGGCGCCAGGTGTCGGCAACATCGAAACCAAGCGGAGTTTCAAGAACTATCAGCTTCATGTTGAGTGGAGAATCCCCGAGAACATCACCGGAAGTAGTCAGGCGCGCGGCAACAGCGGCGTCTTTCTCGCCTCTACCGGTCCCGGCGACGATGGCTACGAGTTGCAGGTTCTCGATTCATATAACAACAAGACATACGTCAACGGTCAGGCCGCCAGCATCTACAAGCAGGGCATTCCGCTGGTAAACGCGAATCGCAAACCAGGGGAGTGGCAGACTTACGACATAGTGTGGACCGCGCCAACATTCAACGACGATGGCACGCTGAAAACTCCGGCATACGTCACCGTCTTATTCAACGGCATTCTGGTGCAGAATCACTTCGAGCTAAAGGGCCAGACGCTCTACGTCGGCAAGCCCTTCTACAAGAAGTACGACTCCGCGCCAATCAAGCTGCAGGCACACGGCGACAAGAGCGAGCCCCTCAGCTACCGGAATATCTGGATCAGGGAGCTCAATTAGCCGGAGCCCGGCGGGCGTGACGGCTGCGTAGAGTCGATCTCTGTGCGTTCCCGGCGCAAGTTAATTCATAAATATTTCCGCACATCTGGTTGTGGTATAAATTGCGGCTCCGGGAGGGATTCATGATTCTTGTCGTGGGCGCCACAGGGCTCGTGGGGAGCGAGGTTTGCCGGAGGCTGGCGAAGCGGGGCGAAAAGGTGCGAGCGCTTGTCCGCGTGACGAGCGACGAGAAGAAGATCGAAGCGCTGTGCTCGGCCGGGATCGAGTTGTGCATTGGAGATTTGAAGCAGCCTGAATCTCTTGCTGCCGCCTGCGCTGGCGTAAGCGCAGTTATCTCGACAGCAACATCGACGATGGCGCGCGCGGACGGAGATTCGATTGAATCGGTCGATGGCGCGGGTCAGATGAATCTAGTGGAGGCCGCGAAGGCCGCGAAGGTCGATCGATTTGTTTTCGTGTCGTTCCGCAGGCCGGCGGGGATGTCGATTCCTCTCGCTGACGCGAAGGCGCATGTCGAGGACGCCATAGCCGACATGAATTTCACCATCATTCAGGCAAGCTATTTCATGGAAGTGTGGCTGAGCCCCGCCCTCGGATTCGATTATCTAAATGCAGCCGCCCGCGTCTATGGGCCGGGAACCGGGCCGAGTAGCTGGGTCTCGTCCAACGACGTTGCCGAAATGTGCGTTCTCACCCTGCTGAATCCCGCCGCTGAGCGCAGGACGATTGAGTTCGGCGGCCCCGAGCAGTTGAGCCCGCTTGCTGTGATCTCCCGCTTTGAAAAGATTGGCGGCAAGCCATTCAAAGTGGAGCATGTTCCGGAAGAATTTCTGCATGCACAGTTGGCTGAAGCCACAGATTCGATGCAGAAGAGCTTCGCAGCGCTGATGTTGGGATATGTGCATGGAGATGCGATGGAGATGGCGTCTGTCCAGGAAGAGTTTGGCATCAAGCTCAGTACCGTGGACGAATACGCACATCGTGTGCTCAATGCTTAATGAGTAATAAATTGTCCCACTTCGACAACGGCTGACTACTTAGGGAGGGAGAGCCGCGATGTCAACCTTCGTCCTCGTGCATGGAGCATGGCAGGGAGCGCGTACCTGGGACCGGCTGGTTCCTTTGCTGCAGGAGCAGGGTCATCGGGTCGTCGTTCCTGCGCTCACTGGTCTTGGCGAGGATGCGCAGCACTCTCTGCCGTCAATCTCACGACGCATATCGATGACGTCGCGAGAGAGATTACCGGGCAGGAGCTGCACGATGTGATCCTGGTCGGCCACAGTTATGCCGGCATGGTAATCACGGGAGTTGCTGACCGGAAACGAGAGCAGCTGTGCCGACTGGTTTACCTCGATGCCTTTCTGCCGGAAAACGGGCAGTCGGCACTCGAGTTGCTCCCTGTAGAATTTCGAAACTGGCTTCGCGAAGAAGCACGGACGCAGGGAGACGGCTGGCGCCTGCCCGCTGGTGAGGGGCTGATGGATATCTGGGGACTGGCGCCCGGACCTGTGCGCGATTTTGTGCGCGAACGACTGTCAGACTTTTCTCTGCGCTGTTTTGAGCAGAAAATTCAGCTTGCCAGTGGACTGAGCGATCTTCCGGGAACGTTCGTGCTCGCAGTTGGCGAGAATTATCCGGGCCGGGGAGCCTTCCATCCGTTTGCAGAGGTCGCGCGACAACGAGGATGGGCCGGCTATAAAGTGCAAACAGGACACCAATGCCAGGCGGAAGCTCCCGAAGCGGTGGCAGCCATCCTGCTGGCGCACGCGGCTGAAACGAAATCATGAGCCGGGACCTTGGCTATTGTCCGCCCCGATCAAGCTGCAGGCGCACGGCAACAAGAGCGAACCCCTCAGCTACCGGAATATCTGGGTCAGGGAACTCAACCAACACGCGCGTACGAACCTTATTCGTTCCTCAGCGCCTCCATCGGCTCCACACTCGCCGCTTTCTGCGATGGCACGACAGCGGCGAGCAGTGCCGCCAGTGCCAGAAGCAGCGTCGCCGTACTCAGAATCAGTGGATTCCACGGCTTTACATAGAAGAGCTGACTCGCCATCGCATGACCGGCCCCAATCGCCGCCGGAATTCCGATAGCCAGACCGATCCCCACCTGCAGAAACGCGCCGCGCATTACCATCTTCACGACAGAAAAACGATCCGCACCCAGCGCCATGCGAATGCCGATCTCATTCGTGCGCCGCTCGACCGTATACGCCGTCACGCCATACAGACCAATCGCAGCCAGCACCAGCGCCAGGGCACCGAAGAGCGACGTAAGCTTCGCAATCAGCTCCTGTTGTGCAAAATCCACGCTGACCGCTTCGTCATAGCTCTTCATGTCCTCGACGGCCAGGTTCGGGTTTATCTCGGCAAGCGCGCGCCGCACCTGGATCTCCAGCCCGGGAGGATTCCCCGGCGCCCACAGCACAATATTGCCCAGATAATGCGAGCGTGTCTCGCCATTGATCCCCGAGGGCGTGTCCCACTGAATGAACTGCGTTTCCGGTCTGAAGAACATGGGTTGAATAGGTTTCTCCATATTCCACGGTACGTAGCGCACATCTGCCGCAACCCCGACGACCTCGTAATCCCCGGCGTGCTTCATCTCGGCCTCGCCGAAGTGTTTGCCCAGAGGGTTCTCGCCTTTGAAGAACTTCTTTGCGAATGCTTCATTGATGACCGCGACCTGCCGTGAAGAAGCTGTGTCTTCCTCGGTGATCGGCCGCCCCATGATCATCTTGCTTTCGATCGTGTCGAAGAAGCCAGGCATGACGCGCACATCATTGGATTGGTAGTCATCGCCCTCGTGCGGCTCGGGCTTGCCCTCGATACGTATGGAAGTGTTCCAGTTATCGCTGCTCATGGGCGCCCACTGTGCAATGCCGACGCTCCGCACTCCGGGAATACGCCGCAACCGCTCCTCTATGCGCTCAAAAAGAATCTCCGGCTGGTTCACCTGATAGCCGGCCTGTAGCGGATCGAACCACACAAGGTAACGGTCTTTCGTCTCGAAGCCAAAGTTCTGATGCTCCATATTGCGCAAGCTATACGTCAGCATCCCAGCCGCGCTCACCAGCACCAGTGAAAGCGCCGCCTGCGTCACCACCAGCGCCTTCTGGGGCAACGAGGTCGCGCCGGCGACCGAACGGTTCGCGCCCCTCATGGCGTCGAGCGGCTCGGCATGCGAGCTCACCCACGCCGGCGCAATGCCGAAGCAGATTCCCGTCACCAATGACACGCCCAGCGCAAACAACAGCACCGGCAGAGACGGCGATGCTTCGATCGGCACATGAACGGCCGTATTGGTGACAACGAGCCGCAGAATCATGCTCGTTCCCGCATACGCAATCAGCAGCCCCGCTGTCCCGCCCAGGATGCCCAGCAGCAAGCTTTCCACCAGCGCCTTCTGCACCATCCGCATGCGCGACGCGCCCAGGGCCAGTCTCACAGAGGTCTGCTGCCGGCCGGCCATGCCGCGCGCCAGAAGCAGGTTGGCAAGGTTGGCGCAGGCAATCAGCAGCACACATCCTGCCGCAATCATGAGCAGCACCAGGCTGTCATGATATTGCTGCCGCATCGACGTCACACCGGCGCCTCCGGGCGTAAGGTGCAGCACCTGCTTGGGCAGAAATTCCTTTTCCTGCGAACTCATGTCTGCCAGATGGCTCATCTGCCACTGGTGCAGTTCCAGCCTCAGCTGCGCTTCCAGCGCCTTCGGATCCGTGCCGGGACGCACCCTGCCGATGATATTCAGCCAGTTTAGATTTGCCCCCTTGAGCAATGAGCTTGCTCCCTGCAGGTAAGGCTCGCTGGCCAGCGGCATCCAGAAATCCGGCTCACCCCAGCTTCTCAGTTCACCGCCGAAAAACCCCGGCGGAGCAATGCCGACTACTGTGAACGGCTTGCTGTTGATCTGGAAGGTTGTACCAACTACTGACGGATCGCCGGCATACTTTGACTGCCATACGTGGTAGCTCATCACCGCAACAGGCGGCGCGCCTTCGCGGTCATCGCCCTCCGTCAAAACCCGGCCTGCCCAGGCGTTAATGCCAAAGGTACGGAAATAGTTCCCGGAGACAAACTGCCCAATGCGCGCCTCCGCGGGCTGCTGGCTGTCTGCGCGTCGTACGCCAACTCCCGAAGATCCCTCCTGAAACGCAGCGAGGTCAGAAAAGGCCGGCGTGTGATCCCGGAACTGCTTGTAAAGCTCGTAATTGAAGAGTGAAAACTCTTCCCACTGCGTATACCCGCCCCACATGCAGCAGTGCACCTTATCGCCAATGCGATACAGTTCCTCCGACTTCGTCACCGGCAGCGATTTCAGCAGAACCGCGTGCACCAGCGTAAAGATCGAAGTCGTCGCGCCAATTCCCAGCGCCAGCGTCAGCACCGCCGTCAGCGTGAATCCCGGAGATTTAACCAACTGCCTCCACGCAAATTTCAAATCAGCCAGCATGTCAGGCTCCTGTGTGCGAACGTAGTTCCGCACCAGTTCATCTGCATTCTACCCACCACGAAAAGTTCCCCGGAGGCATTGAAAATACAGACGTTAGCCAAAAAGCCCGGCAAGCCCTGTCCATAATTGAGATTGCTGTGTTCGGAACCGAACAGCGGATGAATGAATCAGGTGTCGGGGGGTAGCTCCGGTTCTAGGCAGTCAGCTTTTCAACTTCATCAATTTCTTCTGCTACGCGAACCGGAATAAGAATTGAGAATGCAGTTCCGCTGCGCGAGGGATTTCGATTACTGCGGACGCGAATGCTCCAGCCGTTTTTCTGGATGATCTCTTTTGTCACC
>DATGAD010000308.1:0-28478 GCA_035313725.1 Alloacidobacterium sp. | reverse complement strand
GTTTGTTCCGCCAAAACCTTGCGCTAGCGCGCTTCTCCCTTCCCCTCGACGACGCGAAGGCAGCGCGTATAGAGCTCAAGCAGATGCGACACCTGATCGTCCGGTTTCGACGCACTTGCGGAAACGAATCCCGGTGCAGCTACGGCAGCGCGGCCCGCCCCCGTAGTGGCAGCGACAAACTTTAGCAAATCGAGAGCAATATCTTCATTCCGGCGCGTACCGTTCGCCGAAGCCGTTGGCTGATCCATGAACAACTCCTCCGACGCGATGCTACCAAAATTCGGGCATCGTGTGAGTTCGCTACACCTCAGAGATGCTGACGCACACCCGTCCCACAATGAAGCTACTGAGTGAGTCGTCCGGCTTTATTTCGATCAGCTCGATCGGATGCTCAATCTTGTGCGGACGCAGAATGATGCAGTTTCCCTGAAGCGTCGCATAACGGAAAATCAGGGCGCTTCCGCGCTGTATGGCATAAATGCTCGGCGTTGGCGGGCGATATGGAGCGAGGGAATTGTAGTGGCGATCGATGACGAGAATTGCGTGGGGAACGATCACCGGGGCCATCGCTTCTGCCTGAATGTAACTGGCGCGGATCGCAATGAACCTTTCCCAGCCTCTTCTTTCCGGGGAACGCCTCGTACGTAGATGATCGAGATATCTCGGCGGCAGCTGAATGAGCTCCAAAACGGAACTCAATCGTATGTACGATTCAAACATGGCGGCAGATTGCGATACGAGAGCGATGTGGTTTGCTGATACTGCATGCTGTCTGCGCGACCGGGCATGGCGGTTTGACGCCTGCGTCAGCAACTCTTCAATGGCGATGGATTGCGCGGCGAGTACGCTGTCAAGTGCGTCCAGACTGAGGCGGCGCTTGCTATGCAGAAAATTGGAGATATGCGCAGGCTTTAACCCCGTCTGACGGGCAAGCAACGTGCCGCTGAGCACTCCACGCTCGATGCGCCGCAGAAGTTCCAGGCGAAGTTGCTCATGTAGCTGCGAGAAATTCATTGTGGAAATTTTTCTTTGAGCTATACACCTTTACGTGCAGGCTTAGCCCAAAGAAAAGCTATTCTGCTGTTTTCCTTGATTCCGGGGGGATTCGGAAGTTCCTATATGGATGCGGCGTGCTTTCGCGGTGACGATTTATTGACCAGTTTGGCTCTGCCAGATACAGTCGTTTCACTTTTGCATGTCATTTGAGATTTTGCCACTCGTGCTTCGAGTGCTATTTGCAGCAATTCGAGCATTGGCTTCTTCCGTGTGCGATCTGTGATCAAGAAAGGGCGCGGAAATGTTGGGCTGGTATCTCAGAAGAAGGCACTAGAGAACAAATATAGAAGAGCACCGTTACCTCTACACCCCATGATTTGTGTCTCTCTCCCTATTCCTACCAACAACAGGAATGCATGCAACCAGCAGCGGCAGCAAGAAAAGACCGCGCTGGATGTAATTACTCCCTTTGCCCGCAGAAGTAGCAATCAAAAACAAGAACTGTGGGCTCTTTTACTACCTTGGAGAAACAATGATGTTTACGCGCGTGACTTTAAAAGTATGTGAGGGGTGCGGAGGCCTTTGGTTCCGAGCCCAGGAGTTGAACGAGGTTTATTGCGCTACGTGCTCGACGAGATTGCGAGCCTTTCCTGCTCCAAGATCAAGGCGATTGGCTGGACGGCCACGGAAGCACAGACGCAGCGTCACGCACCACGTACATGCGGGAGGGGCACGATGAGTGCAGTACTGATGCTTCCCTATGTGTGGGCGGAATCCTCAGTATCAGACCCGGAGCCCATTCCGGTAAGCGAGCCAGCCGGGGAAATAGCTTTCTACAGGCGACGCACCGAGTTGCTCTTGCGGAGGTACATGCTTGTTTCTCTGCAAACAGGCCGGGTGCCATCAGTCATCGGAAACTGCGTGTTCCGCGGAAAGGCAACCAGCTACCGCATGCACAGCTTTGAGGATGCGATCATCTTTCTCTTCGATATTGAGAAATGCTTGAAGAGGATAGATCCCATTGGCCGGGAACTGATTGCCCGCATTGCGCTGCAGGAATACACGCAGGAAGAAACCGCTGAACTTATCGGGGAGAGTCTCAGGTCGGTAACACGTAAGTATGCGGACACACTTGACGAGTTATCCCGTATATTTCTGGACTTAGAGCTTCTAAAAATTGACTAACTAAAAACCTGTCAAGAGGGCAAACCTGTGGAAATTTTGTTAAGTTATTCAATTCATGGCGAATATAGTTCCCCGTAAGTTGGCGTACTATTTCCACTAAAAATGTTATTCTAAGAATAAGAGTAAAAAACAACACAAAGGGAGGCGGTTTCCGCCTCCCTTTTACTTTTGCTATGGCGACCAAACGAACCGATAAAACTCGCGATGCAGAAATTACAACGCCTGGAAAACTTGAGGCGGGTGAAGGTACGCCGGATTCTGCAAGAAAATCCGTCAAACCAAGACATTTTAGAAAAAAGGCTCAAGAGGAAATAGGGAAGAGCTATACAGCAATTGTTAAGACACTGGCAAACAAGGCTGCCAGAGGCAGTGTGCAACACACTAAGCTCCTATTCGACTTAGGTGGTGTTAAAGAGGAAGTGCAGGCTTCCGCCACAGGCAGGCGGCGTAGACCTCGCAGTCTTGGAGAGATTCTTTTGAAAGAAGCTGAGGCGCTTAAACGCAATAAAGAGATAGAGGCGCCAGGCGGCGAGACTAAGTGACTTGCCCCGCAAATTTCTGTGTCGGGACTGAGGAAAAAAGGAGCAACGGTGAGCCAGAATAAGTGGTTTGTGAAAAAAACGATGTGGATACTGTTACTTGTTCTAAGCCCATCGGCTACTCACGCACAGATAACAACCACTACAGTACAAGGCGTGGTGTACCGCGCTGATGGAACGCCAGCAACAGGTACCCTGATCGTGACCTGGACTGCATTTTCGACTGCCAATAGTCAAGCCGTCGCTGCCGGGAGCAAAACTGTGGCCATAGGGCAAGACGGGTTTGTGAGCGTTAATCTGGCCCCGAATGCGGGTGCGGCGCCCGCGGGCAGTTACTATACTGCGATCTATCACCTCAACGATGGCACTGTTAACAAGGAATACTGGGTTGTACCAGCGGCTGCCAGTGCATCGATTGTGTCTATTCGCGCTCAGTTAGTACCTGCGACTGTCGCCGTACAAAATGCCACCAAGCAATATGTTGATGCATCAATCGCTTCTTTAGCGGGCAACTATCTATCTCTTACAGGCGGCAGCATGTCGGGGCCACTGCTACTCTCGGGTACTCCGACGGCCAATAACCAGGCGGCGACCAAGCAGTATACGGACCAGGCTGTGGTCTCTGCGGTGCCTCTGGCCGGCGGCAACATGACAGGAACTCTGCGCACTCCGAATTCAGTGAACAAGCTGCCACGAGTCGATATAAGGCATCCAGACTTTGCCGGAGGCGCGGATCCAACGGGAACAAATGACTCAACGATGGCAATTCAGGCAGCAATTGCCTTTGCGGTGGCAAGCCCGCAGGCTGGCACGAACGGAGCGATGCCTTGTGTTTATGTGCCCGCGGGACTCTACAAAGTAAGTAGCACTCTACGAATCCCTTCTAACATCTGCCTCGAGGGCGACAGCAGCCAGGCGAGCATATTTCAGCTTGTTTCAAGCCAAACTAACTTGCTGACGGTCTATGGGGCGACTTGCTCTGCAAGCGAATTGTGCAATGGGGAGATAACCAACTTGCAGTTATACGGCAATGGCCATGCCACCACAGGAACCCTGCTGGAAGTCGATGCCGCCGTTCAGTTTCACATTACGAATGTCTCGATGGCTAATCACGGTGGACGCGGACTGCAACTAAACAATAACAGTGAGCGTTTTCGCTCGGACAACTTATCAATCTCATCTGTACGTTGGCCTATTATTCTATCGGGCGACATCAATGAAAGTTACTTCTTCAATACACAGATCCTTGGTCCCGGATCGACTGGCGAGCGTTTCGGAGAGGATACTTACTGCTATGGAATCAATTGCCCAAACCATTCGTATCCTTACCCAAATCAGGGATTGAATGGAGGACCTACGCCTGTAAGCCCCGATCCGCATGGAGCCATCACAATTACCAAAGCTGTGAACTACAGCTTTTACGGTGGATCCATCAAGCCGCTTAAATACATGAGCGGCTTCCGAGCAGGCGGGTTTGGAAGTATCAAGAATTTTTATCTTGAAGGATACCCCTACAGCAACGAACCGCGATTGAATGCCGGCCTATACCTCAATGGCGGTGTGCTCGAGAAGACTCAGCTAACGGGTGATCTGCCACCCGGCGGACTTACGGTCGGGGTTTTGGACGCATCCTGGATGCCGCAGTACTTCGAGTCGGCCAGCGATCTGGGGACCAGTTCTGTTGTGTTCTATGTGATCATGCCCCAGGACTTCCAATCTGGAAGCACGGCACCATCGCAATACAATCCGAGCATTCAGCGTGGGCAGTTCGAAGTAGTAGAAGTCCAGGGATTTACTTCTGACGGAAATTTGCACATCCTGGCTCGTAACCAAGCAGGATCAACTGTGAGCGCGGATTGGCCAGCCGGGTCGATTGTAGAAGAAGCCCCGCCGGAACAGTACGGCGCCATCGATATAAAGGATTCCCATATACGAGCGATCCAGCCACCGGGCACGGGGTATACAGACAACTGCAGTCAAACCGGCGTATCGACATGTGCGGAAATTGTTACAGGGCCGGTGCCAGATGGCTTGATTGTTGATCCGACGGGTGGGCCTCTCGACGCGTTCGACGGTTTTGGATCGGCCAAACTTACGATGAGCAATCTGGATATGGCATTCAGCTCTTATCCGCATGCGGGTGAGATTGTGGTGCATCGTTATCCCAGCTTGAATTTTGATGGCGTTAATAACATGGCGGGCGCGCCAGAAACGGCTGAGACGGTCGGTACAGCTTCGCTATTGCAACTTTGGAGCCTCACGGGCGGCTCCCAACTGACGGTGCCCACCTACGTAAATGGCCGGTCTGCTCAACCCGTCGTGACCGCACCCGGATTGGGCCTTACGTGGTCGCCGTCAAACGGCTGGTTTACACGATATGAGCAGCAGTTTGGGCAATTTGGTGGATATAACCAGTGGATGGTCGGAACCAAGTTCGCGAATAGCTATTGCTGGTTCGATACGCCGGCGGTTGGGAGCACGCAGTCACTGAATCGTGTTTGTTTTCGGGGCTCTCCAGGGAGCGCGAGCCAGCCGGGCTATGAATACGACGTCTGGAACGGAACTACGTGGGTCGCGGCATTCAATCTGACGGGTCAGAGTAATGCAACTGCAAACTTGTTCGTGACCGGCGCGGCAAGAGTGGGAGGAGCTTTCGCCGCAGCGTCTGTGAACGGCGAAATTATGGTGGATGGAAGCACCTATTCAACCTTGAACGCTGCATGGAATGCTGCGTCGAGTCTTGCCACGAACACCGGGCATAACCAGACAGTACGAGTCGGTCCGGGGACGTATTCGATTTCGGCGACGCTTACAGAACCCAACAACGGCGCCTGCGTAAATCTTGTCGGATCTGGAGGCGCAAGCACCGGCGCAGACAGCACAGCGAGCACAACGACACTGACTGTGCCGGCTAACTTAAGCGGAGACGTGATTTTTCTCGGAAATGCCGCCCAGGCACAGGGGTGCGTATTCAGAGATTTTACGATCCTCGCGAACACGAACGCGACACACGGTCTGGAACTACAGTGGTTTCGAGGATTGCTGGTTGATGGCGTTACCGTGAACGATACGTCTGCAGAAGGCATTCTGCTGGGGGAAGAGAGCACGACGAATGGGCACCAGTCGGGTTTTCTACTGCGGAATATCACTGTCAGCTATAACGCCGCTAACTTCACTCCAGCGAGCCGGTCAGCATATGGGGTTCACATGCTCCAGACGGCAATCGACAGCCATTTGGATACAGTACTGGTGCGTAATGCACAGATCGCGGGTGTCTATAACGAGGGCACTGGGAATACGGGATATATGATCCACGGATTTGGGTATCCCTATACCTGCACGACCGCGCCCTGCAGTAATACGACATCGAACTCATCTGCAACGAACGCATCTTATGCGACGAATTATGTGATTTATGACACGGGTGGCGCAGGCAGCGTGTGGACGGATACATATGCGGATAGTCCGGCTATTGCGGCGTTCTACGTTGGTGCGAATGGAACTTCGATTCATGGCGGACATATTCAGTGGCCTGATCTCACGAGTTTTCCGTCAGCGAATTTAGCCTATGTATCAGCCTCTGTGACGAATGGGCTGGAAATCGCTGATATTGGCTGCCTGGGGATGTCATCTACTGTGAATTGGATTACGTATGCTGCTGCTTCCGGGGTGCCACCCACATTTGCCAGCGTGCATCATCTGACTGGCTGCGGAAATTACGCGCAGGCGCTGGAGCCGGAAACTACTACCGGATTCACAGGCGGAGGCGCTTCCAACAACGCGCCGGGAAACAGTGCCGTCGCCACGGTTTGGGTATCGCCGAAGGCAGCCACATCAAACTATGAGGCCTATTCGGCCCAACTTTACAACGGATATCAAACAGATTTGTTTGAGGGACATATCGCGGGACAGAATCCGTTTTTCAACGTTACATATCAGGGAACGGTTCGCTCTCAAGGTGGAATTGCTCTCTCGACGGTATTGAATACGGCTTCGACACTGAGTTTGACGGCAGCGAACAAGAACGTAATTGCCAATGCGGCAAGTGGGGCGCAAGCCATTACCTTGCCGAGTTGCTTCACGCTCTGGCCTGATAAGGCTTCCCCTACGGGAGAGGAGTTCACGATTATTAAGTCAGACACCAGCTCCAACTCTGTAACGCTTTCGACTACGAGTTCGCAAACAATCAACTACCAGGGAGTGACGGCTACGTCTCTGGTGATGTCATCGGCTGGCAAGAAAACCCTGGTGTGTGGACCTGATGCGAACTGGTACGCGTACTGAAGAATTTGAAAGCAAATGCGATCGTAAGGAGCTTGTCAGTCTGGGGGAGGTTCTGGATACTTCACTTCCTAAACTGGACGGCAGGATCACGGGTCGCTTCCTGGCGGAGAATCTCCTGCGAATTCGCGATCGTTCCGGCAAGATGGTGCCATTCAGGGCAAACTGGGCACAGCTGGAATTTGAGCGACGGCGGAGTACTGCGAACATCATTCTTAAGTCGCGTCAGATGGGGATCAGTACGTGGATTGCCGGGCGGTTCTTCCTGAAGACAATTACGCGCCCGGGAACATTGACGCTGCAGGTGGCGCATACACAGGAGGCTGCGGAAGGAATTTTTCGGATCGTTCACAGGTTTCTCGATGAGCTGCCTGAATCAATCCGGACGGGTGTGCTGCGTACCTCGAAAGCGAGCTCGAGTCAGATTGTCTTTCCGGTACTGGACAGCGAGTACCGGGTGGAGACGGCCGGCGATGCCAATGCAGGTCGCGGGCTGACAATCCATAACCTGCATTGCTCTGAGGTGGCGCGCTGGCCAGGTAGCGCGGCGGAGACGCTGCAGGGACTGCGTGCAGCAATGCCGCCGCGGGGAGAACTGGTACTGGAATCGACTCCGAACGGAGCCGAAGGGTGCTTCTGGGAGGAGTGGAACAATGCGAATCAATCAGGCATGGTACAGCATTTCTTTCCCTGGTGGTTGGAGGATGCGTATCGGGCGGAGCGGGTACCAGAGGAGTCGCTGCAAGTTAACGAACGAATGCTGATGGATCGGCATGGACTTAGCCTGGAGCAGATCGGGTTTCGTCGAAAAATTGCTGCGGGTTTTCGCGGCTTGGCGAGGCAAGAGTATCCGGAAGATGCGATTGAGTGCTTTCTCAGCAGCGGGGATTGTTACTTCGATGTTGCCGCGCTGGATGCGCGGGCCAAGGATCTGCCAGAGCCAATAGCGAGTCGGCTTGGCGGAAGACTGCAGATTTGGTTTCCTCCGGTGCTGGGGCGGCGGTATCTAGTAGCAGTAGACACGGCTGGAGGCGGTAGCGAAGGGGATTACTCTGTCGCGCAGGTGTTGGAGATCGACACAGGACTGCAGTGCGCTGAGTTGCAGGCGAAGCTCTCTCCGCTGGAGCTTGCTGAGAAAGCGGCAACTCTGGCGAAGGAATATAACGGAGCGTGGCTGGTGGTGGAACGCAACAATCATGGGTCGGGGGTGCTTGCTTACCTTCATGGCGTGAGCAAATATCCGCGCATCTACACCCAGGATGAGCAGGATGGGTGGCTGACTTCGGTGATTCATCGTCCGCGCATGCTGGGAGCGTTGGCCGCGGCTCTGGTTGAGACTCCGGGAATCTTCTTCAGCAAGCGATTGCTGCACGAGTGCCGCAGTTTTGTGCGGCATCGGAATGGGAAGATTGGGGCCAGCGCGGGAGCGCACGATGACTGCGTGATGGCGATGGCAATGGCGCTTTGCGTCCGGGAGGAAATGCGGCGGTGAAGACTCAGCAGGTACAATCCGATTGAAGCGGAGGCAGATTGGCGGTTCTGGCAACACAGGCGATTCGAAAGATGCGAGGCGGAGCGCAGAGTCATCTCATGCTGGCTTCGGATGGTCATCCTTATGTCGTCAAGTTTCAGAACAATCCGCAACATATGCGGGTTCTGGCAAATGAGTTGATGGCGACGCAGCTGGCGGAAGCTGTCGGGTTGAGCGTTCCAGCTTGCGAAGTTGTTGAAGTTACCGATTGGTTGATTCAGAACTCCAAGGAACTCAGCCTGGATATGGGACAGAGCCAGGAGCAATGCCGAGCGGGGTTGCAGTTTGGTTCAAGGCTGATTGGTGGCCTGATGCCGGGGCAGGTGGTGGACTATCTGCCAGAAGACCGGCTGGTTGATGTGAAGAATATTTACGAATTTGCCGGAATGCTGGTGATCGATAAGTGGACCTGCAATTCCAATGGACGACAGGCGGTCTTTTACAAGCGTCCGCGCGAGAAACGCTATGCGGCTACGTTTATCGATCAGGGATATTGCTTCAATGCCGGGGAGTGGAAATTTGTCGATGCTCCGCTGCGGGGAGTGTACGCGCGAAATCTTGTATACAGGGGCGTGATGGGCTGGGATAGTTTCGAGCCGTGGTTGAGCCGCGTGGAAGAGCTTGATCCGCAGAAGATCTGGTCGATTGCTGAAGTCGTACCTCCCGAATGGTACGGCGGGGATCTGGCGGATATGGAGATGCTTATTGAACGGCTGCTAGAGCGGCGTAGCCGGATTCGGGAGTTGATTACTCTCTTTCGGGAATCGTCGCGCGAACCTTTTCCAAATTGGATGAAGGTGGCGACGGCGGTGCTGGAAAGACAGTTTCCAGAGCCGGGTTGGGCCGATACTGTTCGTGGACCGATTATGTAATCGTGGTTGTGACATAAGGTAATTGAGATTGAGTGCGCGGAAACAATGCGATTTCTACCTCGTCCGGTATGTGCCGGATCCGGTGAGAAATGAATTTGTGAACATCGGAGTGCTACTGCGTGATGTTGGGCGGCCGGAGCAGCTCACGGTGAACTTTACAAAGGACTGGGCACGCGTGCGTTGTATCGATCCGGATGTGGATGTTGGGATGCTCGAAAGCCTGGAAAGCGAGTTGCGGCAGAGGCTCGCGTACGAGGATGTAGGTGCGCCGTCTCTGATGCGGGTGTTAGAGGACTCTTTTTCAAATGCGCTCCAGATCACTGAACCGAAGGCGTATCTGGCTGAGTCTATAATCGCCGGGGCAGAGGAGTTGATGCGGGTGTATGTCGAGCCGCGCAAGAGGCAGGCTACGACGCGGAAGAGCGGGAGACAGGCGATTCACGCGAAGATGCGATCCCAGTTCGAGCGCGCAGGCGTGTGGGATCTGATGCGCAAGAGAATAGCTGTCTCGGGATATACGAAGGCTGGTGATCCTTTACGCATTGATTGCGGATATCGGCCTAATGGCGTGATCCGGATGTTTCATGCTGTCTCATTGGACAGTGATACGGAGTGGCCGAAGGTATTGGCTTTCAGCGTAGGGTCGATTCGTGATGGCGTGGCGCGGGTTGAAAACGCGAAGCTGGAACTTACGGCAGTTGTAGAGCCGATTGCTGAGGTCAGTACCGACCGTGAAGACGCTGAGCGCGTGGAGCAGTATCGTTTTTCTGTCGAGACGATGGAGGCGCAGGAAATTCGCGTGATGACGACGAATGACTTGCCTCGGATGGCTGAGACTGCGCAGAGAGAATTACGCGTGTAAGCAACAACCTAACTCGGTAATTAGCAAAGGGCATGGCTTCTCGCCATGCCTTTTCTTTTGGGAAAAGTGAAGGATGGGGGCGAAACATTGAAGGTTAAGAGCTCGGTTCAAAAACTGTGGCGGCGAAAAGATGCCGGCATCGAAGCGTCGGTAGAGCAGGTGGCGAAGCGGAAGACTCTGGCACTCCCTTCGATTCTGGCTCCTTATCGCACGCCTTCAAATGCACTGCCTAAACCTACGCCGGTAAATCTGCGGCGCTTTGCGGAGACTCCTCTGGTGCGCAGAGCAATCAATGTGCTGAAAGACCGTATCGCCAGCCTCGATTGGCAGGTGCGGTTGAGGCGTGGCTTCACTGTATCGGATGTGCCGGATGTTACGGAGCGCATGCAAGCGTTGCGGCGGGCTCTTGAAGAGCCGAATGCCAGCGACTCGTTTCGCACGCTGATCGAACAAGCTCTGGAAGATGCACTGGTCGGCGGCTTTGGCGCGATTGAGATGGAGCTTACTGGAGACCCGCAGAAGCCGTTCGATTTGTGGGCTGTGGACGGCGCGACGATCGAGATAAATCCCACGTGGGACGGGCGTGCGGAATCGATCCGGTATGCGCAAACGACGGGGCCGCCGGGGACGAATGCACAGGTCTTTCTCAGGGACGACCAGCTGATCTACTTACGGATGAATCCGCGATCGCACACGCCGTTTGGCCTGGGGCCGCTGGAGGTTGCGTTTGAAACGGTAAACACCTTTCTTGCCGCTCATCGATTTGCAGGAAATCTGGCGAGCAACGCCGTGGTGCAATACGCGCTGTGGCTTAATGAGACGACTCCGGTTGAGCACGAGCGTTTGATTCGCTGGTGGCAGGACGAGATTGAGGGCACGGGTCGAGTTCCTCTGTTGAGCACAGAACAGAAGCCCGAGGTGCTGAGATTTGCCAGCGGGACGGATGCCGATCTTCGCTTGAACTGGCAGGAGTTTCTGATTCGCATGGTGGCGAATGCATTCTCACTGCCACCGATGTTGCTTGGGCTCGAGCGCGAAGTCAACCGGACCACGGCCGTAGAGCAGGCCGATGAGGCTTTCCGCAGCGCTGTGGTGCCTCTGGCAAAGCTCATGGCAGAGCATCTGACTCGCGATTTATTCGCGAAGAAGCTGGGCTGGCGTGAGTTCGAGTTTGTCTTCAACGAGCTGGATGCTCCTGATGAACTTACGGAATTGCAGGTTCAGACGCAGCTCCTGGCTGCAGGTGTTTTGACCGTGAATGAAGTGCGGTCGATGCGTGGGCTGGCGCCGCTTGAGGTGGCACAGGCGACAGAGATTGCGGCAGAGAGGGGGTAAAACGCGCAACAAATAACAAAGGGCATTTCAACACGAGGGATGGAGAGGACATGAGACTGGAAGCAATGGCGATCACCATGCCGGAGGTCGCGGACCATCCGAACAGGATTCCCTTTGAAGGTGTGCTGACGGTGGTGGACGAGGCGAGCACTAGACCGCCATCGGGAGCACGCGGACACAGGGTGATTCTTACGCGAGACGCGGCACGGGCCGCACTGCCATCGTTGCTGGGGATGGCTGTTGATTACGCGCCAAAGTGGGATGGGCACGATGCGCGGGCTAAGTGCGGCATCATCACTGAGGCCGATGTTATCGGGAGCCAGCTTCGGGTGCGCGGCTATTTATTCGGCCGCGACTTTCCTGAGGTCGTCCAGCAATTGCAACAGAGCGAAGCTGGCAACATGGGCATGTCTTATGAGCTAGCGAATGCGCATGTTGCCGATATGCGTGCCGAAGTATGGACGCTGACACAGGCGACATTCACGGGAGCAGCCATACTGTTACGGGAAAAGGCGGCTTATCGGGATACGTCGTTTCGTCTTTCGGCCGGTCGCTGTAGAAACAGCAATCCGGTAAGAGAGCATGCCGGTGCGAGGCTTGCTGCACACTCGGGCTGGCGATTCGAGAAGCAATCTTTTGGGCAAATACAAAGAAGGAAGGAAGTGTAATGGAGACAGAAAACATTTTTGCCTCATTGGGAGACAGCATTGAACGCCTTAGCTCCGCAGCGAGTCTGCTGGAACGGACTGTGGCGTGGCTGGAACAGCGCGAGACAGCGGCAGGTGGAGCTGTGGAAAAGATGACCGCAGCTGTCGAAGGACAGAATGAACTGATGGAGCGCGATCGTGAGTTGCGACTGAAACTGGAGGCGGCTGAGCAGCAGATCGCGGAGCTTCGCGCGCAGAGCGGCCGGGCGGTTGCGGCTCGACAGACGCTTCCCGCTTCGACAACACAGTTGCTGGCGAAACAGGGGATCTCTATGGTTGATTCCATTCAGGCTGGCGCTTTGGATTCCGCTCTTACGGGATTGAGCCTGGAGCAGCGGATTGCGGTGAAGGCACAATTGCTGCGCGCAGGGATGCTCACGCAGTAAGACATCCCTCAGAGAAATGACGCTGGCGGGTGGCATTGTCAGGCGGCTTCGGCCGCCTTTTTCTTTTGCAGCGCATACGGCAGGGCGAGAGCCGTGTCCTTTTTTAACCAACTAGCTGAGCCTGTTCGCAGGCAGAAAGAATCGAATGAGCGCAAACTTTTACGACATCCATGCGGCTGCTGATTACATTGGGCCTGGCGCGATTGAAGTACCGTTCTATCAGACTGAGATCACCGACATCGTTCGGCGTCGCGGCATCTTTGGCCAGCGCATCAAGCAGGTTCCAGCAACGGGGCATCCTTCGCGGTTCTTCGAAGAGACGGCTATCCCTACACCTGGAAATGCGGGTTTCGTCGACCCTCGTAACATCGTCGCACCGGTCGTGAGCCCGACGCGCGTTGAGCGCAGCGTGCCGCTGAAAGCCATTGTGGCCCAGCTGAACTACAACCTTTTCGACATCGAACTGGGAACGCAGCAGAAGCAGTTCGCTTATCTGCAAGCCAAGGATCTGGTCGATACGGTTGAGGGAGTTCTGCATACGCATGACATCGCGTTGTGGAACGGCAATGACTCCTCGCTGAGTTCTCCGACGTCGGCGCAGTACTACGGCGTCGCGTCGCAGATCGCGGCGGGCGGCAACACGACCACGATTGGCACGACGTCGAGCATCGTTGATGGGCTGAAGTCGACGGTTGCGCAGATGGTGTCGAGCAGCAACTTTGCGGTGCGTCCGACTGCCATCTATGCCAACCCGGTGCTGCTGGATCTCATCGACCGCGAGATGAAGACGGACTTCAATGTCGTGCTGAACACTCGCGAGATCAATGCCGGATTCACGGTAAAGACTCTCTCGACTCAGGCGGGTGATCTGCCGCTGATTCCGGATTGGGCGCTGAGCTATACCGGCACTCCCGGTTCTGGTTCGGCTGTGCTTCCGGCTTACATCGTGACTGAGGACATGATCGAGTACCACTGGTTGAGCGATCCGACCCCTCGGATCTTCCAACTTGGTGTTCCCGGATCGCTGGCTTCGCAGTATGTTGCGGTGAAGTTTGGTGGCGTCGTGGTGAAGGGCGCGAACTATGCGCACTACCAGGTGCTAGTGGATCGCTAGTCTCTGGGCCTTCGGGCGCCTGGATAGCTTTGTTTGCTTGAGGCCGGCGTCTGCTAAATAAGCTGGCCTTTCGATCATGGACCAGTGGGAGTTCGAGCTGCCTAAGTGGCCAAAGTCCTATTTACATGGAGGGCTTTGTGGCACAGCCAAGCTGTGCCTACTCAACGAAGGCTGGTCCACTCTTTTTTGATGCAGGAATGCGAAGCGTACAGAAAATCTAACGCGGAGATGACTATGGGATATTTGCAGCCGACAGACTATGAGAGCTTCGGCCTTGCATCGGACACTACGGACGATTGGATCACTGTCGCTTCGTCCTTGATTGACAGCCATTGCAGACGTATCAGTTTAAATCCTACGCAGTATATGGAACGTTTGCGGCTGACGGCCGGATCGCAGACGGTGCGGTTGAGTTATCTGCCGCTTGCGCCGATGGCTCCCGCTACCTCACCTTTTGTGAATATTCAGGCACGCTATGGGCGTCCGCGGCGTGGGCAGATGATTTATCCCTTGCAGGAAGAGATTGCATGGGCATTCGGTTTGCCTGGAGCGTGGACGCAGGTGGATCCTTCCACGATTGATTTCGTTCCGGATACAGGTGAATTGATCTTTCCGATGAATGTTCTTGGGCTGCCCTTCAACGAAGTGCAGGTGACGTATACCGCAGGCTTGAGCACGATTCCCGATAAGGTTATGGCTGCATGCGCGTTGATCGTAAAGAATGCGCAGGCGACTCCCGGGTTGAATGTGAAGAGCAGCAGGATCGACACGATGCAGATGGAGTACTTCTCCAACACGCTGATTGACAGCACCGTGCAGAGTTTACTGAAACCGTGGGTCGCAAACCGCCTGGGGTGAGAGATGAGCGCAGATCTTAGCGTAAGAAATCCGAACGCCAGTCCTTTGTTGATGGCGGATGCACTGCTGCGGGCCGGCGGAGGAATGGCGGTCTCGCTCCTGATTGCACCAGCGACGGGTGACAGCAGCGACGCTGGACAACTGGGCGTCAACACGCCTAATTTTCAGCAGCTTCCGCTCTCGCCGGCGATTTTCCGGAAGGCTCGTGCCACGATGCAGGAGGATCAGCTGGCGCAGTATGAGCTTCTCGTCTCCGCCTCCGCAGTACAGCAACAGGTGAGCGCATTGCAACTCATATCGGCGGACGCACTATTCGATACGGCCGCCGGGGTCTTAATCAATGGCGCGCAATTCCTAATTGAGTCTCGCTCTGTTTCACAATCCCTCGGGCAGGTCTATTTGTACCGCCTACTGTTACGTGAAACGCATGCTCTCCTGCAGACCGCTTCATAACTCTCAAGAAAGCTATTATGGAAAACGCGAAAGATACTTTTTATGTGACATTGCGCAACCGCCTGGCTGCCTTGAATCCGAATCGGGTGATTATTCTGCGTGGCGTGCAAAGACCCGGGATTCTGATGGAAGAAGCAGAAGCCGTGGTTCCTCAGATGCCAGCTGATGTCTTTGTAGTGCGATGGACAGGACTCGAAGTGGACGGTCAACTGCCGTCTGCGTTGGCTCAGATGATGTGTGAGATCCACTACACGACCGGCGGCACGCAAACGAATGGGGGATTGGACCGGGGGCGCGCGCTTGAAGAAATGGATGGGGAGCTGTTTTCAATCCTCAGTCCTAACTCTGCGCAAAAGACAAATTACACGCAGAGGCCAGCCGTTGCGATGGAGACGAAAGTCTTTTGGGGAGAGCCTCAGTTTTCAGCAATGACGACGCAGCGTGAGCGGCTGACGCGAGTCACCAAGGTGACTGTTTTTGCATTTCAGGAGCAGGGCGAGTTATGAGCACATCTGTAGTTACAAATTATGCGGTACTTCCGATGCTCAACCGTCGCGTGAGAGCGTATTTCGCACCGGTGAATCGATTGCAGCAGTTGCCCTCTATCTTCGATCCTTCGCAGATTGGGGAATTTTCGCTCGATGCTCCGCCCGCTCCATGGATCGATTTGGGCTGGATTGAAAATTTTGGTCGCAAGTCGATGAGCTCTGTCGGGTCACTGAATAGCGGAGTACCGAGTATTGCTCAATATCAGGTGCGTGAGGTTACAGGCGCGGCCGTTTCGTTTCGATTTAAGGTCTGGAACAAATTGACGATGGCACTGGCGGCCGGATCGCAACACATGAATTTGATCCAGCCCGCTAGTGGCGGCGCGGCGAATGGATCTGGCGCAGAAGGGATTGCCCCAGCAATTGTGCAGGCTGGGTCCAGCTCTACGATCATCGCTCTGAATGCCGGAGACCTGGCGGCATTCTCAGCCGGCTGCATGGTTACTGTCGATATTGATTATGCGGGACAGACCGGCTTTGTCGGCAGCGGTGTATCGGCAGCTTACGTGCGAAGTGCAGCCGCAGTCAACAATGATCCGGACTACATCAGACGAGTGAGTTTTAATGTCGCTCGCGTTTCACAGGTAACAGCAGGTGGGTTGCAGCTCGCACAGCCTTTGCTGGCTGGCGCGCCGGTGAGCGGCATGAAAGTTCAGCCCATTACGGGCTTCGTGGATCGCGAAGGTGGGAGCTTCTTTCAGGAATGGTCCGCAGTGTTTGTGATGCCGGGAGAGCAGGGCGAGCGAGTGATCTTTCATTATCCACGGCTGCAAGCGATGCAAGGTGCGGAAGAGAGTTCCGATACGCTTGCCGCTCCGCTGGAGCGCATATCGCTGAATGCAAGCTTCCGTGCGCTGCCGGTCACGGACAGTAATGACGGGGAGCAAGTGGTATGCTTCCGCAGTTTCCTTCCGGGCAGTGCGACTTTGATTTAGCGCTCTGAGGAGATCAAGTGATCCTTACTATCGACAATCTGGATGGCTCGGGCGCCCTGGACTATACGAGCGCAGTGATTTCCAAGACGCCGCTTCGCATCGAACGGCAACTAAATGAACCATCACTATGCGCCTTCGCACTCGCCCCGCAGGTATTGAACCTCCCTGTGCCCCTTCGCCTAGCCAGAGTGATCGTCAGCGATGACGGTAATTTAATTCTGTTTACAGGGTATGTAGCGAGTGAGCCTGCTCTGGAGTTGGTGGGTGAGGGCGTGGCTGGCCCTGTGTATCAGGCAGTCGTATCGGCTGTGAGCGACGACGTGTTGCTCGATATGCAAGGACTTTCACAGACGACTGCGAGTTTTGGCCTTGCGGCAGGAGAGCTGGCGCAGAATCTCACCAACGTGGTGGACGCCACCCGCTTCACTCTGAACACGGCTCAGGCGTCAGGCACCATCGGGCGTTTTGTTCCCGAGCCCGCAAAGCGATGGTCCGGAAATGTAGGCGCTCTCGCCTCGAGTTCGCGCAATCTGTATCGAGTTGTCTCAGGCAGCTTGACGATGGCGCCCATCGGCAACGTCACCCATTCGTTGAATGAAGCTGACGGGACGCTTCAAGTCAGCAGGTTGCAGGCATCGATGATGAAGATGCTCGCCAATGACATAACAGTTTGCGGCGAGGATGAACCAAGCGCTTATGTAACAGAAGTATTTGCAGGCGACGGGATCACAGTGCTCTTTGACTTAACGGAAGATCCCTTCTTTCCTTCTTCTTCAAAAACAAAGCCGCTTACAGATCTTTTCCAGTCACCGACAGTTAATACGCTACTGTGGCAGTTACAAGATCCGGGAGGTCATGTTTCGATCACGTCGAATGGGCTCACTTGCGTGGGAGGCAATGGGCTGGATGGCGAGACGGCGCTGTGCGCAAACGGCAACCTGGAGCTTGGCGGCTCTCTTGTCATTGAATCCAATGGGCTTCTCCTGAGCGCCGGGAGTACAGGAATTCTAAGTGGCCTTTACGGCGGTGACATCAATGCAGGGGATTGTATTGCGGGCTTCCAGGTAAGTCAGGTGAACGGGAGCACAGTCCTTTCACCATTGCTTGACGGGCTTACGGCCGGCAGCTCGTTTTCTCCAACTGCTGGCCGCATGTACACACTCCGTCTTCGCATGTATGCCAAAGAAATGCAGCGGATTCTGCAGTCTTACTACTCTTTGGGCGATGACGGCACAGAACTCTGGGGTAGCACTGCGGTTCCATGCGGATTGAACCTTGTTCTGGAAGTACAGGACATGACGAACGGCGTAAGTGAGCCACCAGTTGTTCTATATGACGGTTCACTTTCCATCACGCCATCCACTTGCAGGTTCGCGTTATTGAACAGTACGCACCTGGTTTGCAGTATCCGTAGTGTAGACGTCACACAGGATGGGCCCGTATGGGTCACCAGTATTCCGCCCGGTGGCAATATGATGACCCGCCGGATTGGAACCACCGCACAGGGAGCCGATTGCAAGGTTGAACGCTCCGGAAAGCTTCGTTTCTATACAACCAGCGTGCCACAGGCTGGTGAAGAGGTGTTTGTTTCCTACAGGACCAAGCATCGTGCCGTGGCACGCATGGCAAACACTGTCGGCACTTCGTCGCAAGGCTCTTCGCAGCTTCCCGCAACAGCCCGATGGATAGGCACTGTGACAAGCCCACAAACCATGAGTTCTGCTGATTGCGAAAATGCGGCGGCTGCTCTACTTTCCTTATCGTCGAGCCGGGCGGCTGCATGGAAAGGCACCTATACAGGCTGGAACATGGAGACGCAGGGCGATGTTTGGCCCGGCGATTTACTGGCGATTACAGCTTCGTCGGCGAATATGAGCGCAAATCTCGTCGTGCGAAGTGTGCAGATTGATGTTTCCTGCTCCTCTCCGCAAATGAATAAATACACGATTCACTTCGCGAACGACTGGGCGGACGCACTTGCCATCAAGACTTCCTCCACCGTGCCCAGCGACATTTGGCTACCGCAGCAACCGCAAACGGTTGAACCGCTGGCCAATCTGCTCACACTGAATGCATCGATCAATGGAAGCGCGCTTCAAGTGAGCGCTGGAGTGACGCCTCCTACGGGAGGTGGATTTGAGGTTCGACGAAGAGACTGGTCCTTTGGCCCTGGCACGGATTCTGATCTTGTGTTGCGCAGCCCGGTGAGCAATTTCATCATTCCCCGCGAGGCTGCAATGGAACAGTATTTTGTGCGAATGTATGACGGGTCGACACCGCCGAATTACTCTCGGTTCTCAAGCGCAATCATTGTCAACGTACCACTCTGAGACCAACTCTGCTCATACGAAATGTTTGCAAAGGCCATCTCTGGGCCCATGACGAACTTTCGTCTCTTTGAACTGCAATGAAGGTGAACGGATGATGAGCTTCACACACACGCTCTTCTGGCCGGCCGCACAATCCTTTTGGACCGGGGCGGGTGCGCTTTGGGTGTTCTCGGCTGCAGTGAGCGCTATGGATCCACCAAAAACCGGAGACAGCCGCTTTTATGGTTGGCTCTATCGATTTACGCACCTTTTGGCGGCGAATCTGGACCGGGCTCTTCAGCCCCCTTCGCCGGAAAAGGAACAAACAAGCATTTCAAATAAGGAGAAACAGTAGATGGCAAATATCCTTCTTGGCCTAGAACACGGAGTCGAGGTAGCAGCGGAAGACGTTCTCAAATTTGTGAGCGGCGCCGCGGTCGCTAGCAATAAAGCTACACCTGGAGTAGTTGCGGGACTCGGTGTATTACTTGGCACAGTTGCTAAAACACTTGGCGACATTAATGGCGTCGTGGCTAATCCGCTGAATTTTTCGCTGGATGCTGCGACAATTCAGGACCTCAAAACTGTCTGGCCTGCGATTGTGCAATTTGCGGGATCGATTGGAATCAAGCTGTAGTCGATCAGGCAGGGCCGGAAATTAAGTAGTGGGGCGGTTTCCATGATGTGAGTTACGCGGGCACTATAATCACACTCATGGAGCACGCCCCGCTTGTCGGCGTGGTGATGGGCAGCAAGAGCGACTACGAGGTGCTCAAGCCTGCCGTCGACCTGCTGAAAGAATTTTCTATCCCCTATGAAGTGCGAGTCGTTTCCGCTCATCGCACTCCCGATTGGCTTTTTTCTTATGCAGAGCAGGCAGAGACTCGCGGACTACGCGTTATCATAGCGGGCGCCGGCGGTGCCGCGCATTTGCCTGGAATGCTAGCAGCGAAGACGCTCGTTCCTGTGCTTGGTGTACCGGTTCCGGCGACAATGCTGAACGGCATCGACTCGCTCCTTTCGATTGTTCAGATGCCGAAGGGTGTGCCGGTGGGTACTCTTGCGATCGGCAAGCCGGGCGCGGCGAACGCAGCGTTATTCGCCGCTCAGATGCTTGCGACCTCAGATCAAGAATTGCGCGCCAGGTTGCGTGTGTGGCGGGAGTCTCGCAGAGATGAAGTGCTGGGCGAGGAGTTGCCCCAGTGAGCGCGATCCTTCCCGGCGCTACGATTGGCATTCTCGGTGGCGGACAGCTTGGCCGAATGACTGCCATGGCTGCGCGGTCGCTTGGTTACCGTATTCAGGTCATGGACCCGGACCCATCGTGTCCGGCACGATTCGTCGTCGACGCATGCTTTGAGGGATCATGGGATGACGCCCGCGCGGCCGCCGACCTGGCGCGCGGCTGCGATGTCATCACGCTTGAGATTGAGCAAATCGCAGTGGCAAGTCTGCAGGCGGCTGCAAAATATGCTCCCGTACGTCCTGGCGTGGCCACGATGGAGATCATCCAGGACCGCATCCTGCAAAAAAACTGGCTGGTTGACCATGGCTTCCCGGTTGGCGAATTTCGAACGATCCATTCAGAGGCTGACCTGGAAGCCGCTATTGTTGCACTTGGAGGCCGCTGCTTTGTGAAGAGTGCTCGCGGCGGGTATGACGGCCGAAGCCAAGTGAAGATTGGATTTGGTGAGGACGGCGGATCCGCGGACGATGCCCATGAAGCATGGCATCTCTTGGGTCAACGTCCTGCAATCGCCGAGAAGGCGCTCGATTTGGAAAAAGAAATTTCGGTCATGGTAGCTCGTGCTCCCAATGGCGAGTTAAAGAGCTACCCTTCAGCCGCCAATCATCATGAGAACCAGATTCTGGCATGGAGCGTCATACCGTCGTCCATTCCCGCGACGTTGGAAGAAAAGGCTCAGGAGATTGCGCGTCGCATCGCTGAAGAGATGAACCTCGAAGGTGTGCTGGCGGTCGAGATGTTTCTAACGAAAGGCGGTCAGCTGCTTGTGAACGAGCTGGCCCCACGGCCACACAACAGCTACCACGCCAGCGAGCGCGCCTGCGTAACCAGCCAGTTCGAGCAGATTGTACGCGCTGTCTGCGATTTGCCGCTAGGCGATGTATCGATCGTCACTCCAGCTGCGATTGCAAACCTTCTCGGCGATCTCTGGTTAGAGAACGAACCGAGGTTTGATCGGGCACTTGCAGTGCCGGGGGTGGGGCTCCATCTCTATGAAAAGCATTTACCCCGAGCAGGGCGGAAGATGGGACATCTTTCCGCAATAGGCAAGACGCCGGAAGAGGCTGTAAGTCGCGTGCTGGAAGCAAAAGATCTGCTCTGAAAGATAAAGGCAGGCACAAGGCCTGCCTTTATCGCATTACCATGGCAAACTAACCGATGTCTTCGCTCCAGTTTTCGAGGTACTTCTTTACGTCTGCCATGAATTTCCCTGCGTCGGCCCCGTCGATGATCCGGTGGTCGAAGCCGAGTGTCAGATGGATCATATGGCGAATGGCAATCGAGTCTGTGCCTGAGTCGTCTGTGATGACTGCGGGTTCCTTGAAAAGGCCGCCTACGCCAAGGATGGCGCTTTCTGGCTGATTGATGATCGGTGTGCCGAACTGCTCACCGAAAATTCCAGGGTTTGTAATCGTGAAAGTGCCAGATCCAACTTCATCTGGCTTCAGCTTCTTGCCCCGAGCCCGTTCGGCAAGGTCGGCAATTGCGCGAGCGATGCCTACAAAGCTCCGCTCTTCCGCCTGCTTGATCACCGGAACGATCAGTCCCCATTCCAGCGCAACGGCGATCCCGAGATTGATGTTCTGGTGGTAGCGGATGGCATCGCCCTCCATCGACGCGTTAACGATTGGCATCTTGCGCAGCGTTGCAATCACAGCCCGCGAGATGAACGGCATATAGGTCAACTTCACGGCATTGCGCTGTTCGTACTTCGACTTTTCCTTTTCGCGGATCTTGACGATGCGTGAGAAGTCGATCTTGAAGACCGTATGAACGTGCGCGTTCGTCCGCTTGGAGTCGACCATGCGTTGCGCGATGATTGAGCGCATTCTCGACAACGGAACCAATTCGCCCGGAAGAGCGGGTGTTGAAGGTGCAGCCGGGGCAGCAGGCTTGGCAGCCGCTGGTTGAGGCGCAGGGGCACTGACTGGCCCAGAAACAGGAGCAGCGGCGGGTGCTGCATCTCCGGAACCGTGCTTCTCCAGAAAACCCAGAACATCTGTCTTTGTAATACGGCCACCTGCACCGCTTCCGGCAACCTGGCTTAGATCGAGATTGTTGTCCTTCGCGATCTTGCGAACCAGCGGTGACGAGCGCACACTTTCTCCGACACTAGCCGCGGTTTCCTGAGGCGGTGCTGCAGGAATTGGTTCTTCCTTTGCGGGCGCGGGTGCTGCTGCTGGCGCTGACGGAGCCGCACCGGCGGTGCCGCCGATCACTCCAACCACCGTGTTGATCTGCACCGTAGTCCCGGCGGTAACTTTGATCTCGGAAAGAACACCGGCTGCGGGCGACGGAATCTCCGCATCGACTTTGTCGGTTGAAATCTCAAAGAGTGGCTCATCACGCTGCACCGTATCGCCGACCTGCTTCAACCACTTCGTAATCGTGCCTTCGAAGATAGACTCTCCCATCTGAGGCATAATCACATCTGTTCCAGGTCCAGCGGCCGCAGGTAGGGCAGGCGCGGGCGTTGCCGGAGCTTCCGCCGATGCTTCAGTCTTGGGCGCGGTGGCCTCTGGTGCGGGAGCAGCCGCTGCTGTCGAACCAGATTCATTAATGACTCCAACAACCGTATTGATCTGAACAGTAGTTCCTTCGGCAATCTTGATCTCAGAGAGAACGCCAGCTGCGGGTGATGGAATCTCCGCGTCGACTTTGTCGGTCGAAATCTCAAAGAGCGGCTCATCGCGCTGCACAGTGTCGCCCGGCTTCTTAAGCCATTTGGTGATGGTGCCTTCAAAAATCGACTCCCCCATTTGGGGCATGATTACATCAGTCGGCATGGATTCCCTTTCCGCAGTGCTGCAAGTGCTAATCGTGCGCAAATTGTGATTATAAATCTGTGTCTAGGTCCGAGGCGCCCGCGTGACCAAACGGTCTAGTTTACGCGAAATGCGATTCCTTCTCACCTCGCAGCCGTTTTACCTCGTCCGGAACCGACAGGGGCGTGTCCTGCGCCGGGCTCTTCGCAGGATCAGGCAGCAGATCGTCCAATGACTCAAGCCAAAGCACTTGGTGATCGAAGACCTGCCCAAAATATCGGGAGATCGTGTGCATCACGTTCTCCATCGCGGGCGTAGTGTCGACCTCCAATTCGAGACTGGTTACGTCGCGATCAGCAATACCGCAAGGAACAATGAGATTGAAGTCGCGCAAGTCCGTCGTCACATTAAACGCGAAGCCGTGCGAAGTGATACCCCGCGAAATGTGGACGCCGATGGCGGCGATCTTTCGCTCGTGGATCGAACCACCGGCAAAGGTCCATACGCCAGTTCTACGGGCAATACGTTGGGCACGGACGCCGTAGTCGCCGCACGCACGAATCAGTACCTCTTCAAGCTTGCGGACGTAGTCCACCGCACCAAGACGCGGATAGAAGCTGCGTAGATCGAAGATGGGGTAGCCGACCAGCTGCCCGGGACCGTGATACGTCACATCGCCACCGCGGTTGATCTCGTGTATTTCCACCCCCCGCGCAGCGAGCAACTCATAGCTGGCGAGAATATTCGAACGGCTTGAATTCCTGCCCAGCGTCAGCACTGGAGGATGCTCCAGCAGCAAGAGCGTATTGCCGATCCGCTGCTGATGCCTCAATTCAACCAGTGTTTTTTGGAGAGCCAGTCCTGTGGCGTAATCGAGACGTCCGGGATGGAGAACGGAGAGGATCATTTCATCCGAGAGGCACCGAAGCCCGGCGGGAAAGCCGGGCTCCAAATGAGTTAGACGTTGATCGCCAGACCTTCAACGCTGCCGAAGCCGTCCAGCATGGCTTCCGCGAGCGTCGGGTGCGCGTGAATCATGTAAAGCATGTCTTCGACGGTGGCTTCGAGTTCAACGGCAGTCACCGCTTCAGCGATCAGCTCCGTCGCCTGAGGGCCGATGATGTGCACCCCAAGAATCTCGCCGTACTTAGCGTCGCTGACGACCTTCACGAAGCCGTCATGCGAATCCACAATCGATGCCTTTGAGTTAGCAGTGAACGGGAACTTACCAACCTTCAGGGTGTGTCCGGCTTCTTTAGCCTGAGCTTCGGTCAGCCCTACGCTGCCGATCTGCGGCTCGGTGTAAGTGCACGCGGGAACCCGCTGGCGGATGATTGGGCGCGCGTACTTGCCGGCGATCTTCGCAGCAACCACTATGCCAGCCATCGAACCAGAATGCGCCAGCTGCGGCAGTCCAGCGACGATGTCACCGATGGCATAAATGCCGGACTCATCCGTCTGCATCCACTCGTTTGTCTTGATGAAGCCCTTTTCCGGCGTAATCTTCGTCTTCTCAAGACCGATGCCTTCGGTACGCGGCGCACGGCCTACCGCCACAAGAACCTTCTCCGCTTCCTTCACCACCTGCTTGCCGTCGGACGCAGTGAACGTCACCTTGACGCCGGTCTTCGTCTTTTCTACCTTTTCGACCTTCGCGCCGGTGTGCGTATCGATACCGCGCTTGCGGAAGGTGCGAGCCAGCTCTTTGCTGATCTCCTCGTCCTCAACCGGAACCAGCCGCGGCAAATACTCAACCAGAGTGATCTCCGAACCAAAGCTGCGGAAGATCGACGCAAACTCAACGCCAACCGCGCCTGCCCCAATCACGATGAGTGACTTCGGAATCGCATTGATCGAAAGGATCTCTATGTTCGTTAGAATCTTGTCATCGGCTGTAAGGTCCGGCAGCATTTTGGCATCGGAACCGGTCGCCAGTACTACGTTCTTTGTCTTGAGCGGGCTCGCTTTGCCGGAGCCATCCGTCACTTCGACCGTGTGTACCCCATCTTTTGCGGGCCCGGTCAATCGACCGAATCCGGGAACGACTGTGACCTTGTTCTTCCGCATCAGAAAGTCGAGGCCCTTGGTGTGTTTGGTGACAATCTGGTTCTTGCGATCGAGAATGGTCTTCCAGTTGAGTTTCGCCTCACCCGGCAACTCAATTCCGTAATCTTTAGCGTGCTTCAGATGGTCGTACACCTCGGCATTGAAGAGCAGCGCCTTCGTCGGAATGCAGCCGACGTGCAGGCAGGTTCCGCCCAGCCTCTCTGCCTTTTCGATCAGGGCGACCTTCAGCCCAAACTGTCCGGCGCGGATGGCGCAGGTATACCCAGCCGGCCCGCCGCCGATAATTGCAATGTCATACGTTGTTTCTACCAAGGGATGCTCCGTTCAAGAATCCAAAATGTGGATAAGGTGTACTCGTGCGAATTTACCGCCTGCCGAACTATTGATTCTATGCGAGGCGGAAGGATTCAAGCGAACCAGGAGCCGCTTTCCGTCATTTTTCTACTCAATCTGCGCGATACTATAGACGGAGCAGGCTTTATGAGCGCGATTCCTCATCCGATCAAGGTTTCCGTCAATGAATATCTGACGACCAGCTATCGTCCGGATTGCGACTACGTTGACGGCGAAGTGCAGGAGAGGAACTTGGGCGAGAAAGAACATGCAATTCTGCAGCGAGCGTTCACTTTTCTTTTCACATTGAAGCGAACTGAGTGGAGGGTTGAAGTTTACCCAGAGTTACGCGTTCAGGTCAGCCCCACTCGCTTCCGCGTCCCAGACATTACGGTTACCGCAGCAGGGTTGCACTGGGAGCGTATTTTAAGGACGCCAGCTCTCCTGTTCGTCGAAGTCCTCTCGCCGGAAGACACAATGCGGCGCGTTCGTGAACGAGTAGACGACTATCTTAAATTCGGCACCGAGCACATCTGGGTTGTCGACCCCGATGCTCGCCGCGCCTACGTCTGCACAAAGACCGGTTTTCACGAACCAGAATCGGGCGTCCTGGCCGTTCCGAACACGTCGATTCAAATTGTGCTTTCCGATCTCTTCGCCGAACTCGATCGCGGTTAACCCAACACCTTCGCAGCATCCTTGGCAAAGTAGGTCACGATGAATCCCGCTCCGGCCCGTTTGATCGAAATCAGCGATTCCATCATCGCCCGCTGCGGCTCCAGCCAGCCCTTCGCAAAGGCCGCGTGCAGCATCGAGTATTCTCCGGAAACCTGGTACGCCCCAATCGGTAGGTCAAAGCGCTCCCGCGCTGCGCGTATCACATCGAGATACGGCATCGCCGGCTTCATCAGGATCATGTCCGCGCCCTCGGCCAGATCGAGATCGATCTCGCGCATCGCCTCGCGCAGATTCGCACCGTCCATCTGGTAGCTGCGCCTGTCTCCGAACTGGGGCGCAGAATCAGCAGCTTCGCGAAACGGACCGTAAAACGCCGAAGAAAACTTGGAGGCATACGACAGAACCGGCACCTGCTCCAGCCCCTCTTCGTCCAGTTCGTCGCGAATCGCGGCCACGCGCCCATCCATCATGTCGCTCGGAGCAACAATGTCGGCCCCAGCCTTGGCCAGCGAAAGCGCGGTGCGAGCAATCAGCCGGACGCTTGAGTCGTTCTCGACCTCATACGACTCGCCCTGCTTCTTCACGATGCCGCAATGTCCGTGCGAGGTGTATTCGCAGAGGCACACATCCGCTATCAGCAACAGGTTCTTGAGCGCGCTGCTCTTCTTGAACCCCTGCAGCGCCCGCTGAACGATACCGTCGTCGGCCCAGGCTCCTGACCCCTGCTCATCTTTGCTTTCCGGTAATCCAAAAAGCAGCAATCCGCCGACCCCAAGCCCCGCGGCTGCTTCAGCCTCTTTCAGCGCCTCGTCTACAGAGAGATTAAAGACTCCGGGCATCGATCCGATCTCGTTCCGTACGCCCTCGCCGGGACAGATAAATAAGGGATAAATGAACGATGAGGGTTCAAGATGAGTTTCGCGCACGAGTGAGCGCATCGGCTCGCTTGACCGCAGCCGACGCAGCCGGGTAACCGGATATTCCATGCTTTTATTCTAGGACACGGCAATCTGCTCGTATTCCTGGCTAGACGGCGCAGGCAGCAGAACCCACAGCGTGTAGATCGCGAGCATGGTTCCGGTAAGTGGCTTGATGATGGTCAGAAACGACGTCACGATAGCCAGCGTTCGTGCCCACGGTGCCCGTCGCAGTAGACCAATGCCGGTGATGGCCGCCAGGAAGGCCCTTCCGCAGACCATCAATGTGATGAACCACGGCAGCCACAGCATGTGAGGAAACGGAAAGCCCGGTCCGAAGGCGTAGAAGCCGTGGTGTCCATGTCCCCAGGCCCCCCATCCGCCGAACATGCCCGCAATAAACGGGAACGCAATCAGCCAGCCGATCATGCTCCACGCAGCCCACACAATCCAGAGAATGGCGACCGTCTGCGCATGGCGTTGCACACGTGAATAGGCTGGAGGACGCGCGAGCGGCATAGGAGGCACAGGACGCCCGCATTTGGGGCAGACCTGCTCAAAAGCTTGCATTGCTTGGCCACATCCGCTGCAAAACATTTTCCAAATCCTCCATAAAAAACTACGCAGACGGCGTTCTATCAGTTCCCCGAATCGCAATTACCATAGATTTCATGGCGTTAGTGAAGTCCATCCCTTCTCCAATGGAGGATTGCAGCCGCACCGTTCTCGAATGGGACAGGTTTCTCGGCCTGTTGGCCGGCTATTCTGTTTCGTCTGTTGGCAAGGCCTGGATTCAAAATTTGAGTCCCTCCACCGACCGCGGCTGGCTGGAAAACCAGCACTCTCTGGTCGAAGAAATGCGCCTGCTCCTGGGCGAAGGCGCGCAACCGGGTCTGGGATCGCTCTTCGATCCTATCAACCTGCTCGACAAGTCCCGCATTGAAGGAGCCGCCCTCGAAGCCGAGGAAATCCGCGACCTGTTGAATCTCGCGGACGACATCTCCGGCTGGGCTTCGCTGCTCCGATTGCCTCCCGAGCGCGTACAGGACCGGATCCCCGAGCTCAAGGCCCTCTCAGCGCCTCTTCTCACCAGCGACCTTCGCCCTCTGGTCGACTCGCTTCGGACGAAGATCCTTCCCGACGGCACCCTCACCGACGACGCTTCGCCCGAGTTACGCCGCATTCGCCGCGAAATGGAACGGCAGCAGCGCGCCATTGAAGACAGCCTGCGCTCTGCGCTGCGCCGTCTCTCCGAAGGCGGCAGCACGCAGGACGACCTGATCACTATTCGCGGCGAGCGTTTCGTCATTCCCGTCAAGAGTGAGGTCAAGCGACGTGTACAGGGAGTGATCCATGGCGCCAGCTCCAGCGGCCAGACCGTCTACCTTGAACCGCTTGAAACCATCGAGCTGAACAATGACCTCGTGCGTCTGCTCGAGGACGAGCAAGCCGAAATTCACCGTATTTTCCTCGCCATGACGCGCCAGATCGCCGGATACGCCACAGTCATCGGCGAAGGCGCTGCGATCCTCGCAGAAGTCGAAACGCTGCTGGTGCGAGC
>DATGAD010000307.1:0-4083 GCA_035313725.1 Alloacidobacterium sp. | reverse complement strand
CCTAAAGACATGGAAGCAATGCAGTTGCGCGGCGTAACGTTATTCCGAATGGGCAAAGCAGCAGACGCGATTCCGCTGCTCGAACAGGCGCGCGCCGCCATACCGAACGCCAATATCGATCCTAATTACGTACTTGGCGTTTCCTACATTCAGGTTGGCCGCTTTGACGACGCACGCCATGCCTTCGCCGCGCAGTATGGGTTCGCGCCCGACTCCGCTCCTTCCTATCTGCTCGCCGCCCGTATGTTCTTCCATCAGGAAAATGTGCCTGCCGCCCACGCATCCGCAAGCAAAGCACTGCAGCTGAATGCAAATCTGCCGCTGGCGCATCAGCTTCTCGGTGAAATCGCGCTCGCCACCGGAGATACAACCACCGCGATTGCCGAGCTTGAAAAAGAAGCACAAATAAACCCGCTGAATGGAGAACTCTATAACCGGCTGGGCGATGCCTATCTTCGCAACCGGCAAGACACTGAAGCGCAGCATGCGCTGAACCGCGCCGTATTGCTCGAGCCAAACGCGACGGGTCCATATATCCTGCTCGGCAAGCTGATGTTGAACCAGCAAAATCCCGTGATGGCGAGCATGTATCTGGAACGCGCCCGGCAAATGGACCCCGGCAACTATATGACGCACTTCCTCCTCGGGCAGGCCTATCGCACAGAAGGCCGCAAAGAAGATGCGGCCCGCGAGTTTCGTGCGGCGGAGCAACTCCAGTCCGCCAACCCTCCTAAGACGGAAGACCCTCGCTGATCGATGCCATCTCCTTCGCAGCTTCTTACTTTTGCTTGTCTGCTGGCCTCTTCCGCCATCGTGCTTGCACAGAATCCTCACGACACGGAAACGAGTCTGCAGCAGGCAAATATAGCCTTCCACGCAGGATATGCAGCCGCATCCAATGGCGATCTCGATACTGCGCGCCGCCAGTTTCAGCGCGCCGTGCAACTGGCCCCCCAGGTAGAAGAGGGCCACAGCGCATTGGGAGCGGTGCTCTACAAGCTGGGCGACTACGCAGCCGCCATCTCAGAACTCGAAACAGCGCTGCAACTGAAATCGGAGGACCGCGCAGCTCAGGAGAACCTGGCTCTCGCGTACACGCAGGTCGGCGCGTACCAAAAGGCGCTGCCGATCTTCGAGCACATGGAGAGTGACGCATCGCAACCCCTTTCCCCCGATCTTCTCGCTTCGTATGCTCGCGCCCTGGCTGGCACCCGGCAACTGTCCGCAGCGATGCGCGAGACCAAGGCTGCCATCGAAGCCTCGCCGCAAAACGTTGCGCTCTACGATCAGCTCGGATCTCTCTATGCCCAGACACAAAATTGGCCAGAGGCACAGAATGCGTTTGAAGAAGCACTGCGGCTCGATCCGAACCTTGCCTCAGCACACCTGCATCTCGGCGTAGTACTCGCGAGCGAACATCAGGACACCGGGGCGATACAGGAACTGACTGCGGCCACACAGGCAGACCCAAAAAATGCCGTGGCACAGCTGGAGCTGGGCAAAACTCTCGTCGCACTCAATCAAGATGAGAACGCCATTCCGCATTTTCAGCAGGCCATGACCATTGATCCGCAATTGATCGAAGCTGCCAATCAACTGGCCATGGCCCTCCAGCGTATCGGAAAAGAAGAGGAGGCAATTCCGCTCTTTGAAAAAGTCGTGACAGCGCAACCGCAGAATGCGAACGCTCTCACGAATCTAGGGGTGGCTCTCGTACAAACAGGAAAAGCCAAAGATGCGGTTCCCTATTACCAGCGGGCGCTTGCCATCACATCAAATGATCCCACCACGCATCAGGACCTCGGAGTCGCCTACCTGCAGGAAAGTGATCTCGATGACGCTATTCGCGAATTCCGCGCCGGCCTCGCGCTTGCTCCTGAAAATCCCCAATTGCATTACAACCTCGGTCTTGCCTTCAAGTTGAAGGACGATTTGCCGCACGCCATCGCCGAACTGGAAACCGCCGCAAAGTTAGACGCAGCATCGCCCGATCCGCCATACACGCTCGGCATTCTCTACATGCAGCAGGGACGTTTCGACGATGCCACCAGCCAGCTTCGCATCGCGCTTGATCGCCGCCCCGAAAACGGCGATGGATGGGCCATGCTGGGCAGCATCTGCAAGCAGCAGGCAAAATACGACGAAGCTGCCGCGGCTCTGCGGAAGGCCATCGCCCTCCAGCCCAACCAGCCCGGCACACACATTACGCTCGCCGGCGTTTTGCAGGAACAGGGCAAGAAGGACGATGCCGCCGCGGAGCGCAAAATCGCAGCCGATTTGACGCGCGTAGCCGTCAATCGCCAGCGCGCCACCTTTGCCACCAATACGGGCAATCTTCTGCTGCAGAAAGGGCAGATCGCCGACGCAATCGACCGCTATCAGGACGCGATCAACAGCGACCCGACGTATGCCGCAGCGCACACGCAGCTGGCCGTTGCCTACGAGCGCCTGGGGCGCGCTGCCGATGCAGCATCGGAACGCGCAAAGGCTGCCACGCTTGAGTCCGCCCATCCCTGACTCTGTGTACTCCAGTCCGATTGAAACCGTACAATGCAATCGTCCCGATGAATCGACGCCGGTTTCTCCAATCCCTGAGCCGCACTGCGCTTGTTCTGCCTTTCTCCGATGTTTTGTTGATGGCTACTCCGCCATGGAAACGCGCTCTGCTGGCAGCCGCGCAACAAACATCGCAGTCTCAAACCGGCGCCGAGCGCTCCTACGACGCGAAACCCATGCCCCCTCCTCCAGGACCGCATTCCTCCATCGAAGGTACGCCGCTTGGCCTGCAATTTGTCGATGTGGCAACGCAATCCGGCCTGAATGCGAAGACAATTTATGGCGGCGAAGGCAAGAACAAATATCTCCTCGAAACCACCGGCTGCGGAGTTGCCTTCTATGACTACGACCAGGATGGCTGGCTCGATATTTTTCTCGTGAACGGCTGGCGTCTCGAAGGATTCGCAAAAGGTCAGGAGCCAACCTGCCACCTCTTCAAAAACAATCGTGACGGCACGTTTACTGACGTCACCGCGAAAGCCGGCCTCGCGCGCAGCGGCTGGGGACAAGGCTGCTGCATCGGCGATTACGACAACGACGGCCACGACGATCTCTTCGTCAGCTATTACGGGCAGAACGCGCTCTTTCGCAACAATGGCAACGGCACATTTACCGACGTAACAGAGAAGGCAGGCTTGCTGCAGCCGAAGCTGCGCTGGAACTCCGGGTGCGCCTTCCTCGATTACGACCGCGACGGGCATCTTGATTTATTCGTCGCGAACTACATTGACTTCGATCTGAAGACCGCGCCAACGCCCGAGTCCGGCCCATGCACCTATAAAAGTATCCTCGTAGCCTGCGGCCCTCCCGGTTTGCCCGGCGGCAAAAACATCCTTTACCGCAACAACGGTGACGGAACCTTCAAAGATGTTTCAGAAAAGTCGGGCATGTGGAACACTCTCGGCAACTACGCGCTGAGCGTCGCCGTCGCAGATTTCGACAACGACGGCTGGCCGGATATTTATGTCGCCAACGATTCAACCGCCGCCACTCTCTACCAGAATCAGAAAGACGGCACCTTCAAAGACATTGCCATCGAAGCAGGCGCCGCCTTCTCCCCGGATGGCAAGCCCCAGGCCGGCATGGGAGTCTCGGTCGGCGATTACAACCGTGACGGCAATCTCGACGTGGTGAAGACCAACTTCGCCGGCGACACCGATTCTCTCTATACAAATCTCGGCGACGCTACCTTCGAGGATCGAACCTATCCAAGTGGCCTTGGAGTAAATACGCGCCTGCTCGGTTGGGGAGTCGGATTTTTTGACATGGACAACGATGGATGGCTCGACATTCTGATGTCGAATGGCCACGTCTATCCAGAGGTTGATAAGTCGAAGGCCGACCTGAAATATGCAGAGCACAAATATCTCTACCGCAATTTGCGCAATGGGCGATTTGAAGAAGTCACGAACGAAGGAGGACCGGGGATACTGGAGAACGCTCCTGCTCGGGGCTGTGCATTTGGCGACTATAACAATGACGGAAACATTGACATCGCCGTCAATTGCATTAATTCCCTACCCCAGC
>DATGAD010000306.1:0-12081 GCA_035313725.1 Alloacidobacterium sp. | reverse complement strand
TGTTCAGCCAGGGAACGTAATATTGCGAGAGTTCCATCGTCGCGTTGACGGCAACAATGTCCCACACATCCAGCTTGATGCCCTTCGCCTGCACACCCTCGGCAATGCCTGAAAGTTCTTCCTGATATTCGCTGTCAATGTGCGGCCACAGCATGTTCTTCGCTTCATTGCGATAGAAGGCCCAGTCGCGCTGCGTACTGTGCTCGTCTTCCAGTTTGTAGACCTCGTATGCGTCTTCGATCTGCGCAGCCAGCAGATATCCGTGCTGGTATCCGATCTGCCCCGGAGTTCCCTGCAGGTGGACATAGGTCCAGCCATTCTTCTTGAACTTGTAAGCACCTTCCAGGCGGTCATCCTGATGAATGGAAGGTTGCGCGAATGCGGAAATGGCGCTGAGACCCAGCGCCAGAGTTGCTACACGAATCCACCTACAACCAGAGAAAAGGCCGCCTGCCATGCCGTCGTGCTCCTGTGAGAAGTTGCTTACGACAATAGCACGGCAGCATGCGTAGACAAACGATCTAGCGCTTCTTCTTCGCCGCTTTCTTCACTGGCTTTGGAGCCGGTTTCCTGGGCGCCGGTTTCTTCGCAGCGGGCTTCGCTGCTTTCTTGGTCGCCGGCTTTGGTGCAGGTTTCTTGGCCGCCGCTTTTTTAGCGGGAACTGGAGCCTTCTTAGCGGGTTTGGCAGGGGCTGGCCTGGCCGCCGGTTTTTTCGCCGGGGCAGCACTCTTCGCCGCAATCGGTTTGGCCGCCGGCTTCGCAGCTTCCTTCTTAGCGGCCTTGGCAGGCGCGGCGGGCGGAACAGGCTTGGCAGGTGCAGCCGGCTTCTTCCCCGTCTCCTTCTTTGCCGCAGGCGCAGGTGCAGGAGCCGCTTTCACCTTCGCCGCATGCTTCACGACTACTTCCTCGTCAGCTTCTTCTTCGACCTCGTCGACATCGTCAGCCTCCAGATCCAGATCCTCGATCTTCGGCAGATCCTCTTCGTCGATCTCGTCATCCGTCGGCTTCTCCGACTTGATCTTTGGCTCAATCGCTTTCTTACGCGAGCGGCGAATCGTAACCACCGGTGGCGGCGCGGGCGGCGAATACGGCTCGAGAAAAGCCTTCATCTCTTCATCCGTCTGCAGCTTGCCGTCAATCAGGTTGAAGAACAGCTCCCGCAGCAGCTCGTCGTATCGCTCCAGCCCCGGAGTAATGCGCATCTCCTGCATCAGAGCAGCTGGAACCTTCTGCTTGGCCTCCGGCCAGACGGTAAAGAAATTCTTGAACTTGTTCTGGATGGCTGCGCTCTTGCCCGTGTACGCCAGCCAGAGAATTGCCTCCGGCTGATAGGACATCAGCAGCTTCCATGTTGCTGAAGGCGTAGACGCTTCCTTGCCCGTAAAAACCTTGGCAAACTCCTTGGCGTCAGCTTCCAGATGATTCCACTGCTCCACAAACCCCGGGCGAGTAAAGCTCTTCTTGAGTGCAGAGACGTCCTTCGGCTGCATCTTTGCGGTCAGCAGTTCCATCTGCCCAGCGGATATATCCGGATGCACGCCCTGCATCAGCAACTGGTAGTAGCTTTCCCGCAGATGCTCCAGTCCGGTTACGTCAGCTTTGGCGCTCGTCCATGCCGGGAAGATGTGCTTCATCCAGCCCTCGGACTCGAGTGCCCTCAGTGCGCGCAGACCGTCTTCCTCGTGCCCAATCTCTTCCAGCTCATACCCCTTAAGGTGCGCCGGAATCGAGTCAATCATCTCCTCGCTTTTGGCATTCTCGTAGCGCGTCTGGGTGCGCTCGTCCATATCCCAGCCCAGCCGGGCCCGTAAACGGGCAGCACGCAGCAGCCGGGAGGGATCTTCGATGAATCCATAAGCACTTACCAGTCTCAGGTGCCGCGCCTCGAGATCGGCCATCCCATTCAATGGGTCAAGCAACAACCCATACGACCCCTCGTTGAGAGAAATCGCCATGGCATTTGCCGTAAAATCGCGCCGCCGCAGGTCTTCTAAGATAGGCGCCCAGTGGTAAACAGGCTTGCCCGGCTTCGGATACTCCTCGCGCCGCGCGCTTGAAACTTCAACTCGCACGCTTCCCGGAAACCAGAAAAACAGGGTGCGCGTAGGCTCATGCTCGCCCCACAGTTTCGCGCCATCTTTCTCCAATGCTTTCTTTAGCTTGGAAGCATTTCCCTGAACCGTAAAGTCAAGATCCCGCACAGAAGACCCGATCGAGAGGTCGCGCACCGCGCCTCCGGTCAAAAATACCGTCATCCCGGCTTCCCGGGCTGCGTCGCGAACCTGTTGGATTGCTTTCTGTTGGGCGGGAGATAGGCGATTTTCTAGTAGGTAAATGTAATCAGGCATGCCTTAACAATCTGAGAGAAATCTGATGAAGCCATCACGGCTTTGCCCGTCTACCCTGCTAACTACTAAACCTATTATCTGCAATAGCTTAGATAAGACGAGTCATGCAACACAAAGCACCACTTTAACATATGGGAACCCGATTGGCTACCGGTTTGCACAATTTTCGCTGCGAAATTGGTTTTTCCGCATGCGACAATAACGTGCGTCGCCTTCACACCATGAGTTCGAGCCGAAAAAAAGCGATTGTCCGCAGGTATACCCGTGACTGGGTCGCGGGATACATCTCTGCGCTGGACTTCGCTCGCCAGGGCTCACTCGAACTCCTCGATCTGAGCGGAAAAGTATTATCCCTTTCGATTCAGGAACTTAAGTGGGTATGCTTCGTTCGCGATTTCAATTCAGGCGATATCGACAATCCCGAAAAGCTGGCCCGCAAGACCTTTGCCGGACGGCCCCGCGGCGAAGGCATCTGGCTTCGCGTCCAGTTGAAAGATGGCGACGTCCTCGAAGGCCTAGCCGAGAACAATATCGGCCTCCTCGACGCCGACGGCTTCTTCCTCACCCCACCCGATACGCGCAGCAACACCCAGCGCATCTGGCTTCCCCGCACCTCTTTGGTTGAGCTTGAAGTCGTTGCCGTCATCGGCGCCGCGGCCAAGAAGAAACCGTCCGCAACCGCCAAGCCGGAAGAGCGCCAGGAGTCGCTCTTTCCCATGGCGCGAAATTAAGTCCCCGACCCTTCCCGTCTAATCCATTTACAATCGCCAGCATGAAGTTAACGGAACTTGCGCAGCAATTAGGTGCCGAGTACCGGGGTACGCCAGATGCGGAAATCACGGGCGTCGCCGGGATAGAAGAAGCAGGTCCGGAACACGTCACATTCGTAGCCAATCCCAAATACGCCATCCTGGCCAAGAAAACCGGGGCAGGCGCAGTCCTCGTCGAGCCTACCTTTCCCGAGATACACGCCCCCACGCTGCGCATCAAGAACCCTTACCTGGCTTTTGCCCGCGCCATTGAAATCTTCCATCCCGCCCCTGCGTATCCGCCAGGCATTCACTCGACAGCAGTCATTCATCCCACAGCAACTATCGGCCGTGAAGCATCCATTGGCGCTTACGTGGTGATCAGCGAGAACTGTGTCATCGGCGACAATGCCACCATCCTGCCGCACGTTGTTATTTATCACAACGTCCACATCGGAAACCACTTCTTCGCCCACGCTCACTCCGTGGTCCGCGAAGACTGCCGGCTCGCCAACAACGTCGTGCTGCAAAACGGAGTCGTGGTCGGCTCCGATGGCTACGGCTTCGCCAAAGATGACGCCGGAAAATGGCACAAAATCGTCCAGTCAGGCCCCACAATCATCGAAGATGACGTCGAAATCCAGGCCAATTCCACCATTGACCGCGCCAGCGTGGGAGAGACGCGCATCGGCCGGGGTGCTAAGATTGACAATCTCGTGCAGGTTGGCCACGGCTCGTCCGTAGGTGAGAACACGCTTCTTTGCGCGCAGGTGGGGCTTGCAGGTTCCACCCACATCGGCGACAATGCCATCCTCGCAGGACAAGTCGGTGTAGCGGGTCATTGTCATATCGGCGATCGCGTCATCGTCACCGCGCAGTCCGGCGTTGGCGGAGACATCGAAGCAGGAAAGGTCATCAGCGGTTCCCCGGCCTACGATAACCGGCAATGGCTTCGTGTATGCGCCATCATGCCGCGTCTACCGGAGTTGCTGAAACAGTTCGAGCGAAAGCGAAAAACGGAAAGCAAATAGCAGCATAGGCACTTACTGTTGCATCTCAAGTACAAATGCAAGGTGAAACAGAGCACGACCTCGACAAGACCGCACAAGCTGTGGCCGACCCCATACGTGTGCTTTTGCTCGACGACCACCCGGAAAATCTCCTTCTGCGCTCCACAATCCTCCGCAAGTATGGCTATTTGACGGAAACAGCCGCCACCATTGAAGAGGCCGAAAAGCTCCTCGACGAAATCGACATCGCCGTGCTCGACTACCATCTCGGCGCCGGGCAATTTGGCACCGACGTCGCGGCAAAACTTCGCCAGCGTCGCCCCCAGGTTCCGATCATCATTCTTTCAGCAACACTCGAACGGCGCTTCGGCGGCCCGGAAGACATGCACCTGCTCAAGGGCTACAGTTCCATCGATGATCTGGTCTCGGCACTCCGATCCTTTGAGGCGAAGAAGCGCGGCAAGCCTGTCGTCGTCGACGCGCGCGACTTTTTCTACTCGCGCATCAATATGGCCATCGGCGAAGACGCCGTGCTCGAAATCCTCGACGTGCAGGGAAACTGGCAATACGTGAATGAAACGTGCGCCCGCCTGCTGGAACGCCCGCGCGAGTGGTTCATTGGCCGCAATATGTTCGACGAGATGCCCGACCTGGCTCCCGACTGGTGCGAAATCTTCCGCACCGTGGCCATCATGCGCGAGACCTATATCGACCGCACCTATCGCGGGCTGCTCAACCTTCCCCGCAAAGGCGAAGCATGGGTGTGGAACGTCCTCGTCTTCCCTCTCACCCTGCACACAAATGAGACTGGAGTGGTCCTCACGGCACGCATCCTGGAACGAAAAACAATACTATGAAGAAGGCCTTTGCCTTAGCTCCTCTTCTATTTCTTATCTCAGTATTTCCTGGCGGGTGTCGCTCCGCATTTGTATCCACAACGATCACAAACAATAGTGGAGCGCGGGTTACGCTTCTCGAAGTCGACTACCCCAGCGCAAGCTTCGGCACTGGCGCGCTGGCTCCGGGGGCGCAGTTTCACTACCGCTTCAAGATTCAGGGTGGCGGCCCAATCACGCTTCAGTTCACCGATCGCTCCGGTAAAACGCACACCGCCTCCGGCCCGGACCTGCAGGAAGGTCAACAAGGTACGCTTCAGGTCATCATCGACCCGTCTGATAATATTTCGTGGATACCCAATCTCACAAAAATCAGGTAGCCTGAATCGTACCTCGGCGCCCGTACGCATTACGCTCATCGCCGGTTGTGAGCTTTAGAGACGCTTCCCGCTGTCCCTAAAGCTCAATTCGAAGCGATATGAATCGTTTGCCTATTGCCAGGACGTCCTTCTTTGAAGGTAAGTTTCTACTTGTACTCGTCATCCTTTTTTGCGCCGTCTTCCTGACCACCTATGGTTCCCTGTTAATCGACTTCGGCGCAGATGGAGAGGCTGCTTTCTGGTGGCCCAATGCCATCCTGCTATCCGCGCTTCTGCTGAACGAACGCAAAAGATGGCTTGCAATTTTTGTCACCGCATTTCTAGCGAATATTGCAACGCATCTCATGGTGAAGGATTCAATCCCCGTCACTCTGGCGCTCTCAGGCTGCGACATGCTCGAAGCAGCAATCTCCGCCTTCCCCTTTGCCTGGACAACGCAGACCCCGATCCGTTTTTCGCGTCCTCGTGAACTCGCCCGCTTGTGTCTTGTCGGCGCCGTCGCAGCGCCTGCGGTCTCCGCCTTTTGCGCTGCGGCTCTTTATCGTGCGCTCCACAGCCCGGTGCCAGCCCACTTCGGCCTGGATTGGTTTCTCTCCAACATGCTTGGCGTCATGATCGTGACGCCCATCATCCTCTCTTTCTTCGACAATGAACTTGCGGCTCTGCTTGAGCGAAAACGCCTCCTTGAAACGATCGGCCTCCTGTCGCTGATGGTCGTCTGCACCTACGCCGTGTTTCATCACACCAGCTTTCCCCTGTTTTTCATCCTTATCCCTCCACTGCTTCTGATTGCCGTGAGACTTGGCATGGGCGGCGGCATTCTGGGCGTCTGCGTTATCGCGACCTTTTCCGTTATTTCGATCATCCGTGGCCGTGGTCCCATGACCATGATCGAAGACCCAACCTGGCAGCGTCAGGTTTTTCTCACACAGGTGCTCCTTGCCAGCGCCGTGCTCTGCGTGGCTCTGGTCTCGGTCGTTCTCAATGAGCGGCGGTTGCTCGAACAGGCTGCGCGCAAGAGCGAGCAGTTATATCGCCTGTTGGCTGAGAACTCCCGCGACATCATCGTCCTGACCGACCTCAATCACCGCCGCGAGTACATATCTCCGGCCGTTCGCTGGATGATGGGCTGGGATCCACAGGAACTGATGGGCACAACCTATCAGGACAGCATTGTCCATCCGGATGACATTCCAGCCATGACCGCGACCCTCGACACCTTAAAAAGCGGAGAGCCGGCAAGATCTCTGACCTATCGCTGCAAGAAGAAAGACGGCACCTATCTGTGGATGGAGGCGAACATCAGCCTCTATTGCGACCGCGTTACCGGAGAGCCGATCGGCTATGTGAACGTTGTTCGCAATATTGCTGAGCGAAAAGCCGCTGAAGAAAGGCTGCAGGACGCCTATATGGCGCTCGAGGCGCTGGCTTCCGTCGATCCCCTTACCGGCACAGCGAACCGCAGACAACTCGATGAGGCGCTCGCGCACGATTGGCATAGGGCAAGCCGCACCACATCCCCCATATCGGTTCTGCTCTTCGATGTAGACCACTTCAAGTTCTACAATGATCTCTATGGACACCTCCGTGGCGACGGCTGCCTGCGTCAGATCGCCGATGCGGCGCGGCAGGTATTCCGCCGTTCGGGCGACACGGTGGCGCGCTTCGGCGGCGAGGAATTCGCCATCGTACTGCCCGACACCGATAGGCTAGCCGCCTTCGAATTGGCGCAAAGGCTCCGCCAGGCCGTCGAAGATCTCGGCGTTCAGCACGAAGGCAGTGAGCATAATATCGTTACCGTGAGTGTTGGCTGCGCGACCATGGTTCCCGAAGTGGGCACGCATGCAAACATCCTCATCGATGCCGCCGACCGCGCCCTATATGAAGCAAAGCGCACGGGCCGCAATCGGGTCATCGACGCCTTCAATCCCCAACTCAGCGCGAGCTAAGGCCTCTTAACAGGCCTTGGCTACATAGATTGCACGGGAATGTGGAGCAGATCCTCGACCAACCCCACTTCCTTCTGCACAAACGGCTCCGCGTAACGAACTCCACCCAGCAGGCCGTAATGGCGCGCCTCGGCAAGAGTGCGCTCGCGGATTTCTTCCTCCGGCACAAAGAGGCCACTGCCGGCCGCCTGGTTCTGATATTGCGATTTGTAGGCCATCAGCGCCTGATGCCGCTGCTCGATGTGCGCGGAAATATCTACAACGAAGCTGGGCCGGACATCGGCGTAAAGGCTTGCATACAGGATTTTGAACGGCCGGTGCGGCGGCGCCCCTGTATCGAGCTTGGCCAGCCCGGATAGGAAACACGCCTCGTAGCCGAGCGTCGACGTGGTGTAGTGATCCGGGTGACGACCCGTCCAGTACGGCAGAATCACGACACGCGGACGAACCTCGCGCAAAGCGCGAACGATTTTTACCCGATTCTCGTAGGTATTCTCGACGCGGCCATCGGGAATATCCAGCGCCTGCCGCCAGCTCACGCCAAGAATGCGAGCCGCATCCGCTGCCTCTGCCGCGCGGTCCGCAGCCGATCCCCGCGTGCCTGCTTCTCCTTGCGTCAGGTCGAGGATCGCAGTCCGCCAGCCAAGCGCTTTCATTTTGAGCAGCGTGCCACCGCAGGTCTGCTCCACATCATCGCGGTGCGCGGCTATGGCTAGAATATCGGCAATAGAATTTTCGGGCATGATTCAACGATGGCCTTGGCAAGCCTTGCTTCTCCTTCAGCTTTTGTATCACCGATCCGCAGTCGATGGAGATGTACAAAGAAAGTCATCACATTCCACGGTCGAACGATGGCGGCTTGGTTCGGGTTAATGTCATGCTGTTGCCTATGCTTTCTCGCCTCGCCATGATCGCCTTCATTCTCAGCAGCGTTTTCGCGCAGCCGGCCCACCTCTTTTCGCAGACGCCCCGCGACTGGACAGAACCGTTCCCGCCGCATCGCATCATCGGAAATGTGTACTACGTCGGCAGCAAGGATCTCGCCGCATTCCTCATCACCACGCCGCAGGGACATATCCTGATTAACAGCAACCTCGCAACCTCCCCACAGCAGATCAGGAAAAGCGTCGAGCAGCTAGGCTTTCGCTTCACCGATATCAAAATTCTCCTGATCAGCCATGCACACTACGACCATTGCGCCGGAAGCGCCCTGATCAAACAGCTCACCGGCGCAAAATACATGGTGATGGATGCCGACGTACCTGCGATCGAAGACGGCGGCAAAAGCGATTTTCAGTACGGCAACTCAAAGGACATGCTATTCCCACCCACGAGAGTCGACCGTATTCTCCACGACGGCGACGAAGTGAAGCTGGGCGATGCCGTGCTGGTGGCGCATCTCACCGCAGGACATACCAAAGGCTGCACAACCTGGACACTCAAGATCAAAGACGGCGGAAAGCTCTATAACGTCGTGATCGTCGGCAGCCCGAATGTCAATCCCGGATACAAGCTCGTGAACAACGCCAGGTATCCGCGGATAGCGCAGGATTACGAACGCACCTTTCGCGTCCTGAATTCCCTCCCCTGCGACATCTTTCTCGGAGCTCACGGAGGCTACTACGGAATGACGGAAAAATTTGCGCGCATCAACAGTGGCGGCGCGAACCCGTTCATCGATCCAGCAGGCTATAAAAATTACGTGGCCGACAGAGAACAGGCCTTCAACGCAGAACTGAAAAAACAGCAAATAAAAGGCGCGATGTAAAAACACCGCGCCTCAATCGTTGTCATTCCTAAGCAAAATTGCTGTTATTACTGAGAAAAAAATGCTGTCATCCTGAGCGGAGCGCCGAAGCGAGTAGTCGAAGGACCTGCTTTTTCTTTCTCAGTCCATTCGCTTAGTACGTCGTATTATCCCCGTCAGTGGCCGCATCCATGTACGCAACATCATATGCAGTCCCCGTGACCGTCACGTTAGTGTTATCACGCGCCGAACCATCCGAAGTGTTGTAGATGTAAACCTGGCCGCCCTCAGTCGTATAAACCTTGTTCAAACTTATAATCGCGGCAATCCCAGTCCCATCGCCCTTGAAAGACTCCACCAGCACCGCATTATTCGACGTGTTGAACATGGTGATGCAACCGAAAGGTGTCCCCGGCGCAGTCGATTGGCTGAGTTTGTAGCGTTCACCCGACTGGCATTGGTAAGAGCCGATCCACAGTGTATTGTCGTCGGCCAGAACCATCTTGTTGTGCGTGCCATCGCTGATCGAATACGTCCCGGTGACTTGACTCGTCGTCGTATTCACGACTGAAAGGTAGCCAGCCAACAGACCATCGCTTTGCACCTGCTGCCCCGCAACATAAAACGTGCTCCCGCTGCTAAAGACTGCGTTCGTCGCACCGCCCGGTACAGCAATGTTGCTTGTAGCCACCAGAGCAATACCACTCGCTCCAACACCCGACGGGTTCAACGAAGCGGACGTGATCGGAATCGTAGTAATGCCAGAAGCAGTTCCGCCGCACTCGGGCCCGCAATCCAGAACATAGGCGGTCGTGCCGTCAGGCGAAAACACCGCCTTCGTCGGACGGTCAAAAGTCACACCACTCGCTGCGCTTACCGGGAAGACGCAGTAAACAGGCAGGTTCTGCGGTTCACAATCCTGCGCCGGCTGCGAGTTCGGCAGTCCCGGATTCCAATGCGGATTGTTGATCGCCGCCTGCTGCTGGTCCGCGTTCAGGTGTACCACGCTGTAAACATCGTTCGTGTTCTGGACGAAGGCCAGAGTCACTGTATTCCCTGGATTCGTGGAAACCCTATAAACGCCCGGCAGGTTCAGCGTATAGGTCGTGCCATGGTCGAGCACTGTAAGCGAATGTGCCGACTGCGAAGCCGCGTAAGCATAATTCAGGTCACGAGAGAGGAAAACGCTTTGTGAAACCCCATTCAGCGAACCGGCCGAGACGGTACTCGCCTGCTTTTCGCTGGCATAGTTCACGATCGAGACACTTCCATCGCCAATCGAATACACCGCTCCAACCTGCTGTTCGGGCATATTTTGAATGGTGACCGGCAACGCTCCTGAGAATCCGCTGATCGAGAAAGTCACATTTACATTGTTGAACTTATGCCGGATGTCGTAAAGCGCATCGTCAAACAGCAATGCGCCCTTGGTCAGTGCGCTGGGGTTCTGGACAGCCACGAGGACGCGGTTAGCGACTCCACTGGGCGGGAGATTACGGCCTGCAAAGTAAAAGTTCTTGCCGCAAGCGGTCAAAAACGACACGGAGCAAATCAACCCAACAACTAAAAGCAGACTTCTTCTCTTCAAATCCTGAGACCTCAACCGTTCTTCATCACGAAGTTCGCGGGAAAGCCAAGTATAACAAAGCAGACGCACTGTAGTCTGTTGCACCGAGACGATTCAACGTGTTGCAGTTGATTCCTGTTGGCGCTCCCGCCACGGGTGCCTTAGCATGACTACAAGACACAATGACGAATCGTCTTCATAATCTCTTTGGCAACCGCACTGTGCTGTTTGACGGAGCAATGGGCACAATGCTGTACGCGCGCGGTATTTTTATCAACCGCTGCTATGACGAGTTAAACCTCTCGCAGCCCGAACTTGTTCGCTCCATTCATGAGGAGTACCTGCAAACGGGCGCCGAAGTCATCGAAACAAACACCTTCGGTGCGAACCGTTTCCGCCTTACCCGTTATGGATTTCAGGACCAGGTCGCCGCAATCAATGAAGCAGGAGTACGCATCGCACGACAGGCTGTGAACCAGTTGAAGGACAAACAGGCCGGAACCGCGTGGGTCGCCGGATCTGTCGGCCCGTTGGGCATCCACCTGGAGCCGCTCGGCAAAACATCTCTCGAAGAAGCACGCGCCGCCTTTGCTGAACAGATTCGCAGCCTCATCGCCGGCGGTCCCGGCGTAGGCGCCGACCTGCTCGTCATCGAAACCATGCCGGCCCTAAACGAAGCCGAACAGGCCCTGCTGGCCGCGCGTGAAGTCGCGCCCGATCTTCCCGTGATGGCGCTCGTCACCGTCGACGAAGAAGCGCATTGCCTCGACGGAGCGACTGCGGAAGTCGCAGCAGCCAAGCTGGCCTCCTGGGGAGCCGATGCCATCGGCGTCAACTGCAGTACCGGACCCGCGACCGTTCTCACCGCGATTGAATCCATGTCGTCTGAGAGCGATCTCCCCCTTGTGGTTATGCCAAATGCCGGCATGCCGCGTGCCGTCGATGGACGCAACATCTACCTCTGCTCGCCCGAGTACATGGCCAGCTTCGCCAGAAAATTTCTCAAAGCAGGTGTGCAGTATATCGGCGGTTGTTGTGGCACCACGCCAAACCACATCCGCGCCATGAAGTCTGCAGCCCGCGCAGTGGAAGCGCAAAAAACCAGCCCCACGCATACTTCGCGCGCCCCAATTGTGACGGAAACACCGCCACCGCCACTTGAACAACGCTCGCGTGTCGGACGGCTCGTTCACGACGACAAATTCGTGGCCATGGTCGAGATCGTCCCGCCCAAGGGTATTGACTGCTCGAAGGAACTCGCCGGAGCAAGCCTGCTCGCCGGCCTTGGCATTGACGTCATCAATGTCCCCGATTCGCCGCGCGCCTCCGCCCGTATGAGCGCGCAAAGTCTCTGCATCCAGATCCAGCAGCAGACCGGGATCGAGACGATCCTGCACTACACCTGCCGCGACCGCAACGTGCTCAGCATTCAAAGCGACTTGCTCGGCGCATCGTCGATCGGGCTCAAGAATATCCTGTGCCTCACCGGAGACCC
>DATGAD010000305.1:0-25938 GCA_035313725.1 Alloacidobacterium sp. | reverse complement strand
TATCAGGATGCGTTGAGCGTGCTTCGGGAAGCCGAAGCGCTTACTCCTTCTGAACCGGAACTGTTGCGCCTGAAGGATGAAGTGGATGCTGCGCTCGATCAGGAACGCCGTCGCGTCTTGCGCGCTGAACTGCAACAGGAATCGGCCTTGGCGATCAAGTTCGAGCAGATTCAGGCGTTGAGCGCCAGACTTGACGCAGCTCTCGAAGAATTCTCTACCGATGCCGTTTTGCTGAAGCTCAAACTACAGACTGAGCAACGACTCCGAGAACTGAACAGGCAGCAGATTGTGAAAGAAACACTCGACTTGTGCCGCCAGCTTGCGCCGGAAGAGGCCATTGTCCAGATTCGGCAGGCTCTGACACAAGTACCCGGCGACGAGAGCCTGCGTTCTTTCGAGGCGGCGCTGGTGCAGCGCCTGCAGAAACAAACGCGGGAAGAGCAGTTTCGCCAGTACCTTTTGAAAGCCCGGGAGGCGTTGAATAACGAACTCTATCTGGAAACGGCAAAGATTCTGGAGAAATGCCAGGCTGAGGGTTTCTCTTCTCCCGAGATTGTCGAATTGATGGATTACGCCAAGGCGACTGCGCAGCAGCGGGTACACCAGGAACTGGTGGAGAGAAATTTCCTGGAGGCTCAGGCTCTGCTCGATCAGAAAGACTATGAGGGTGCAGAGCGGCTGCTTGAAGTTGTACTGAGAAAGGTGGATGAGCCAGCGCTTCGCAAACAGCTCAAGCAGGCAAACGCGGGCAGGCTGGTGATCGAGGAGAACGCCGATCGATTGCTCGCGGCGGCGCGCCGGTTGTTGTCGATCGGTCAATACAATGCAGCTGTGCACATGCTGGAAGCGGAGCCAGTCTACATGCTCCGGGTGAAACGCGTCGAGGAAACACTCAATCAGAGCCGGACGATGGCTGGAAGGGAGACGGCAGCGATGGAGGCATTGGGGCGTTGCTATGCCATGTCTGAACCACCAGAGATGCTCGCCGCGCTCGACGAATTTCTTGCTAAGAGCAGCAATGCTCCAGAGGTCGTTCCTGTGCAGGAGCTGCAGCAAGGAATTAAGCAGCGGCATGAGCAATATGCCGATGAGCATCTGGCGCCGGCAATTGAAACAGCGCGGGCGGCCCTAAACGAAGATGATAGTGCGCGTGCTGAGCAAGTGCTCAAGAGCGGCGTCGAGTGGTCGAATATGGCGAGTCCTGTTGTGCGTGAACAGCTGCAACAGCTGTTTAGCGAAATATCCGCAGCTAAGAAGCTACTGCGGTTTCGCCGCTCCTCCAAAGGCTAAAAACGTTACTTTGTGAGCCAGAGCAGCTTATACTTTTGGCGAGGCAGATTTGTATGAGTTTTTTCTCCAAACAATTTATTGACGTCATTCAGTGGACCGAGAGCGGTGAGGGCACGCTCGCCTATCGTTACCCGATGGAAGACATGGAAATCCAGACTGGTGGGAAACTCACCGTGCGCGATTCGCAGATGGCCGTATTCGTGAACGAAGGCCGCATTGCAGATGTCTTTGGTCCCGGCCTGTACACGCTCAGCACGAACACGCTGCCGATCCTGACCTATCTGATGAACTGGGACAAGGCTTTCAAGTCTCCGTTCAAGTCGGATGTGTACTACGTTTCGACGCGGCTGCAGATCGACCGCAAATGGGGCACGGCTACGCCCATCACGATTCGCGACAAGGAGTTTGGAGCGGTGCGGATCCGCGCCTATGGCATCTACTCTTTCCATATTTCAGATCCGAAGGCATTTCACGAAAAAATCAGCGGCACGCGCGCGGTCTATGGTGTGAACGATCTGGACGGCCAGCTGCGCAACACGATAGTGGGCCGCATGACGACGGCATTTGCCGCCAGCACTCTGGATTTTCTGGATATGGCCGCGAACCAGTCGCGCATGGCGGAGATGATGCGCACTGAACTCGGGCCTGTTTTCAGTGCGCTGGGGCTTACGCTGGATAGTTTCGTAGTGGAGAACGTTTCGCTGCCTGACGAGCTGCAGAAGATGCTCGACCAAAAAATCAGCATGAACATGCTGGGCGATATGAATCGTTATACGCAGTTTCAGGCGGCGCAATCGTTGCCGATCGCTGCCGCCAATGAAGGCGGCGTGGCGGGCATGGGAGTCGGGCTGGGCGCGGGGCTGGCCATGGGTCAGCAGATGGCGAATGCTATGAATTCCGCAACGCAGGTGCCGTCGGGCGGTGCTGCTGCGAAGCCCGCGGCAGCTGCTGGCGATTCGAAGTTCTGCATGAACTGTGGGCACTCCATTGCCAGGGCCGCGAAGTTTTGCCCGGAATGCGGTGGGGCGCAATAGTAAAGTAACCGTTACTGTTACCAATACTGTGTGGTTGCGTAGGAAGTGTAGACGATGTTTCCGTTTTCCTGCTCCATGCGCTCGAAGACGGATTGAATCGCAACTCGTCCGGGGCCAGTTAGAGTCAGCCAGATGGCGCGGATCGAGCGGGCCTGCCACGCGCCCCAGCTGAATAAGCCGGCGTTGGGGTGTTCGAGGTGCAACTGCATCTGAACCGTTGGGTCTTTGAAAACCAGGGCGGTCGGCTTCACCAGAATGGATTCGCCTGGGGCAAGCGTTCGGACAAGAACGCTGCCACCGGCATGCAACAGCAGCAGTCCCGGAGAAGCGGGCGCAAAGAAGCGATCCATAAGCGTCCCGACCGGATAGAACGTTTCCGTCTCCTTATCGTTCTGGACCTGATACCAAACCTGGGTTGTGAACCAGTCGTACTGAATATTGGAAGTAGCTGCGAGAAACATGTGTTCGCGTACGTCGATGGCCTGCCCGGGCTGCAGTGGCAGAGCAATCAGTTCTCCCGGCTCATCTTTCGAGAATGCAATATGGCCCGGGCCCTGCGCCTGCGTCATGATGAGCGGCAGTCCCGCAAACATGCGCTTCCAGCCGCCTTTCATGGACATGGCTGAGATACGCACCTGGGGGTCCATCCACAGCAGGACGTGGTGGCTGAAGTACACACTGTCTTCGGGAGCGAGATTCATTTCAGCGGCGGGAACGTAGAGCCCTTCGATCTGGCAGGATGAGTTGCCGAATTGAAGCTTGGCCATGTCCTTGCGCGGCGGCAACTCGAGCCAGCCGGATAGGGAAGGCATTGCTGACCGGGCCTGAAGGCCCGCTCCGCATTTGGGGCAATTGGACGCCGCGCCCGAGCTGGCATCGAATTCTGCGCCGCACCATTGGCATTTCTGCGATGCGCTTGTGTGAGGAACTGGAGCGTGGGCAGGTTGAGGGGCGACCATCGACTGCGCCCGCTGCGTTGTAACTGGCGTGGCCGTCGCTGGCGGTGCAGGTGCGGCGGGAGGCACAACGATTTTGTTGCCGCAGAAAGTGCAGAAATTTACGCCTGGCGTGAGTTTCGATCCGCATCGCGTGCAGAACATAGTCGTCTCTACTCCGTTTTGTGGTGCACGTACATGGATTGAATGCCGATGCGGCCCGGGCCAGTCATTTTCGCCAGGCTCATCCCGGTGGCTCCGAAGAGTCCGCTGCCGAGCTTCTGAAACTCGACCTGCATCGTGACCGAAGCGTCTTTGTACAAGAATGCGCCGGGTTCCACCAGGATGCTTTCGCCGGCCGCAAGACGGCGCTCGAAGACGTTTCCGTAGCCATGCAGGATCACGAGGCCAGGGGTGTTGGTGGTGACGAAGCGGTCCATGTACATGCCCTGGCCGCCGAAGAGCACATTCGCCAGCCCCTTGATGCGCACGAACGAGTAGTTGACGTTGTGTGAGCAGAGCAGGAAGGCATGCTCGCGGACATCGAGCTCCATGCCTGGGTGCAGGGGGAGTACTACCAACTCTCCCGTTGCGTCACGCGAGAAGGCGATGCGGCCGGGGCCGGAGGCGACGCTGATGAGAAAGGGCATGCCGGCGAAGGCACGCTTGAGCCCTCCTGAGATAGACATCATGCTGAGTGGGACATTCACGTCCTTCCAGAGCATGACGTGGTGTTCAAAGAAAACGGAGTCGCCGGGACCGAGATTGATTTCGGCGGTGGGCACGATTTCGCCTTCGACCTGGCAGGTGCTTGCGCTGAAGTGGATTTCTGTCATGTCGCGGATGCGTGGCGCTTCGCGCCATCCGGAGTCGCTGACAACATTGCGGATGTCGAGCGGCGCGCCACATGCGGAGCAGGACGTCGCCGTCTTCTCGTTCATGCCCTGACACCACTGGCACTGGATTCGTTCAAAGGATGTGGCTGCTTGCGCGGGTGTGACGTCGTTGATCACGAGGCCTTCCTTGCCGTGAGTTTCGTAATGAGATGTGCGGATGAATTATATAGCGCTGCCTCTTCACGTCGTTGAATCGAGATCTTGGGCAGTATGTAGTAATCTATATAACCGTGGAATAGCCAACTGCACCGGCAAAAGATATCTGGTCGCTGTGGATTCGAGGTTGACATGAGGCTCAATCGCCGCTCGCTCATCGCGAGCTTTGCCTGTGCACTGGCTGTCGGCGCACAGATGACGACGTCGCAATACGACAATGCGCGTACTGGCGCGTACCTGAACGAAACAACGCTGACGCCGCGAAACGTGAATGCGCAACAGTTCGGAAAGATTTTTACTTTGAAGGTGGACGGCGATATCTATGCGCAACCGCTGTTTTTGTCGGGAGTGGAGATTCCGGGCAAAGGCAGACATGATGTGGTGTTTGTTGCAACGGAACACGACAGCGTCTACGCCTTCGATGCCTATGGGAATCCGTCGACGCCACTGTGGCAGGTCAGCTTCTTAAAGAACGGTGCTTCGACGGTTGCAGCATGGGCAACCCAGTGCCCTTTTATTGAGCCTGAGGTCGGAATCACATCGACGCCGGTGATCGATGCAAAATCAGGAACGCTCTATGTTCTGTCTCGCACCGCGCAGACACACACGATTGCTCGCACGGAATATCACCAGCATTTGCATGCCCTTGCCGTAACCACCGGTGTAGAAAAATTCGGGGGTCCGGTGGAGATACATGCCACCGTTCAAGGCCACGGCGCGGGCAGTACGGCCGGCAATCTTGCATTTGCACCACTGACTGAGAATCCGCGAGCAGCTCTGCTGCTGTCGAACGGCACAGTGTATTTGGCCTGGGCATCGTCCTGCGATGTTGGACCCTATCACGGCTGGGTGATGGCGTACGACGCGCAAAGCCTGAAGCAAAAGGCGGTGTTCAATACGTCACCAGATGCCGACGACAGCGGGATATGGGCCAGTGACACCGGCCCTGCAGCGGATAAGGATGGCAATGTTTTCATGGCAACCGGCAACGGGCTCTTCGACGCGGCGAAGGGCGACGGCCGTGACTATGGAGACGCATTTCTCAAACTGAACGGGTCGAGTCTGAAGCTCGTCGATTACTTCGCGCCCTTTAATGTGGTTCAGCTCGATGCAAGTGACGGCGATCTTGGCTCTGGCGGCCCTATGCTGCTACCAGACCAACCAGGACCACATCCGCACCTCGCTGTTGTTGGCGGCAAAGATCCTCTCATCTATGTGTTGGACCGCGATCATCTGGGCCACTATCGACCTGGAAGCAACCTGCATGCTGTGCAGACAATTCCGACGGTGGGCGGCATTTACGGGTCGATGGCGTACTGGAACCATCATGTCTACGTGTTGAGTGATAGTGATGCGCTGCGCGACTTTGAGGTTAGAGACGAAAAGCTAAATTTCAAAGCTGCAAGCAGTTTCAGGTTCGTTGATCATTCGGCTACGCCGACGGTTTCCGCAAATGGCGACAAGGACGGTATTGTCTGGGTGGTGAGTTCCAAAGGCTGGAATTCGGCGGACAGGATAGCGGTGCTGCATGCCTGCGACGCCTCGGACGTTGCTCATGAACTGTACAACAGCGCTCAGAATTCTCCTCGTGACCGCGCCGGTTATGCGCTTCGGTTTAACATCCCAACCGTGGTGAACGGACATGTATATGTCGGCGCAAAGAAAGAGCTGGATGTTTACGGGCTGCTGCCAGTGAAGCGATAAGCTGATTTAGACGATTATGGAGGCTTTGTCGCAGATGAATGAGAGCAGCCGTGCAGCGGTGGTTACCGGAGGAGCACAGGGCATCGGTCGCCGGACGAGTGAATTGCTTGCCCAGAGAGGCTTCCGGGTTGCGATCATTGACCTGCATCAGCCAGAGGAGACCCTTAAGGCCATTGAAGCGATTGGCGGCGAGGCGATGGGCTATTCCGGTGACATATCCGATGAATCTGTCGTCGAAGATTTTGCTCAGGAGGTGTTGAATCGTTACGGTGCCGCTGAAGTGCTGGTAAACAATGCCGGAATCAGCTTTATCTCGCCAGCGGAGAAAACCGCTGCCAGCGACTATCGCCGCGTGCTGGAGGTAAATCTTGTCGCGCCCTTTCTGCTGGCTAAGGCATTTGGCGAACAGATGCTAACGGCTGGGCAGGGCTCGATCGTCAACATTGCCTCGGTGGCGGGACTCTTAGGCATCGCGGATCGCGCAGCTTACAACGCTTCGAAGCATGGCCTGGTTGGTCTTACGCGCACACTTGCGGCCGAATGGGGAGGACGAGGAGTACGCGTTAACGCAGTTTGCCCCGGTTGGGTGAAGACACAGATGGATGATGCCGATCAGGCGCGAGGAACTTACAGCGATGCCGATATAACGGGACGTGTTCCCATGGCTCGTTTTGCCAGCCCTGACGACATTGCCCGCGCGATTGCCTTTCTTGCGGATAGCCGCGAGAGTGGTTTTATCAACGGCCATTGCCTGTCAGTGGACGGTGGCTGGGCGTCTGACGGTAGCTGGGAATCGCTGCGTCTGCAAAAACGCTGATGCCTTGCCTGATCTGATATACCGGGGGCGTTTCTAGGCGAGAATCACTTCGATTCCGGCGCTCTTCAGCGTTTTCATATCTTCTTCGGCGAGATGGATGTCGGTGATGACGGTGTGAATCGCGGTGACGGGAACGATCAGAGCGAGGCTGCGACGGCTGAATTTGGTCGAGTCACAGACGGCGACTACTCGTCGTGCCGCATGCACCATGGCGCGGTTCACGCGTGATTCAAGAACATTCGGCGTCGTCAGGCCCACCTTCGCGTCGAAGCCGTCCACGCCCAGGAAGAGAATGTCGGCATGCATCTCGCGCAGAACGTCTTCAGCAAGCGGGCCCACCAGAGAAAATGAATTCTTGCGCAGGCTGCCGCCTGTGAGAATCACGTCGAAGTCTGTGTGAGCGAGTTCGGCGGCAATATTGACCGCATTCGTGATGACCGTTAACCGCGAGAATTTACGCAGAGCGCGGGCGATGGCAGTGGTCGTGGTGCCGGAATCGAGCAGGACACATTGCCCCTCCTGTACGAGATCGACTGCGGCTGCCGCAATCCGTTGCTTCTCCTTAAATTGATGCTGTTCCTTTTCTTTCAGAGAGGGATCGAGCAACGCGCCGCCTTGCGGAGCCAGAGCGCCGCCGTGGGTGCGCTGCACCAGACCTTTTGATTCAAGGTAACCGAGGTCTTTGCGAATGGTGATGCGCGAGATTCCCAGGGTGTCGGAGAGTTCCGAAACCAATACGCGTCCGTCACGTTGAAGCAGTGAAAGCACGTGCTGTCTGCGCTCATCGATCAGCATGTTGCCGCTGTCGCTCATGCCCATTCTCGTTTCGCCTGTACTCAGCCTCGTTACGGTAAATGCGATCAGATGCGGAGGAAGATCTTCCTCTTGTACATCCAGAACAGGAAAAACCAGTAAGCCAGCATGACGGCGATGCCGAGCAGGAGCGGTTCAAGCCCCGGCCCGAGGATTTGAAAAATTTTGTAGCCGAGGTGAATGTGGAAGCTGCTGATGATGAAGTTCTCCCACAAATGAGCGATGAGGTAGGCCGCAATTGAATTCATGCCCACGACGATCAGCGGGAAGGCCCATCGGCGGTAGTTCTTGACATCGATGATCCACGAGAACGCGACAAGGAAGAAGAAGCAGATGCCGCCGCTGAAGAGAGTCCAGCTTGGAGTCCATACGCGCTTCACGATAGGGCAAAGTCCGGTGAAGTGAAGGAGCAGACCGGCGGCAAAAAGAGCGAGTCCGGCGATGAGGAAGCGGCGGAGCGGGATCGAGGGGGCTGAGGCGCGGAACCATTGTCCAGCAAAGAGGCCAAGCAGCATGGTGCCAAGCGTAGGAATGAAGCTCAGCGTGAGATAGCCGCCATCATTGAATGTGAAGGGAGACGTGCGTGGGAACAAGTTGAGGAACCACACGTCGAAGGCCTGGCCGAGGTTGCTGTTCTTGTTCCAGTGTGAAGCGAAGCCAGCGAAATTGTGGTGCCAGTCAGCGGGAACGCCGACTGCCGCGTAATCGAAGTTCGGGCCCGGTGCGGGATACAGGGCCCAGGCCAACCAGTATCCAAAGAGGATGACGAATAGCGCTGTCCATTGCCATTTTGGACGGCAGAATGCCAGGAGGAAAGCGATAGTGTAGCCGAGGCCGATCTGGGTCAACGTATCTTCAAAGGTGAAGTAGGTGATCGGACCTTCCGTAGAGCGAAGAAAGATCCCGAGGGCGACGAGGATCAGGCTTCTCCATATCGTATGCACGAGGAGTCGTCCGAAGCTCTCACCTTTGCGCATGCGGCTGTGGATGGAATAGGGGAGGGCTACTCCTACAAGAAAGGTGAACGACGGTTGAATCATGTCGTGCAGCCCAAGGCCGGCCCACTCGACATGTGTTTGGTTGTAGGCAAGCACGCGCCAGAAGAGACTGCCCGGATAGGCCCGGTGGACAGCGGCAAAGTTCATCACCTCGCCCATCATGAGCAGCATGACAAGGCCACGATAAGCGTCAACCGCGATGTTGCGCTTTGGCGCCTGCACGGCAACTTCCTCGGCTGCTGCGATTGTGACGATCGGGGGATACTCTGCGCTGATGGTGGACATGCTCAACTCTCCCTTGATGAACGGGCCGATGGTTTGAGATAAACGTATTTCGATTCCTTACGAAAAGCCTTGTTAGATTTCGGATGATAGTACAGAACCTGAAAGCTTGCCACAAAAGAATCATGAAGATGCTTTGCGTCTGCAGGCCAAGCAGATTATAGGATTGCACTCCTATTAGAGCGACGAATACGGGCCATAAAGGAAATTGCAGACGTACAGTTTTCAGTTGACACAGGGAAGGCGCGCTCCTAAACTCCGGTACTACGCGAAAGTATAAGCAACAATTCGTAATGTATGTCGCCGCGATTCAATGTGAAAGGAAATGTGATTCCGATGATTCGCCTCGCTCGATGTGTTGCCGCCATTGCACTACTGCTCCTCTTTACCCCCAACTTCGCGCATGCTCAAAAAGACACGGCCTCCATCCTGGGGCAGGTGACTGACAGTTCAGGAGCCGTCGTCGCCGGTGCGCAGGTCGACGCGGTGAATGTTGATACGAATTACACGTATCATGCGACCAGCAACCAGACGGGGGATTGGACGATCAGTCCGGTGCGCATCGGAACCTATCGCGTTTCAGTAACGGCAACAGGTTTTAAGAAGTCCGAGATCGCTCCATTCACCCTAGACGTGCAGCAGCGCCAGCGGCTTGATGTGGCATTGCAGCCGGGTGCGGTGACGCAGACAGTTCAGATAACGGCAGCCGCTCCGCTGCTTGAGTCGGAAACTTCGGAGCGCAGCCAACTGGTTGACAGCAAAACGATGGTCACGCTTGCGCTGAATGGGCGCAATCCGGTGCAGCTTGCGCAGTTGACGGCTGGGGTAACGGTCAGCGAGCCGGGCGCGCGCGATGAGAATGGGTACGGGTTCAGCGCGAACGGAGCGCGGTCGCTGCAGAACAACTTCCTGCTCGATGGCATCGACAACAATTCGAACCTTCCGGATCTGCTGAACGAGGCGAACTATGTGGTGATGCCTTCGGTCGATGCTCTGCAGGAATTTCGCGTAGAGACAAACTCCTATGCCGCGGAGTTTGGGCGTGCTACCGGAGCGGTGGTGAATGCAACCATCAAGAGCGGCACGAATCAATTTCATGGCGTGGTGTATGAATTTGTGCGCAACCAGCTGTTCGACGCGCGCAATTATTTCGATGCGACGCTGCCGCCTTACCATCAGAATCAGTTCGGCGCAACGCTTGGCGGTCCCGTCCTGCGCAACAAGCTCTTCTTCTTTGTCGATTACGAGGGACTGCGGGTGAGCCAGGGGCAGACCTTCACATCGCTTGTGCCGACGGATGCGCAAAAGATTGGAGATTTCTCAAGCCAGCTGGATTTGACCTCCTCCACTGGCGTCAACGACTGCAACGGCATAGCAACGTATGCCGGCGAACTGTTTGACACCACAAAGACGCAGGCGAGCTCTTCGAGTCCAACCGGATACTGCGGTGTGCCGTTTGCCTATGCGAACGGTGTGCCTTCAAATGTGATTCCCGCAGCGAGGCTCGACTCCTTGGGATCGACACTTGCTGCTCTATATCCCGAGCCGAATGTGAACGGCGCTGGTTATAACTATGTGTCGAATCCGATTCTGATTCGCGACAGAGATCAGGGCGACGCGCGCGTTGATCAGGTGATTACGCCGAATGACAATGCTTTTTACCGCTTCAGCATGAGCCGTCAACCGTCTACGATTCCCGGGCCGTTTGGCGGTCTGGCCGATGGTGGCGGCTTCTTCACCGGCATTGAGCAGGACAACGGCTACAGCATTGCGGTGAGCGAAACGCACATCTTCTCGCCGAAGAAGGTGAATGAGCTGCGTCTGGGCTACAACCGTCTGCATACGAGCCGCTTTCAATTCAACTTCAACGAAGATGTATCGGGACAAGTTGGTTTCCCCGGTGTGCCGTATGAGGCGGGCACGGACAACGGCGGTTTGCCGCAGTTAGGGTTCAATGATATGTCGACGATCGGTAGCCCGACCTATCTTCCGTCGAACGAGATACAGAATACTTACAGCGTCTCCGATACATTTACGTTGATCCTAGGAAACCACAACTGGAAATTTGGCGGCGAGTTCAAGCCGGAGGAGTTCACGATCTACCAGCCTGCGGCTCCACGCGGCGCTCTCAACTTCGGCACTCAGTTTACGGATAATGCAGCGGCGCAGGGAACCGGCGGCAGCGGTTTTGCCTCGATGCTGGCCGGGCAGACGGATGGTGGAAACATCAACAACCTGAACAACGTCGACTATTTTCGAAAGGTGTTTTCGTTCTTTCTGCAGGATGACTGGCGGATCATGCCGAAGCTTTCTATAAATGTCGGCATCCGTTACGAATTCTTTTCGCCGATTACCGAGCGACACAATGCACAAGCGAATTTCAACCCGATCACCGGCTACCTGGATATTCCTCACAACAGCGACGTGAGCCTGACGCCAATCCTGTCGCAGATTCTGCCGGTGAATCACGCCGCTTCGGACAAGTTGATCAATTCAGACTGGAATAACTTCGCTCCGCGCCTCGGGCTTGCGTATCAGATCACGCCGAAGCTCGTATTTCGCGGAGCTTACGGAGTCTTCTTTAATGGCGATGAGAATGGGCCCTACAGCAATCCGAGCCCTGGGTTTAACCCGCCATATTTTTCCAGCCAGAATTTCACGACACCTTGCGCCCAGTCGTCCTACGCTGGCAGCGCGCTCGATTGCTCCATCCCTGGTCTGCAGCAGCTTTCCAATGGATTTCCTTCGACTTCTCTGAGCGACCCGAATACGCCGAATCTGTTCTCGCTGCAGCTGAATCTGCGTACGCCGTATGCCATGCAATGGCATGGAACGCTACAGTATCAGATAGGGCAGGACAGCTTGTTTGAAGTGGCGTATGTCGGCTCCAAGGGGACGAAGCTCTACACATTCTCGAATCTGAACCAGGCCGCGCCAAGTGCCGATGCGTCCGCTCCTTATGCACCGCGGCGTCCGTTCCCATATGTCGATGCGTACATCGGTTACCTCAATTCAGAAGGTTTTTCGGTCTACGATGCACTGCAATCGAGATTTCAGTATCGCTTTCATGGCGGAGTAACGGCGCTGGTCAATTACACGTACAGTCACGGGCTGGGCGATTCTTCGAACGCGAATCTGGGAGCACAGAATAACGACAGCTTCCGCTGGAGCAAGCATCCGGAGTGGGAGTATGGAAATCTTGACTTCGACGTGCGCCACCGCTTTGTTGCTAGTTATATTTGGGACCTGCCATTCGGGCGCAACCAACGGTTCGGGTCCAACGTAAATGGCGTTACGAATTTCTTCATCGGAAACTGGGAGATGTCAGGCATTGTCATCCTTTCGTCCGGAACTTGGTTTACGGTCACTGACGCAAACGCGAACTTTGCGAACTCGGACGGCCAGCAGCGGCCGGATGCAGTGCCGGGGCAGAAGGCCAATGGCAAGCCCTGCGTGGCAGGCACCTTCTTCAATACATGTGCGTTTACAGATCCGCAGCAGGGGTCGTTCGGCAATGTCGGTTTGAACACTTTAGGCGGCCCAGGCAGTAAAAACTGGGATGCGTCTTTGTTGAAGAATTTCCCGATCAAAGAGAACCAGCGCTTTGAATTTCGCGCTGAATTCTATAACTTGCTCAATCATGCGAACTTCCTCTTTGCCGCTCCCGGGCCGCAGAACGGAAACAACGCGACGGTGTTAGGATCGTCGACGTTTGGGTATGTAACGGCAGCGCGGTCGCCAAGGCAGATACAGCTTGGATTGAAGTTCTACTACTAAATGCAAGGTGCGCGATGACAGAAGATATGCGGGACGCGCTCAGCGATGTTTCGAGGAGAGGCTTTCTCCGGCTGGGCACGATGGGTGCGGTAGGCATGGGGCTCTCACACGCAGCCAGTGCAGAAAGCAACGTGGCGACAGACGAGAAACCGTCGAAAGCTACGATGATTAATGTGCCGTTTGAACGCAAGAATCCGAAGCTTGGCATCATCGGAGTCGGCGGACGCGGCACAAGCCTCCTGGGGAATCTGCTGGCTGCCGATGCGCAAGTGATAGCGATTTGCGACATCGTGCAGGAGAAAGCCGATCACGCGCAGTCTCTGATTGAAAAGGCAGGACAGAAAGCACCTACGCTCTATACGAAGGGCGATCACGCATTTGAATCACTTGTCACGCGCGACGATCTGGATCTTGTAGTGATTGCCACTCCGTGGAAATGGCATGTGGAGATGGCGGTCGCGACGATGAAGCATGGCAAGCACGCTGCCGTTGAAGTGCCTGCTGCGACGACGATCGAAGATTGCTGGAAGCTTGTCGATACATCGGAGCAGACGCGCAAGCACTGCATGATGCTTGAGAACTGCTGCTACGGCTACAACGAGACGCTGGTGCTGCGCATGATCCAGGCCGGATTGTTTGGCGACCTTCTGTATGGAGAAGGTGCATATCTCCACGATCTGCGTGAAGAGCTTTTCTCAAATAAAGGTGAGGGTCTCTGGCGACGCACCGAGCACACAGAACGCGACGGCAATTTGTACCCAACCCATGGGCTTGGTCCGGTTGCGAATTATATGGGCATCCAGCGCGGCGACAGATTTGATTACATTGTTTCGGTGAGCACGCCGCAGCGGGGACTCGATGCCTCTCGCAACGCGCATCTGGATAAGTCAGATCCGAGATGGGCAGAGCACTACATCACCGGCGATATGAATGTGTCGCTCATCAAAACGGCAAAAGGACTGTCGCTCACCCTCAAACACGATGTATCAAATCCGCATCCTTATGATCGAATCAATACCATTGCCGGGACGAAGGGTGTCTTCGCCGACTATCCACCGCGGATTTATTTCGACGGGCAGGCCGGCGGCGAGGAGTGGGGGAGCATCGACGGGTACAAGCAGTATCAGCATCCGCTCTGGAAAGAAGAAGGCGCGATCGCCCAGAAACTGGGCGGCCACGGTGGCATGGATTACATCATGCTCTACCGGCTGCTGCAGTGCATGCGTGAAGGATTGGCTCCCGACATGGATGTGTACGATGCTGCGACTTGGTCAGCGCCCGGTCCGCTGAGCCGCCAGTCCGTCGAGCACGGGAGTGCGCCGATGAAGTTTCCTGATTTCACCCGAGGCCACTGGAAGGAGCGCTCTGCATCGCAGATCGCCACGCAGTCATAACCGAATCGGAATTGACTATTCGGGGTTGACTACAATCGTTGCCGCCATAACGTGTTTCTCTCCGGGCGCGAGAGACACGGCATGATTCAGAATATTGCTTGCCTCAACACATGCGAACTGCCGCCACTCGTCGTCTCCCAGGTCGGCTAACGCTTTGGCTCCGCTTTCCCAGGGATTCCAAACGATGGTTGTGAGCGAGTTCGTCTTCGCAATCTGAACGCTGCGGTGCAGAACCGGATCGACTAGTTCGAGGGTGTTCTCAGTGTTCAGGTAGGCGTTGTCGATCGGCTTGGTCATAACGATCTCGCCTTGTTGAACACTTTCGCGGTTCGCGTCCGTGTTGTCGAGGAACGTGACTCCGTCCAAGCCCGCCACGCGAATCTTTTCCGCGTCTGCAACGCCGTGGTAGGTATGCAAGGCCTCTTCAAAACGCAGTGCGGTTGAACCAGTATTTGTTGCGATGAGTTCCAGCTTCAGCTCCGCGCTGACTGAGATCCGATGCACCAGGCGAAAATCATGCGGCCACCAATGCCGGGTTGCGTCATCGCTATCGGTGGACATCGTTACGATAACCGCGTCCTGTTCCTGCGCAATGGACTCCAATTGCCAGGCTTTTGTCCGCACAAATCCATGTGCCAGCGCCTTCGGGTTGTCAGCCTTTGCCCGAAACCAGGGGAAACAGATCGGTATGCCACCCCGAATCGCCTTTCCCTCTTCAAACCGTGAGTGTTTGCTCAGGAAGATTACCTCTTCGGCCCCTGCCGGACGCCATGAGGTCACCTGCGCGCCGTGCAGATAAATATCGGCATCAGCCGCCTGTGTATGGATGCGCACTTTCGGCAGATTGCCCTCACCAGCTACGATCTCTGCCACACCCTTGATGCCAAATCGGGCGTTTAACTCATCGATTTCCGAAATTGATTGCATCGGTTGATTGTAAGCCGGGAGCGTTACAGTTCATCGATTTCCCGTCCCAACCCTTTCCGCCATATCTCCTGAAACGTTTTATATCCGGCTGCCACTACTCTTGCAGGAACAGAAAACAGTTGTATGCGTTTTCTTCGTGTAGTAGTGTTCCGTGCATTCGATCGCCTGCCTGATTTTCCTCTCTCTTTTTACTGCCCCCTGGATGCAAGGCGGGTGAACATCACGTTTTTCACTCCATCCAACGAGGAGGATTGTTATGTCCGTAATTCAAGTAGGCCTGGTGGATACAACCGGAGCTCTCGACGTCGAACTGGTTCAATCCGTGGCCGCAGCCCTCAACATTCAGGTAACGCGCGATCTGCCGCAGTTCTGGAACGTCACGGCAACCGTCATGTACCTTCCGAATCCGCACAAAGTTCCCGCAGGCGTCTGGCCAGTACAGCTGGTGAAAACTCTACCTCCCGGCGAAGGCGGCTTTCATCTCGATAAGCACAAGCAGCCCTATGCCAAAGTCATTGCCAGCCCGAAGAACGAAGGCTGGACGATTGCGGCGAGTCACGAAACGCTGGAAATGCTGGTCGATCCCTACGGCAACCGGGTGCAGTCTTCCGTTGCAATCGAAATCAAGAACAAGAAAATCGTCGATGGCACCGGACAGTATGGCTATCTGGTGGAAGCGTGCGATCCCTGCGAGGACGACAAGTACGCCTACACGATCAACGGCGTCGTAGTCTCCGACTTCATCACGCCGCACTTTTATGACCCGCTGGTGACAGCAGGAACACGTTACAGCTTCACCGGAGCGCTCAAGGCGCCGCGACAAATTCTGCCTGGCGGCTACATCTCGTGGGTCAACAACGAGGCCGACGAATGGCAGCAGTTGGTATACCTCAGCGCAACACCCCAGATTAAGAACTTGGGCCCAGCGTCGGGGGATAAGAGCGTGCGCGAATGGATTGACGGGCTGATGGAGACGACCAACACCATCGCGGAAAAGCCGAAGAACAAAGCCCTGCACAAATATGGGAAGGAGCGCAGGGCCGCACTCAGCAAGATCGCTACTGCTAAAGCCAAACTCTACGTGTAAAGCTGGCAGCAGAAAAAAGCCCCGGGCTTTAACCGAAGCCCGGGGCTTTTTCGTTGGTTGCAAAGTCATTGCCTACTCGATGGGCCGTGCCTTTCCCTGCTGCATGGCGTTGTCAATCAGCGACTTCATTTTCTGCGAAGCTACCTTTGAAAGCTCCGCCTGCTTCTCGCCGAGCGCAGCCTGTTGTTCTCCAAGCTTGGCTTGTTGCTCGCCCAGTTTCTCCTGCTGCTCGCCGAACTTGGCCTGCTTATCGCCGATGGTCCCTTGCAAATCACCGAGCCGGCTTTCCAGGTCGGCGAGCTTTTCTTGAATTCGGGCTAGGTCCTCCTGAGTCATCTCCAGTTGCTTATTTTGCTGCAGTTTTTGCAAGGCTGCCTGAATGCTGGCAATTTCTTTGGACAGATCGGGTGCGGGTGCGCTGGCCTTCGCCTGCAATTCACCGAGACGTCCCTGTTCCTCGCCTAAGCGGCCCTGCTCTTCACCCAACTCACCCTGGCGCCGGCCGAGATCTTCCACTGGCTTGAAATACTCGCGTGCCTGCGCGACCATTCCGGGATCATCGATCACATAAGACTTGCCGTCGTGCTCAAACCAGATGTAGTTCCCGTGCATCTTGCCCTTCACTTTGTTGAAGGAGCTGCCGGAATGCCATGAGCCCATCACGTTGGTCGAGTCGCCGGTCACAATTGCGTATGAATTTTCATCGTCATCCGTGATTACCGGCTCCGTTGGAACCTTCACCTGGGCGAGCGCTGGCAATGCGTCATGCATAACGGCCGCAGGCACAGCCGGGATCGAAGCGCGCACTGCGAGCGTCGGAAGAGTCGCAATCGTCTGCGCTACCGGAGTGACATGCTGGACCACAGCTACCGGCGACTGCATCGCCTCGACTGCATCCACGCGCACCAGCGCTACGGTCGCAACCAGAGCTGCCGGAACCAGAGCCGCGGCAGCGGCCAGATGCCACCTGCAGGTCGTGAAGGCGCTGTGGAATTTCTGCTCGACCAGCAGGCGGTCAATGCGCCTGCGAATATTGCTGGAACGTGCCATTGCGACTCCGGCCAGCGGCCTGTGGCGTATGGCAGCAAACTCCACCAGCACCTCGGCGTAGTTGGCGCGGCTTTGCGCCTCTTCAAGAGCAGCACGGTCGCTGATCGCCTCTCCTAAGTCGGAGATCTCTTTCTTCAGCCACCAGCTCAGTGGACTGAACCAGAAGAACGCGACATGCAGCCCCGCGATGAACTGCAGATAGAAGTCTCCCTGCCGCACATGCGAACGTTCATGCGCCAGAACGACACGCAGCTTATGCAGGCTCCAGTCCTCATGCGATTCTGGCAGCACTATCGTGGAGCCAATCGTAACCGGCGTTTGAATATCAGCGCTGATACGGACCGAAGCACGAGGCTCCAGCAGCGGCGAGGCATCTTCCGCGCCGTGCAGGATGCGTAGCGCCATCACCAGTCCGAAGATAAGACGCAGCAGCAGAGCAGCGCAGATTGCCAGATAAACTGGCGCGATCAGGCTCTCCCACTGGCTGAAGGTCCAGCGCTTCACCGGCGTCGGCGTCTCTACCGAAGAGGGAAGCACCGTGATGGTGGTGGTGCTTGCGGTCGAAGCTGGAGGCACACCCGGGTTAGACAGGCTAACGACCCTGGGCACGAATTTCCGGACAGGCACCACCACTGCGGCATGTGACTGCGGCAGCTTCCAGCCCATCAGTCCCGGCATCGCAGCCGCGGCGATCAGGACCAGCACCCACGCTGTCTTCTGCACCGCCACATTGCGTACGCGCAACAGCTTAATGCCTGCCCATACGACCGCCGCCATTAACAAGGAACGAAGAGCGGATTCGACAACCCATGCCGTCATCATTTCTTCCCTTTCTTTGCCGCCGCGATTCTTTCCGCAAGGCGTGTCAATTCCTTCTGGTCCAGAACATCCGAGTCCACCATGCCCACCAGTAGAGCTTCCACCGACCCGTCGCAGAACCAGTCGATGATGCGCTTCACCGCGCGGCCAGCCACTTTCTGCCGTGCCTCCGAGGGGCGATACAGATAGGTGCGGCCTTCCACCGAGTGCGTCAGGTAGCCTTTCTCTTCAAGCCGCCGCAGCACCGTGCGGATCGTCGAATCCTTCAACGGACGTCCCAGTTCTTCACGCACTTGTTCCGCGCTGATAGCGCCATGCCTTGCCGCATGCTGCCAGATCAACTGCATCATGCTGCGTTCTAGCTCACCGAGTTCAGCCGGATCATGGCTGTTCATAATGTTACTTTTCATAACGCTACAGAGCGTAACATTAAACGGTAAAAATCCGCAAGAGCAAATTTATTTCTCTGCGCCTTTTGATCTGCTTGTGCTAGTTGAAGCCGCGGCGAGTCCGGCGCTGGGCCCAGTCGTCGGCTTCGCGCTCCGGTTCGCGTTCGCTGCGTATGGGGCCGCGCGCCTTATCCTGCGCGGCGAAGCCGCGTTCCTCTGTCCGGCTGAGACGATGGTGCGCGTACATGCCTTCGAGCAGAAATTCGGCAGCGGCCACCAGATGTTCCGGATCGGAGCTGGACTTGATCTTCAGTGGCGAGAGCTTTTCAGTGAGTCCCTGGATTTGTTTCAATTCCGCAGCGATTGCGCTCGCAGACTGGTCATCATCGAACTTGACGGTGCCACCGAGGTTGAACCATTGCTCAATCTGCTGGGTGTTTGTCTCGCCGAAATAGGTGTCGAATATTTTGGCGACAGCAATGCGCAGGATTTCGCGCACAACGGTGTCGGCGCCGCGCATTTCGCCTTCGTATTCCAACTCCAGCTTGCCGGTAATCCCCGGCAGCGCTGCATAAAGATCGCCGACACGCGGCATTACCAGCGACTCGCCGTGCATCAAAGCTCTTCGCTCCGAATTTGAGATGACGAGGTCCATCGTTGCAATGGGCAGGCGCTGGCTCACTCCGCTGCGCTTGTCGACCTTCTTGTCTTCGCGCGCGGAAAAGGCAATCTGCTCGATGATCTCCCGCATGTATTGAGGAATTTCGAGCGTGCCGAGGCCGCGAGCGATCCACGTCTCCTGCGCGGTGATGGCGATGCCTTCTTCCAGCGTCTCCGGATAATGCGTGCGAATCTCCGAGCCAATGCGGTCTTTCAGCGGCGTTACGATTTTGCCGCGCGCAGTGTAATCTTCGGGGTTCGCGCTGAAGACAAGCGCAACATCCAGCGCGAGCCGCACCGGGTAGCCCTTAATCTGCACGTCGCCTTCCTGCATGATGTTGAAGAGCGCCACCTGGATTTTTCCGGCGAGGTCGGGAAGCTCATTGATGGCGAAAATGCCGCGATTGGCGCGGGGCAGCAGGCCATAGTGCATCGTCAACTCGCTCGACAAGTCCTGTCCGCCGCGGGCGGCCTTGATCGGGTCGAGATCCCCGATCAGATCAGCAACCGTAACGTCGGGTGTCGCCAGCTTTTCGACATAACGCTCGTCGCGGCCCATGTAAGCAATCGGCGTCGCCTCGCTCTTCTCGGCGACGAGATCGCGGCAGCGTTTGCACAGCGGATGATAAGGATTGTCGCGGATTTCACATCCTGCAATGTAGGGCGTCTGCTCGTCGAGCAACGCAGTCAGCGCGCGCAGGATGCGGCTCTTGGCCTGCCCACGCAGCCCGAGCAGGATGAAATTCTGCTTCGACAGCACAGCATTCACAATTTGCGGAACGACCGTGTCCTCGTAGCCGACAATGCCGGGGAAGATCGTCTCGCGCGACTTCAGCCGTGCGATCAGGTTTTCCCGCAGCTCATCTTTCACGCTGCGCGATTGGAGACGTGCTTCAGAAAATGCAGAGCTCTTGCGTAACTCGCCAAGCGTTTGCGGCAACGGTCGGTTGGTCGGCATCGTGACTCCTGCAGTCTAGTATGACCTGTTTTTTGCTCAATGAGTACAGTCCACCGTCAGAGCGCATTTTATGGGGAAAAACCGCTTGTAAAACGGATAACGCTGCTACATCACCTGTCCATTGCTGGCAGCCACGCGGTTGGCCACCGCGCCGATGCGCAATTTGGGAAGCATCGTCTTATAGAACTCGCACAGTATCTGTGTTCGCTCGGAGTCGGAACGAACGCCAAGCAGCTGTTGCTTGAATCCCAGATCGGCAGGCAAAGCCCACGCGAGTTGAAATGCGATCGGCTGATCGAGATTCACATGCGCAGGCTGATGGCCTACCCCTGCCAGTTCCAGCACTTCAAAGTGCAGGGCTAGACACTCCTCGCGCAATTGTCGCGTGGACTCTGTTCCGTCGTCAGAGAAGAAATCCACCTCAGCCTGCAGGAACTCGCGCGAATTGTCGAGTTGCTCAATCTCGAAGCGCTCGCCACCATCGCACAAGATGTCGAGACGGCCATCTTCATATTCATGCATGACGCGCACGATTCGTGCCATGCAGCCGATCACAGCAAGCCCTTCTCGTTGAGCGCGAACGACACCGAAGCCGCTCTTCTCGGAGAGGCATTCGCTGATCATCTCCTTGTAGCGCTCTTCGAAAATATGCAGAGGCAGAGGCGTCCCCGGAAACAACACGACATCCAGCGGAAACAGGGGGACTTTCATGACCAACACATTATGCGCGTTTTCACCAGGAAGGGAACCCGTCGGTAGTTCTTTGTTTTGATGAGCCGAGACGGTGGCGGCAATCCGTTCAGCCTGCCAAAGAGAGGCTATCCCGCCAACTCTAATTCGTCGAACATTGCCTGCATTTCGCTCAGAGCATGCTGATTGCCGGTGCGGCGCGCGCTAGCGATGCCTTCTGTCAGCTGCGTTTTGGCTTCGTCAGTTCGTCCAGCCTTGGCCAGCGTTTGCGCCGCCATGAAGTATCCGGCGGTATAGTCGGGGTGGTCGGCGAGCAGGCGCTGAAATTCCTGCAGCGATACGTCAACGTTGCCTTGGGTGGCGTGCTCCATGGCCAGGCCGTAGCGGGCGAAGGCGTTGGTTGGGTCCTGGGTGAGTATTTCGGTGAGCGCTGCAATCTTATCCATCGCTTTGATTATTTCGTGCCCGTGCTATCGATGTAAACTCCCGCGGGCTGCGGTTGCTTTAATTGCCGCGATTGCCGAAACTGATAGTTAGCCCCATCACGATCAATGATGTGAGTTGTAGCGCCAGCATTCTGCGTGTCTCTTTTTTGCAAAGGGGTTGGAAAGGCGAAGATTGATGAATTTTTCCGGGCACTCACTCCCAGTGCGTATGGTTGCCGAGTCGCAGTCCGAGATGACGGAGCTGATTCTGCCGAATGACACCAACACCCTGGGCAACCTGCTGGGCGGACGGTTGATGCATTTTATTGATCTGGTGGGGGCGATGGCCGCCTACCGTCACTCGCGCACGCATGTCGTAACGGCCTCAATGGACCACATCGACTTCATCGCGCCGGTGCATGTTGGCGATTTGCTGATTCTGAAGTCGTCACTGAACCGGGCTTTTAATACTTCGATGGAAGTGGGTGTGAAGGTCTGGGTGGAGAACACGATTGCCGGGACGCATCGGCACGTGGCGTCGGCGTATCTAACGTTTGTGGCGGTGGATTCGCAGGGAAGGCGCGTTCCGGTTGCGGTATTAGAGCCCTTGACCGAAGAAGACAAGCGGCGTTATGAGGATGCGGGCCGCAGGCGCGAGCAGCGGCAGAAGGAACTGGCGCACAAGCGCCAAATTGTGGCACAAAGCCGCTCTTAATCGATCAAATTAGCGCACAAAATCGTGGTTTAAGCGCGAAAAACGCGCCAAAAGAGGAGTTTTTATGGCACATGGACATGCACCTCAGCCCCCCACCCCCCAGCCGCTTCCAGGTGTGGCGAATATCGTGGCAGTCGGATCGGGCAAAGGCGGGGTAGGGAAGACCACGCTGGCCGTGAACATCTCGGTGGCGCTGGCCAAGCTTGGATACAAGGTCGGCCTTATCGACGCGGATATTTACGGGCCGAACGTTCCGCTCATGCTTGGTTCCAGCCAGCAGCCTCGCGTGCTTCAGAACAACAATATTGAGCCGAACTTCGCGCATGGCATTAAGGTCATCTCGGTTGGCTTCATCTCGCCCGGTGACAAGCCGCTGGTGATGCGCGGGCCGATGCTCCACCAGATCATCCGGCAGTTTTTGCAGCAGGTAGAGTGGGGGGTACTGGATTTTCTGATCGTTGACCTGCCTCCGGGGACTGGCGACGTTGTCATTTCGCTGGTGCAGACTGTGCCGTTGACTGGAGCTGTCGTCGTTTCTACTCCTTCTGATGTTTCTTTGCAGGATGCTCGCAAGGCGCTGGAGATGTTCCACCAGGTCAATGTCGAGGTGCTGGGTATTGTTGAGAATATGAGCCACTTTACCTGTCCGCATTGCCACCACGAGATCGACATCTTCTCCCGGGGCGGAGCGGAGCGGACGGCGAAGCAGTTCAATATTCCGTTTCTCGGGTCGATCGAGCTTGATCCGGAGATCCGGCAGGGCGGCGACAAGGGTTTGCCGATTGCTCTGCTTGGTGAATCGTCGGCCAAGGCCAAGGATTTCTATTCTGTGGCGCGGAAGGTGGCTGAGCTGGCTCAGGCACAGTCGGCCAAGGAAGAGAATATCTTCGAGATTTCCTGAATCCCGACCCCTCCCCCCGGTATTTTGGGCATAATTCTATGCAGGCCACCTTGACCTGTAAGTTGCTTAAAATCAATATATTACAGGCGCCTGCGAGGGCTGGGGGCTTGACAACATTTTTCCCTCAGGCATTCACGATGTCGGTCAGCCATTGTGGAGCGTTTAGCTTCACGTACACCGGGTTTCCGTCCGGGGAGCTGCTGTTCAGGCTGGTGCGCAGGGCGTTGCGTACCGAAATAAGCGTGAAACAGATGTTGGACTGCATATAGATGCCGCCGTAAGTGGAAGTCCCTACTTGAATGCGATAGGTCCAGAAGCGGGGCGCGGGTGGGTTCGAGAGCTGTTCGCGGTCGATGCGGTAGGTTTTGTTCGGCGACGGCAACTGGACGATCGTCTGGGTCTGCGCGGCCCCGTCGTTCTGTGAATTTTCGGGAAAGATGTTGATCAAGCCGTCGAGGTTGTTGCGCAACTGGGCATTGCTGGTCGAGAGGGTCTTGGTTTCATTCGCCGTTGCCGGAGTGCATTCGTATTGGTTGTGTGCGGCAACCTTGATGTCGTAGGCAATATGGTCGAGTCTGAGGATAAATTGCCGCATGCCCTGCGGAACCGGGCCGGCCTGCGTTTTCATGAGGTTCTTAAACTGCGGGTCATTCTGAATGGCGCTTAACCGGTTTGCGATCCCGACATTCTGATTGCCCCACAGCCAGCCTTCGATAGAGGTGATGTATCTGCGCACATTGTCGAACGTTTGGTTAGCCTGAATCAGAAAGGGAACATTCTTCTCTTTAATCTTGATTGCTTGTGTGGGCGTTGCCATGACATTTTCTCCTTGCAGGTTTTACAGACAAAGAGTGCGCAGAAAACTGCCCTCACGCGAGGTGAGGGCAGGCCGGTTGAGAGACACAGGCATTCTACACGCGACGGGAAGTCGACGGAGGAGGGCTCAGGCCAGCGTAGCGCCGTCGGTTTTGCTGATCTGGTAGTTCTGGCCGAAATTGTTGTCCCAGAACTCGCGGGAAGAGGCCAGATCCCGGTAAAAAACGGCGAAAAAGAAGTCATTTGATGCCGGATTCAGGTTGAATTCGGGGGTTTTGAAGGTCCAAACCTCAGCGGGGCCTACGAATTGGCCGTCAGCCGTGGCAGTGCCAGTGAAGGTGGCCTGAGTGACCGTCCAGTTGGCTCCGCCGTCGACGGTGATGACGACGCCGACGCTCTTCGAAAAGCCGAAGTTGTTGACCAGGATCTCGCCTTCGAGCCAAGAGGTGGTGAAGACGAATCCGCCGCCAGCTTCCGTGCCTTGTTGGGCGGTGGCCTTATTGAGGACGACGTTTCCGCCGACGGTGGTGAGGTTTGACGTGAAGTTGTAGTTCTGGCCGTCGTTGTTGTCCCAGAAGGTTTGTCCGTTGACTGAATAGCGGAGGACAAACTGCTCGACCTGCTCGTTGACGGTCCCGGCGAAGAGATCGTAGTTGCCGAAGGAGGGCGTGTTCCAGGGGAGCGGGCTGTCTTTCCAGGTAACGTTGTCGGGAGTGTAGTGGACGGCGACATCCTTGGCGAAGGCGAGGTTCTGGACCTTGACGGAGATCTGGGCGAAGGTGACTTCAAAGCCGCCACCAGAGTCGAATTCTTTCTGCGCGAGTTTCAGCCTGATCGGGTTCATGGTGAATGGTGCCACGCGGGAGGGGGGCCGCATCATGAAACGGGTAAAGGCGCGTTGATGAGGGGAAAGATTGTTTCAGGGAAAAGGCTGTATGGGGCGGATCGTTGCGAAATATGAAACGAAGTGCGCCGCCTGCCGACCATCCGTCACGGATGGAGGAAAAAATGAAGTTGCGTAGTGTCAGCAAGGGAATGAAAGGGCCCGATGTGAAGGCAATCCAGGAAGGCCTGAATAAGTATTACCGAGAGAGGGTGCTTGAGACGGATGGAGATTTTGGGGGGAATACCGACCGCGTCGTGCGCGAATTCCAGCAGGAAAATGGCATTGATGTAGACGGCGTTGTCGGTCCAACGACGCGGGCCACGCTCTTTCCACTGGTTGGGGTAACGCTGAACTTTTGGGGAACGCGGAAATCGGGTTTGTCAAAATGGCTTCCACCAGCGCCACAGCTCAAGATGCCGACGCTTCCGCCACTGATGCCGCCACCGGGACAGCCCTTTCCGCGGCTCGAACTGACCAGGCCGAGCCTGCTGGGTGACTCATCGAAGGACGCTGCTCCGCAGCTGAGCCTGCCAGTCAATTCATGGTTAGGTCCGCCAAAGAACGAATTAGTCCAGTTCCCTGGATTGACGGAGCCGGTGTGGGTGCCGAAGGTGGCGACCCCGACACTGTTGGGCGGCAGTAAGCTCTCCGTGGAATTCCAGACGCTCTCGCAAGGGAATTGGCAGTATGAGGGGCTCTTCAAGAATCCTCAAGGTGCGTTCGCCATCGGTATCCAAACGGTCATGAGAAGAAAATTGCTGGATCCGGATGGAACACGCCATCTGGAGATTGCGACGGGCTGCCTGCTGCAGTCGCCGATTGGCTTTCTGGATGGGCAGAAGAACAATTTCACGCTCGGGTGCTTTGCTCAGGCGACATGGATCGAGCCGCTGACGCGTTCCGGCATCGTTCAATGGGCACCTTATGCAGCTGTTCAAGGGCAGGCCAACGCGAGCGGGCCCCTGGATGCCATGGGAACACTGGGCGGATTCCCGTTTTCTCTGAATGTCAAATTGGACCCGTTGGATTTCAAAGATGTGACCCTGAACGTGGCAGGAGGGGGCACAGGCGTGATGGAGTTCACTCCTACGGGGATAAAAGGCTTTTTTGGCCCGACGTTAAACCTGCAAGTGACGGGAAAATTCTGGTGAGTCATTCCCCGAAAATAGCAAAGGCCGGAATGGGGATTCCGGCCTTTCGCGGTTCTGGGGTGAGGGGCTTTTATGCAGTCTTCTTGACGGAGACGGCCTTGACGCGAGCGGCGAGGCGGCTCTTGTAGCGCGAGGCGGTGTTGTCGTGAAGGACGCCCTTCTGCACGCTCTTGTCGAGCGCGGAGACGGTCTGCTTGAACTGTTCGTTGGCGGCGGCGACGTCGCCCTTGGCGAGGGCCTCACGCAGGAGGCGCAGGCTGCCGCGGACGCGGCTCTTGTTGGCGCGGTTCACCGCAGTCTTTCTCTCGGACTGACGGGCGCGCTTCAACGATGAAACATGGTTTGCCATGGTTTTCCTTAACTTTCCT
>DATGAD010000304.1:0-12429 GCA_035313725.1 Alloacidobacterium sp. | reverse complement strand
CTTCCGTCTTCTGTGCTTGCGTTTTCGAAATTTCCTTGTGTTTTTGCAGAAGGCAACTCAATCGCTGCTTCGAACATCACCGCCGTCAGTTGATACTTGTTGAACGCGCGGCGAACTCACGCGCACGCTCCAGCAAGAGTTCCTGCTCACGCGCATTACGCGTCATTTGTGCAGCTCGCTCGCACTCCGCGCGAGCCTCATCGTATCGCCCAAGCTTTGCCAGTAGATCGCCGCGCACACTCGGCAGCAGGTGATATCCCTTGAGCGCTGGCTCCGCGTTCAGCGCGTCGACTAACTCCAAAGCGGCATCCGGACCAGCCGACATGCTCACTGCAACCGCGCGATTCAGCTCGACAATGGGCGACGGCATCACTTGCGCAAGCTCGTCGTAAAGCTCCACTATGCGCGCCCAGTCCGTCTCCTCGGCAACAAGAGCCCGCGCATGGCAAGCCGCAATCGCCGCCTGCAACGCATACGGCCCGCGCGATCCGCCCAGCGCATCCGCGCGCAGCAGCGCCGCCAGGCCGCGCCGAATCAGCAGACGGTCCCATCGCGCGCGGTCTTGATCGAGCAGCAGCACCGGACGGCCCTCGGGCCCGGTCCGCGCCGCTGAACGCGACGCCTGTATTTCCATCAACGCAACGAGCCCGTGAACTTCCGCTTCTTGCGGCGCCAGCTCGGCAAGAATGCGACCCAGCCGCAACGCATCTTCGCAAAGCGTCGGCCGCATCCAGTCATCGCCCGCCGTCGCCGAGTAGCCTTCGTTAAAGATCAGGTAGATCGCGCCCAGCACAGACGACAACCGCTGCGGCAGCTCTTTCCCACGCGGAACCTCAAAAGGAATATGCTCCTGCGCCAGTGTTCGCTTGGCCCGCACAATGCGCTGCGCAATCGTAGCCTCGGGAACCAGAAACGCTCGCGCAATCTCATCCGTCGTCAAACCACCCAACAGACGCAGCGTTAATGCCACGCGTGCCTCCGAAGAGAGCACAGGATGACAGGCGATAAACATCAGCCGCAGCAGATCGTCGCCAATATCGTCATCGAGAGCTGCGTTGAAATCCGGCACCGTCAGCTCCTGCGCTTCCAGCTCACGTCCCAGCTCTTCATGTTTGCGGTCGAGCATCTGTCTGCGTCGCAGCAGATCGAGAGCGCGATGCTTCGCCGTCGCCATCAACCACGCGCCCGGCTTTTCCGGAATACCTGACTGTGGCCACTGCTCAAGGGCAGCGACGAGAGCTTCCTGCGCCAGGTCTTCGGCGATACCCACATCGCGCACGATGCGCGTGAGCCCGGCAATCAGCTTTGCCGACTCCATCCTCCAGACCGCATCAATCGTATTGTGGATACCAGCAGCCGTCACAGCTACCGATCACATCATCTTTGAGTCAGCCGTGGCAAGCGGGGCGGAACTCCCCCGCAATCGAGTCCCTGGCGAATCTCGAACTCCGCCTCGACATCGCCACCGCAGAGCGTAGGACAGCGCTTGATCCACGCAATCGCTTCTTCCTTCGATTCCACATCGATCATCGTGATTCCGGCGATCAATTCCTTCGTCTCGGAAAACGGCCCGTCCAGAGTTGTGAACTCACCCTTGGACAACCGAACTCGCGTTCCCCGCGACGAAGGCTGCAACCGCTCCACCGCTACCAGAACGCCAGCCTTGCGCATCTCGTTGTCATACTGCCGTATCGCCGCAATCAACTCAGGGCTGGCCGGAGTATCCGACTCCATCGTCGTATCAGACTTCCGCAAAATTACAAACCGCATCGTGTCGACCCTCGGGTGCGCTATCGCCGCACCGGAATCATTTCACACAATTCCGCATCGCGCAGACAAAGCCCCGCCCACAATGCAATGCCCATGTACACCGGAAAAAGCGTGGCGGCAAACAGCGGATGCCCCACACGCCACTGAACGGCAACCGCGCCCCCAAGATAACCCGTAAGCAGAATCGCGCCAAGAATCGCAGTCTTGGGCCATGCATACAAAATTGTGCAGATGAGCAGGACAACTCCGGTAGCAACAGTGATCTCGTCCGGCCATCCCAGTTCCGCCTGCGCCTTCAAAACCGCCGCGGGCTTGATCAGCTTCATCACCGCATCCATCAGGAGAAAGAGCACCACCAGCCCGCTCAACACGCGTCCCGTCCAAAGTCTTTTGCCCGAAATCACACCATCAGCAATCGCTGCTTGCATAACGCCTCCCCTTCGGAAAAAAGAATCGGGTCCCGCATGTCTGCACAGCGAAACCCGTTCAAATCAAGCCTGCGGGGTGTTGGCAATGTTGGTATTGACCATCCAGGGAATGCCAAACCGATCGGTCAGCATCCCAAAACGCGCGGACCAGAATGTCTCCGCCAGCGGCATAGTCACCTTGCCGCCTTCCGCCAGCGCGTTGAAGACTCTCTCCGCTTCAGCCGTGCTGTCCACCGCAACACAAACGTTGAAGCCCTCCGCCTTGGATTGGTGTTCCGGAGGAGCGTCGGCGCCCATCACCACTCTGTTACCGACGCGCATGGAAATGTGCATGATAAGGTTCCGCGCTTCTGGTGCCATCTGCGCGGCCATAGGCGACTCGCCATACGTCATCTTGAACTCGATCTTGCCGCCAAAGGTTTTCTCGTAGAAATTAAATGCTTCTTCACAATTACCGTTAAAGCCCAAATGTGGATCGATTTGCATAAATGCTTCCCTTCATTTTGGATTTTTTCTTGAATAACTCTTACTTCACAGTTGCCGCCTGCATCTCCCGCGGACAGGGAACATCGGGATCGCCGGGCTCATATATCTGACGAATTTCCGTCTCTCCATCGCCGGCAACGTTCAGGAACCGCTTCGTAAGTTCGATCGCTTCTTCTTTCGAATCCGTTTGCAGCAGCGCGAAACCCGCAACCAGCTCTTTCGCCTCGGTGAACGGCCCATCCACGACAGCAAATTTACCACTCGATAACCGCACGCGCGCGCCCTTCGCGCTGGGCAGGCATCCTTCGGTAGCCAGCAGTTTGCCGCTCTGCATCATCTCTTCCACAAACTTTCCCATCGTCTCCATGGCTTCCATCGTTGGCGGAGCGCCTTCTGTCCGTGCGGGCTTATACAAACAAAGAAATCGCATCTCAAAACTCCTCGTGATTTTCAGATTTGCGAACAGGTCGTGATTCCTGTCCTGTCTAGACGTCGAATGGCGCGGAACAAAATCGACATTCAAATAAACCAAACACAAAACTAATTTCTCGCGGCCACCTGTGCGCGCAGCCGCTCTTCCTGCTCCTTAAGCTCGGGCGTCAACGCGTCGCCAAAGTCCTCTGTCTCGTACACCGGACGGATTTCGATCTCAGATTCAATGCCGGGAAAAGGGCAAGGACAGCGCTTCACCCATTCAACTGCTTCTTCCATCGACTTCACCTGCCATATCCAGAATCCCGCCACCAGTTCCTTCGTTTCGGAGAACGGCCCGTCAATCACCGTGCGCTCCGTTCCTGAAAACCGGACCCGCTTGCCTTTCGAACTCGGTTGCAGGCCGTCGGCGGCCAGCATCACGCCCGCCTTCACCAGCTCTTCGTTGAACTTGCCCATCTCGGCAAGCATTTCGCTCATTTCTTCTGACGAAGGCAGACCCGCCTCAGACTGCCTGGTAGCCTTTACCATCACCATGACTCGCATTTCGATTTCTCCTCGTTGCAATTTCGCGTTCGGGATGACCTACCGTTGTATCCCACGCTCTACTGACACGTCGAACGTCGCGCCGCAGAATCGACACGCTGCATAACTTTTTCTGAGGAATTTTTATTCAGGATCGTCAGGAGTGCATCCAGAAACGTTCCACTGCTCTGGCTCTTTTCGCCAGACAGCCTGGGCCCGACACCGACCACGATCACACACATGCCGGCGAACAATATCAACTGGATGAGTCCCGCCATCGTCTTGCCTCCTTTCAATGAAGAGCTGCGAAATATGCTCTATTCATACGTCGGATGGGGAGGTGCGAAATCGACACCTGGGTGGATACTTTTTGGGAAAAGACTGCTGGAAAAGAGTCGCCGAAATGCCCCGCCTGATCTATCGAATTAGGATGACGTTATGCCCGCGGACTCTCCCCGTCATCTCAATCTATGGAAACAGCAGCTTGGCCACACTCCCGAATCCGTCTGGCAGCAGACCAGCCTCGAATCCCTGGTTCTCGCCGACAACCAGCTGACGGAGATCTCCGAGCGTATTGGAGAGATGAAGCAGCTCCGCATGCTCGACCTGGGCCACAATCAAATCAGCTGCCTTCCGGAAGCCATTGGCCAACTGGAGGCGCTCAGCGACTTCCTCTATCTCCATGACAATCGGCTGTCGTCGCTGCCCGGTTCCGTCGAGCGCTTAAAGAATCTGAGATACCTCAATATCAGCGACAACCAGTTCACCGTGCTGCCGGATACAGTCTGCAAACTAGACAGGCTCGTCGAACTGAGAGTTTCCGGCAATCAGCTCACAACGGTTCCCGACTCCATCGACAATCTAAAGCATCTGCGCGAGCTGCACCTCAGGAACAACAAGCTGCAGACGCTCCCGCTCTCGACAGGGCAATTAAGAGAGCTTCGCCAGATCGACCTTCGCGGCAACCCGATCGAATCCCTGCCTGAAACCCTCGCCTCGCTGCCAAAACTGGAAAAGCTCGATCTGCGCTGGGTCGTGAGCTTCGCGCGGCCTGCAGAACTTCCGATATGGCTCAGCGGCCTCGAAGATCGCGGTTGTCTCGTCTACCGCTAAATGGAAAAAGCGCAGACAGATAGCTTTTTCACGACGATGGCTTCTCCTCTGCTTTCTTCCCGAAAGCAGGAAGAATTCTAAGCAGCGAATGTAAACATTCGTTCAATTTTGCGTAGAGCCTTCCATCCTGCTGAAAGCTCGTGCAAGTGCAACAGCAACTAAGGAAAGACCGATAAGAATTTGCAGGTCCGACGCCGTTCTTGCATACCAGGTCGCCGGGACAATATCGCCATATCCAACCGTCGACATTGTGACAATGCTGAAATGGAGACACGCAGCAAAGACGCTCGGCATCGAGCCGGGAAGAAAGCGCACAACGCTTTCAATCCGTCCTGCCAGAGCGGCTCGCCTCAAGTCTTCAATTGACAGCTCCGTTGATTGTTGCGCGTCATAGATCGGCTGGCCGGAGGCGTCGACAGGCCAATCCGGGCCGGTCCAAAGGTGCGTATCAATTCCGCGGAATGCACGCTGATCCTCGACTCGCAGGACCGTAGGGTGGGAACTCAAGCCATAGAGATACCACTTATTTATTGCATCATCGTGATCGCCGGCTGAAGCCATTACCAAGTAAATTCCGGCGAAAACGAATATGAGCGTTCCGTAGGAAATTGCGACGAGCCTGATCAGTTCAAGGCGAGAACCCTGCCCAAAGCACCGCCAGACCGCAAGTCCCACCATGAAAAGGGGCGAAAGAAATACGGCAAATAGTATGACAAGCACAAGCCCAATTGCTAGCCACGCAGGCAGCGGCTTCATATCAGAGAAAAAATTGATTCTCACGAAGCCGTAACAGAGCAGTACAAATACGAATCCAAATGCCGGAATTTCGAAGTGAGGCGAAGGCCGCTTGAATCGCATATGGAATATTTCTCGCGTCAACCGGGCTTTGTCGACAAAATCCCACTTATTTTGATAGGAAAAAGTGCCGGCGCCGAACGTCGCTCAAAGATCCGACGAAAGAGTTATCTTGGACGAGTCCGAAATGTGGACGACAAATCGCATCGCTACGCGAACCGAGGTACAGCCAAGTGGGACACAGATACGCCAACATCCTTGAAACAGTCGGCAACACCCCCGTCGTCAAGATCAACAAGCTGGCGCCGGCCGGCATCAACCTCTACGTAAAAGTCGAGGCCTTCAACCCGCTCGGCTCCGTCAAGGACCGCCTTGCCCTCGGCGTCATCGAAGACGCGGAGAAAACCGGGCAGCTCAAACCCGGCCAGACCGTCGTCGAAGCCACCAGCGGCAACACCGGCATCGGCCTTGCCATGGTGTGCGCAGCCAAAGGCTACCCTCTCGTCGTCACGATGGCGGAAACCTTCAGCGTCGAGCGCCGCAAGCTGATGCGCTTCCTCGGCGCGAAAGTCGTCATCACTCCCGCCGCGGGACGAGGCACCGGCATGGTCGCCAAAGCCGTCGAACTTGCCGAAAAACACGGCTGGTTCCTCACCCGCCAGTTCGAAAACGAGGCAAACGCCGATATGCACTCGCGCACCACCGCGCAGGAGATCCTCGCCGACTTCCAAGGCGAACGCCTCGACTACTGGGTCACGGGCTTCGGCACCGGAGGGACCCTGAAAGGCGTAGCCCGCGTCCTCGCCAAAGAACGCCCTGAGACGAAGATCGTTGTCTCCGAACCCGACGACGCACCGATGCTTTCGAGCGGCATCGAGCAGCAGCGCAAGCCCGACGGATCGCCCGCCGTAGGGCACCCGGCCTGGACTCCGCACCCCATGCAGGGCTGGAGCCCGGACTTCATCCCCAAGCTCACCGGGGACGCAGTGGCCACCAGCGCCATCCACCAGATCCTGCGCATCAAGAATGCCGAAGCCATGCGGTGCAGCAAAGATCTCGCCCTGAAAGAAGGCATCTTCGTCGGCATCAGCTCCGGGGGGACCTTCGCGGCGGGTCTGCGCATCGCAGCGGAAGCTCCGCAGGGATCGACCATCCTCTGCATGCTGCCCGACACCGGTGAGCGCTATCTCAGCACGCCGCTCTTCGCCGATATCCCCATCGACATGACCGAGGAGGAAACCGAGATTGCGCGCTCCACTCCCGGCGGCTGGGTCGCGCCGCCAGCCAAGTAGGAGACCAGCCACCGGCCCATGACACCCACTCGGCTCTCGCGCAGAAGCTTTCTCGGCACCGCCGGCATCCTTACCGGCGGTGCCCTGCTGTCACGGTCTCCTCTGCTCGCTCAAGCTGAAAGCCCAGCCGACTACACTCTCACCATCGCCACCAATCCCATCGAGGTCGCCCCCGACCGCATTCTCTCTGTCACCACGTACAACGGCCAGTTTCCTGGGCCGCTCCTGCGCTTCAAGGAAGGCCAGCAGGTCACCATTGACGTCCACAACAATACCGATACACCGGAACAGCTTCACTGGCACGGCCTGATGATCCCTGTCGACGTCGACGGCTCCGCCGAAGAAGGCACGCCCTTCATCGCGCCCCACGACAGCCGCCGCATCGTCTTCACGCCGCGACCTGCAGGCTTCCGCTTTTACCACACGCACGTCCGCGCCGGAGCGAACTTAAGCGTCGGGCAGTACAGCGGCCTCGTCGGCCCTGTCTATATTGAGCCAAAGGACAACCCCGGCGCCTATGACCGCGAAGTCTTCCTTACTATGAAGGAGTTCCAGCCGACCCTGAGTCGCGGCGGCGACATGGCTCAGGACTTTCTCGCACCACCCGCAACCGTAAAGGCCCTTAAAGATCGTGGCGAGAGCGCGATGCAGGAGTCGCTCGCGCACGAAAACCCGCACGGTTTCGAGGTGGGCTATGAATCCTTCACCATTAACGGAAAGATGCTCGGCCAAGGCGAGCCCGTCCGCGTCAAAGAAGGCCAGCGCGTCCTCTTTCACATCCTCAACGGCAGTGCCACCGAGATCCGCAGCCTCGCCCTACCGGGCCACACCTTCACCATCGTCGCCATGGACGGCAACCCACTGCCCAAGCCCGTGAACGTGCCGCTGCTATGGCTGGGCACGGCCGAGCGCATCTCGGCCATCGTCGAAATGAACCACCCTGGCATCTGGATCATGGGCGACCTCTCCAATGACGATCGACAGCACGGCATGGGCATCGTCGTTGAGTATGCAAATTCAAGCGGCAAGCCGCAATGGATCGTCCCCGCGCCGTTCCGCTGGAACTACACACACTTCGGCAGCACCGGGCCCATCGCGCCCGACCCCGACGAGACCCTCGACATGCTATTCGAGAAAGACAATGCCGCCTTCGAAGGCTTCAATCTCTGGACAATCAATGGGAAGTCTTACCCCGTAGGCCGGATGATGGCACCCGCAACCCATCACCTGAAAGAAGGCAAGCGCTATCGCCTGCGCCTGCGCAACGCCAGCGACGACATCCACCCCGTCCACCTGCACAGGCACACTTTTGAAGTCACGCGCTACGCCGGACTGCCGACCACCGGCCTGATGAAAGACGTCGTCATGGTCGGCGGCTACCAGGAAGTCGAAATCGACTTCGTCGCCAACAATCCTGGCGCAACCCTCTTCCACTGCCACCAGCAGCTGCACATGGACTTCGGCTTCATGGCGCTGTTCGATTACGTCGTTTGAAAAGCGGATCCAGACACCCAATTCAGCCGCAAGAAATAGGGCCATTCCGGTCGGTGCTCTGGAGTCTGGCCAAGTAGTTCTGTGAATGCTGGCCATGCGGCCAGTGATATTCTTGGGGTAATGCAGATTACGTTGGAGTTGCCGGACGACATTGCGCGGTTGATAATTCCCGCCGGCTGCGATCCGTCGCGCGCGGCGCTGGAAGACATGGCGGTGGAGGCATATCGTGCCCATCGGCTGACCGAGCACCAACTGGCCACTCTGCTGGGAATGGATCGCTACCAACTGGACGGTTTTCTAAAGCAGCGCGAAGTCTGGTTGGACTATACGACCGAAGACCTCCGCCAGGAGTTGGAAACCGGAGAGCGCCTTTGGAAGAAGCGCCAGGAAGAGCTTGCAGCCGGTAAACAGCAACATTGATGATCGTTGTTGCTGATTCAAGTCCACTGCGTTATCTGGTGCTGATCGAAGAAATAGATCTTCTGCAAGAACTGCATGGTCTCATTATCATTCCTCCAGCCGTAGTGAAAGAATTAACACAAAATAGCTCGCCGCAACCTGTGCGCGCGTGGATGGAGCATTTACCTGAATGGGTCACGGTCAAGCACCCGCATCTTCCATTGCCCGTATTTGCGTCTGGACTCGGCCCCGGCGAATGCGAAGCCATTGCGCTGGCCGAAGAGCTTGCGGCTGATGTACTGCTGGCCGATGATGGAGCGGCAAGAATGGAAGCGGTGAACCGGAACATTCCAGTCCAAGGCACGCTTGGCGTCCTTGATCTTGCGGCTGAACATGGTCTCGTAGATTTTGAGAATGCTGTTGAGAAACTGCGAAAGACCAATTTTCGCGCCAGCAAGAAACTGATTCAGTTTTTCTCAGAGCGAGACGCCCAGCGCAAGCGGTTCAAATCAGAACGCGACAGTTGAGCTAGAAGCCCATCACGGCGCAACCCAGGCAGCGTATTAAAGTCCACGCCAGGCAAGTTGTTAAATTTCTGTTATGACGGATTGCTGTGGCGGCGAGCCGGTAGATAGGAGCGTTCTTCTTGATGTTCTCCACTGCCGCCTCGTCTCGCCTGGCGCTGATCGCTAACCGTACGATCGAGCACCCGCAGTTATGATGTAGCTATTTCAGAATCGGAGCACCGCCGTGCACGAGCCCGCATTCATTTTCCGCGACATAGCCATGGTTTTTGCGTCGGCCCTGGTTGCCGGCCTCTTGTTCTGGCGTATCCGCCAGCCTCTCATCCTGGGCTATGTTCTCGCCGGACTGCTTCTCAGTCCGCTCACACCGGGTCCCCGCGTCCATGACGTTCACACCTTCGAAATCATGGCCGAGATTGGCGTCATTCTGCTGATGTTCTCCATCGGCATCGAGTTTTCCATTCCCGAGCTGCTCCGTGTAAAGTGGGTCGCGCTGATTGGCGCGCCCATCGGCATTTCCCTCTCGATTGGCCTTGGCGTCGGAATGGGCTTTCTCCTGGGCTGGCCGGTGCTCCAGGGCGTTGCAATCGGCTGCATCATCTCCGTAGCGAGCACCATGGTCCTCATGCGTCTGCTCATGGACCGCGGCGAGCTCAGCTCAGAGGCCGGCCGCGTCATGATCACCCTGACGCTCGTCGAAGACCTCGCCGTGGTCATTCTCACCGTCCTTCTTCCCAGCCTCGGCTCCTCCAACGGAGCCAGCTATGCCCAGGTCTTCTGGAAAATCGGCAAAGCCCTACTGCTACTTGTTCCCGTTGTCTTCGCTGGCTGGAAAATCATTCCGCGACTGCTCACCCGCGTGGAAAAAACCTGCAATGACGAGATCTCTCTTCTTTTTGCGCTGACGATTTGCCTCGCCATCGCCGCCATCACGGAAGCAATCGGCCTGTCACTCGCTCTCGGTGCCTTTGTCGGCGGCATGCTTCTCGGCAGCTCCCATTATGCCCACAAGCTCGCCACGCAAACCTTTTCCCTGCGCGATGCCTTCGTGGCTGTCTTCTTCGTCACCGTCGGCATGCTCATCGATCCGCGCACATGGCTCTCCAACTGGCGTCTTCTCGCCGTCATAGCGGGCCTGATCCTTATCGGCAAATTTGTTGTGTGGTTCGCAGTCGTTCGCCTCTTCCGTTATTCAGCGCAGACAGCATTTCGCGTCGGCATTGGCCTCACGCAGATCGGCGAATTTTCTTTCATCCTCGCTCAGGTTTCGCTGCACGCGGGCCTCATCGGTCCCGACGTTTACAACGCCACCCTGGCCGCCTCGCTCATCACCATTCTGGCCAACGCTACTCTTTTCAGGTTCGTGAAGCCTGCCCCCATCGCGCAAGAGCAAATTCACGCCTGAGGCGGTGACCAAACATCCCGCAACTAAACACCTTACGACTAGCTCTTGACAAGCGATTGAGCGGCAAACGATGCGCTTTGGGATGGAACGTCCGCCCGCACATCGTAGCGTGGCGAGAGTGAAGCTGGCGCAGGCCGGGGCCGCACAAACGAACCCTTAGAACCGACGATTTGCGCTCTGAATTCACTGACATACTGCTGCTGGGTCTCAACAGCCTTCTTGAGAAAGGCCATCTTGATGTCCCACTCCTGCTTCTCCTGCAGAGTTGCCTCCTTGAGACCGCTGAAGGAAGCTTCCGTGACCTCTTCACAAGTGATCTCCGGTTCGAGAGGCCAGATCGACTTGACGGCACGATAGGCCATCTGTTTGACAGCTTCCGCCGACTTCCCTGGAAAGTTTGCACAGTACCCGCCCGTCGGAAGGTGGTAAAGCTTCTGCTCGTGGTGAGCGTGCCTGATGATTCCAGCGTTGTGAAGTACTGCATGCTGTATCTGGTACAGCAGCTCGCTCTTCATCTCATGCTGTTTGATCTGGAGAATAAAAGAGTCCAATTCTTGCATCCCTCGTGCATTGATATCGCCCGTTTGTTGGTGTCTGGGCGGGTATTCAACCATCTTTATTAAGGTGGCATTCATTGCCATGTTGCTTCAATTGGAAACGCTGGTTTGGACTTAACTAGGCGGGTACACATCGTCCACGTAATTCCGTAATGGGCGTGGCGCGGATTTCAATATGGTGGAATGTCACCCTGGCGAATCAACTGCAGCGAAGCCCGGAACAAACTCATCAATGTCATCAGCAACTACACATGGACTTCGGCTTATGTCGCTCTTCGACTACGCTTTAAAGTCCTTCATCCGCATGTTAACCAGCTAACAAGCCTCAGCGGCGATCTCCACTCCCAGGCCTAAACTCGTTATCTGCGCAAGCAAGTCTTTAGGATGAATCGGCTTGTCGAGCAGTACGAAATCATGGCCGGCAGCACGTGCATCCGCGAGCAGATTCAGACTTGTCGACTGTCCTGAAAACAACAGCACCTGACAGTCCGGAACAGAATTCTTTACTTTGATCGCTAATTCGACACCGCTCATTCCGGGCATCACAACATCGCTGATCAGCAGTTCCGGAGGAATCACACTCACCAGATCGAATGCGCTTTCCGCGTCATAAGCAACTAACACAGAATAGTTCTGCTTGCGGAGAATAACGGCTAGCGTGTCGGCAATCACAGCCTCATCATCTACTACAAGGATGACTGGATGGAGACGATCGGGGATAGCGTTCAGGCGTGTTCTGTCTATTTCCACCAATGAGATTGTGTCGTACCTTGGTCCAGTTTCCATGGTGTGTACTCCTCAGCAAAAACCGTAGCAGCATTTGGGCGATACGGTCTAACTCTTTTAAAATGTGATACTTATAGGTTAACGATAGGTATGTGTTGATTTCTCTTGCAGCATCGATTTCAAATATGTTATGTTTTCGTTAGGTTAGCGATACGAATTGCTTAAGACAAGGGTGCGCTATGACTAGCAATGGAAAATCCAAACTGACTCCAATGCGATTCAAGTCCATGCTTCAGACCGATGTGCCGACGGGCCGGAATGGCAAGCACAAAGAGATCATCACGCAATTGCTGAGTGATATTGATCAATTGGAACAAGGAAAGGCGCTGAAGGTTCCTCTGTCTGAGCTGCCAGACACGAAAGAGAACATTCGTTCTGCTTTGAACCGTGCAACCCGGGCCAAGGGAATGGACGTTGCAACGT
>DATGAD010000303.1:0-16841 GCA_035313725.1 Alloacidobacterium sp. | reverse complement strand
TGATGATTCCGCGAGTAACGGTGAAGCGGAAGCCCAACGGATTGCCGAAGGCGAGCACGAGCTGGCCGGGGCGCAGCTTGGCTGAATCACCCCATGGGACGCTGGGTAGATTCTTGCCATCGATCTTGATGACGGCGAGGTCGGTCAGGGGATCGGCGCCGACGAGCTTGGCGGAGTAGACTTCGCGATTGCTCATGGTGACGTGAATGTCGATGGCGCCATCGATGACATGGTTGTTGGTCACGATGTAGCCATCAGGCGAGATGATGACGCCGCTGCCGAGGCCGTGCTCGATGGCCGGGCCCTGTTGCCGTTGGCCGGGCATGAGCTGGCCGAAGGGCGAGCCGGGACCGAACATTGGCGGCATCTGCTGCTGGCCTTCCTGGCCGTCTTCGTCATCGCCGGCTTGCTGTTGTGCGTTGACTTTCGATGTGACGGTGACGTTGACGACTGCCGGGGTGACGCGCGCGGCGAGGGTTTCCATTGCCTGATCGAGCGACAGCAACGCTCCGACGCTGTTGTCATCGAGCGGTGCGGCGGCCGCAGTGTAAGCCGGTGCGGCCATGACCGCCGAGCCGGGTTTTACGGCTTCATAAGCACACAACGATAGAGCTGATCCTGCGACGATGGCCGGAATGACCACGCGCCGTGTGAGCAGTGACTTCAGTTTCCCTACTTTCATTGTTTTGTTTCTCCTTAAAACTAAATAATTAGTTGATGCAGTTAAAAAAAATTGGCCTAAATGATGCTCGGCCTGGTTTCTGTTTGCGAGGGGTTCTGTGCCGGGGCGATCAGCAGAATCTGCCAGAACTGGGTGTTCCATTCGGGCATTGTCGGCTGCGCGTTCGGGCTGTTATCGGCCGGGCCATAGCCTACGTATGAAGTCTGAATGAAGATCACCATCTGCGCTGCCGGGGCTGTAGTTTCGACAGCTTTTGTCAGCATGACTCTGGGGGCGGAAGCCTGCTGCTTGTATTGTGTGACCAACTTTGGCTGTGTGGTTCGGGGTGTGTGCCGTTTTGTGGTTTTATGGTTCGAAACTTGATGCTGTGCGGGCCGCACGGGCGATGGCACATGGAACGACGCTGGGACGACCGTGCCCTGTGTCTGCGGGGAATAGGTTTCCTCGGAATGCAGAACTTTCTTTATCTCCGCCATGCGCGTGGCTGAGTCAGAGGACGTTGGTCCGAAGGCCACGAGCTTTGGCATGCAATAGGAGACGCCAAAGCACGCCAGCGAGAAGATACTGGTGAGCGCAAGCGCCGGTTTCCATACGCGTGTTGAGGCTGGCCGTTTGGAGTCGAGGATCTGCGTGATGCGTATGGACAGATCCTTCGCGCGGTGCACGGCGGCGTGAGCCATGGTCCAGCCACGGCGGGCACAGCTTTTTTCCAGCAGATCGATCAGGCAGCTGGCGTAAGCACGAGGGTTGCCAGTATTCGCGAGAACGGCGTCGTCACATGCCATTTCGCGTTCGAGGGACAACTTCGAGTCGATCCACCATACTGCGGGGTGGAAGAAGAAGATCGCGCGCACGATTTTCTGCAGCAGGTTCGTCCAGTCGTCGCGGCGTTGCAGGTGCGTCAGCTCATGGATCAGAATCGGTTGCATCTCGGTTGGCGCGAGTTCCTGCAGCGTCCATGCCGGGAGGACGATGACCGGCTTCCAGAAGCCGATTGCGGTTGGGACCTTTACGGTTTCCGAGACTGCGAGGCGGATATTTCTTCCGGAACGGTGTTGCTCGAAGATTTTCTCGACTGCGGGTCCGAGCTGCGAGACATCGATTTCTGTGGCGCTCTTCCGGATCTTCCCGACCTGCCAGAGTCCAATGATCAGGCGTGCAAGGCCTACTGAGGCGGCGATGGTCCACGCTGCAAATATCACCTCGGCCCAGAGGGCAGGGACTACGATTTGCGAGTTCAGGTGGTAAGTTGACGGGAAGAGGCGTGCTTCGTTCAGGCGGAAAGCGCCGAGAAGGGAAAGGCCGGGGACGGCAATCAGCGCCATGAACCAGACGGCGAAACGCGTTCCTGCATTCTGGCGCCCGATGAGGCGCAGCACCAGCCAGGCGAAGAGCGCAAGGAGCAGTCCTTCCGGAAGCGAGTTCAGCGCCCGTTCGACCCAGAGTTGCGCAGCGGCCTGCATCCCGAACCAGCTCATTTTTCCTCGCTTTGCTGCAGCATGCTGCGCAGCCGGTTCAACTCTTCCGGCGCGATTCCGCGGTCTTCGAGGATGTTGAGGACGAGATCTTCGTGCGAATTGCTGAAAAAGCGGCCTACGAGGTGGCGTATTTCAGAGCGGCTGGCGTCTTCGCGCTCAACGAGAGGGCTGTAGACGTGCGCGCGACCATCTTTGGAATGTTCAAGATAGCCCTTTCGCTCGAGAATACGGATGGTCGTGAGAACGGTGTTGTAAGCGAGGGCTGGAGAGTCGGTGAGGGCGTCCAGAATGTGCTGCACGGTGGCTGGCCCTGTCTGCCATATCACCTGCATGATTCTTAGTTCGGCTTCCGTTAAGGTTTCGGAAGGCTTTCTCGGCACGCTATCTCTCTCCTTGTGTCTATTGGACGCGGCTGCGGCCATAAGGTAACTAATTAATTAGTTAGTCGCGAGATTTTTTCACTGTTTGGGGCGTTTTTGGAGTTTTGGCGGAGTCGGATCGGTCGTTCTGACGGTCCCTAAATGTAAAACGAGGCCTCAAAGCGAGGCCTCGTTCAAGTAACCAGTAGCTTCAGCTTTGTCAGGTCGCATTGTTGGGAATCAGCCGCGCGTGCGAGAGATCTCCGGCGATGTACGAGAAGATCTGGTTCAGGTTCGAGGTGGGCCGAGAGGCTGAGATACAGTTGCTACTACTGCCAGTCGCCGTGTAGTCAGAGAAGAACGTGGTTGAATTCGAAGCGATGTGCTGCATGGTGTAGCACGGGGAATTATAGGGACTCGCGTCGGTTGAGCAACCCGATGACTCCGCGCCGTAGGCGACCGCGTATACCGTAGTTCCTGCGGTTGTTGCGGCCTGGGCTGCGGTGACGGCCTGCTGGCACTCCTTTGTATAGGATGGATACGTTCCGTTACTTTGTATTCCCGTCGCCGACATCTGACTGGCCGTGCTCCCTGAACAGGTATTCACCGATCCGTTCTTATAGCACGAAGTTGCGTCGCCATCGCTGAGCAGGATCATCACGTTCTGCGAGCCCGCATTCGCCGCCTGTTGGGCAGTGAGCGCTGCCTGCGCGGCATAGATTACGCCAGCATAGTAGGTACCTTCGCCGCCAGGGTTCGACAGACCGGCGCAACTGCTGCTGTTGGCTCCCGCGGCAACGCTGAGGTTGGAAGTGGTGCTCAGGGCCCCCGTCGGGAGCACGGTTGTGCTGCCGGAGACGTTCTGATAATCGCTTGTGAAAGGCGTGACCTGGTAGGTGTCGCTTGAGATTGGCGTATATCCCGACGACCAGGAGCTTGAGGTGCTGGTTGGATAGGTATACACGGCCGGGGTGGGGGTGCTGCTGCCCCCGGAACAATAATCATGGGCGACGGTACCGGTTGTCACATTGGGAAATGAAAGCAGGCTGACCCGGTCTAACGCATGTGTGTAATTTGCGCTGCTGAGGGTGCCACAACCGCTTGTGGCACAGGGGGTAAGGTTCTGCAGGAGAACTTGCACACCGGCCAATGCGCACGAAAGTCTGGTGTTATTGCATTGGCTGTCGCTGTCTGTATCGCTCATGGACTTGGTTGCGTCGATGATGATGGCGACGTTGTACTGGATCGTCGGCGCGCCACGCATGGCTGCTGTTGCCGTGGCCGCAATCGGCATCGATTTGAGGCCAAGCAAGCCCAGGAAGGTAGTTTGCACCTTTGCCTGCTGTACGACCTGGACCGCGTTCGCCAGCGTTGTGCCACCACCTGTGTCAAGAACACATCCGGCGAGTCCGCTCATGGATGTAACGCACTTAAACTTAACCAGCGGCGATCCGCTCAGGGTCAGATTTGAGAAGGCATTATTTTTCCCCGAGACGCTGCTGTACGAGGTTGCGTAGGTTTGCGCGACCGTCTGATTCGGCATGCCAGCAGCCGCGGCTAATGCCGCTGCATTTGTTGAGGCTTGAAGTTCGCGATAGCAAAAGAAAGCATGGCCAAAGTCAACGACAATGCCGGCAAATCCGAGCAGCGTGATCATGAAGAACGCTACAACGGGGATCATTTGCCCACGCTGGTCTTTGTATATTTTGCGGAAGTACGAACTGCTGTTCTGGTTCATTGGACGATCTCCGTTGTTTGCACCCTGAGAGTACAACCGGGCAAAAGGTTGGCACCGTAGACTGCAAGGCTGCATGGATAGGTGACCGTCATCTGTGCCGATTGTCCCTGAACAAGGTTGGCCACGCCGGAAGTGCACGAAGTCGTATTGGAAGCGTATGGGGTTCCATTCAGCACAAAACTGTACTTAAGACTCGTTGTCTTGAGAATCGGCGCCGCATTTTGAAAGGCTGTGACCGCAGCAGCGCAGGGGTCCGTATACGTCGGGCTGCTCCGCATAATCGCAAGCAACTGCGCGCTGGTGTTCACCGCGTTCGTCATCACCAGGTAGTTGTTGAGAGTGAAACCAAATGTTGAGATGCCGGTGACGACGATCAACAGAATGGGTGCGCATAACGCGAACTCGAGAAGGGACTGGCCTTCGTCGCTACGGGCGCGGAAGTGAGCGCGGATTCGTTCACGCAGGGAGCGAGTTTTGATACTTGCTCCTGGTGTTGCCGCGGTGTGGGTTATAACGTTCATGCATCCACCCTTCAGGGCGTTTATTTCAATGGGCAGTATCTTTTATATTTTTGATTTAGCCAAAGTTCAATCCAACAAGAGTTACATCCGTCTGTGTCGCATGCGGTTACTTTCGTAAGGAAATGCAGCTGCAGTGTGCTTGTTTATTGAGGTTCGTTCTGGTTACGACGATGGTTCCCAAAATGGGAATTCTTAGCTGGTGCGCTTGCGAAGTATCAGGATGGTAGTGAGTGATGCGCGGACGGACTATTTATATACGGTAGTTGCGAATTAGAGTAAGGTTCATTTTGATCCAACGGCACCATTCAGAAGTGCAATTGTCATGCGGTTGGCATTGAAGTTGGCCTTGCTGGACTGCGCCTAAGTTTGTATTCGGGTCTTGTATTCAGCGTGTTGCGAGGAGGAGATGCTTGTATCAGCCAGAGACTTATGTGATTGCTCTCTCATTCATGGTCATCAGCATGTTGTGTTGGGGATCGTGGGCAAATACGGTTAAGCTTTGTCCCGGTTATCGGTTCCAACTCTTCTACTGGGATTATGTGATTGGCCTCATTCTTGGCTCGCTGATATGGGGATTGACTCTGGGCAGCGCGGGGGAGACTGGCCGTTCATTTTTAGCAGATTTGACCTACAGCGATAGTAACCATATATGGTTGGCTGTTCTGGGCGGAATTATTTTCAATGTTGCGAATTTATTGCTGGTGGCGGCGATTGACATTGCCGGACTGGCAGTTGCGTTCCCGATCGGGATCGGCCTTGCGCTGGTGATTGGTGCGCTCAGCAGTTACATAATCTCGCCTGCCGGAAATCCGATCATATTGTTTTGCGGTATTGCTCTGGTAGTGGCTGCTATTGTGCTGGATGCCGCGGCATATCGTCTGCGTGAGGCGACACAACAGAAGTTGAGCCGGCGCGGCGTGATTCTAAGCCTGATTGCAGGCCTGCTGATGGGCTGCTTTTATCCCTTCGTGTCGAAGGCGATGAGCGGCGAGGGCGCTCCCGGACCGTACGCAACGTCTCTTTTCTTTGCGCTGGGCGTGGCGGCGTGCTCTCTGGTGGCGAATACTTTATTGATGCGGCGTCCGTTGGATGGCAGGGAGCCGGTAGCGATGTCGGGCTATACGGCTGCTCCTGTGCGATGGCATCTGTGGGGAGTTGTCGGGGGCGCGATCTGGTGCACTGGCGCGGTGTTGAATTTCGTTGCGTCTCGCGCACATATTGTTGGTCCTGCAGTGTCGTATTCCATTGGGCAGGGCGCCACTATGATCTCTGCGTGTTGGGGTGTTTTTATCTGGAAGGAATTTGCCGGTGCGCCGGCGCGGTCCAAGACTTTGCTTGTCTGGATGTTTGTGCTCTTTATTTGCGGATTGACTGCTGTTGCACTTGCGCCACTCTTTTAACTCATTTGCGATTGAAAGGAACTACACGACAGATGCGTCTTTCGGTTTGTTCGGTCCTCGTGGCTGCGGTTCTTGCAGTTCCCATTTTGGCACAGGATACGCGCAGCGCTCCTGTTGGACAGCAGATTCCCGCTCCGGGATGTTTGACGCAGAGAGGCGCGTGGGAAGGTGGGTCGAGGCCATGCACGCCGCAGGATTTTGAGGAGTGGCTGAAGGATATTACTCACTGGCGAGCAGAGCGGAAGATTCGCATTGGATACAGTGGCGAGCGCTATGAAATGCCGGCCTTCAAGTGGGCGCAATCGGCGTTTATGCAGCCGCAGATGATGGTGCAGGATCGCTATTTCTACGATCCGGTAGCGGGGAAGTACACGGTGGATCGCTATCTCGATGACCTGGAGAAGCGCTATGGAGGCATCGATGCGGTGCTGATCTGGCCTACGTATCCGAATATGGGGATCGACAACCGGAACCAGCATGACATGATCCGATCGATGCCGGGAGGACTCGATGGCGTGCGCGCGATGGTGGCGGATTTTCACCGGCGTGGCGTGCACGTTCTGTTTCCGATGATGATGTGGGACCAGGGGACGCGCGATCCCGGTGTTCCGTGGCCACAGGCTATTGCCGAGATGATGAAAGAGATTGGCGCGGACGGGATCAATGGCGATACGCAGGATGGAGTTCCGCTGGCCTTTTCGCTGGCTGCGGACAAGTCTGGACATCCGCTGGTCTTTGAGCCGGAAGGCAGCCCGAGCGATGAGGCGCTTGCGTGGAACGTGCTTACCTGGGGGCAGTACAAATTTGATTTTGCGCCAAAGGTCGATCGCTTTCGCTGGCTGGAGCCACGGCATCAGGTGAATATTTCTGACCGCTGGAATCGCGATAAGACGGATGATCTTCAATATGCGTTCTTCAATGGTGAGGGCTGGGAGAGTTGGGAGAACATCTGGGGCATCTGGAATGGCATTACGCCTCGTGATGCCGAGGCTACTCGCCGCGTAGCCGCGATTGAGCGGGCTGTCGCGCCTTTTTTCGCGAGCGACGGATGGCAGCCGTTTTATGCCACGCATCTTTACGGTGTCTTTGCCGGCAAGTGGCCGCTTGAGGGAAAGGCGGTGTGGACCATCGTCAATCGCAATGAATATGACGTGAGTGGAAGGCAGATTTCGATTGCTTACACGGCAGGCATGCGGTATTTCGATCTCTATCATGGGACGGAACTCACGCCGGAGCGCGATGGTGATCAGGTGGTGTTGTCGTTTCCTATAGAAGCGCATGGTTACGGAGCGTTGTTGGAGATGGCAGGTGAGCCTGACGCTCAGGTCACGCAGTTGTTGGCGAAGATGAAGCAGATGACGGCTGCGCCTTTATCCAGTTATTCGCATGAGTGGAAGCCGCTGCCACAGCAGCTGGTAGAGATTGCCAAGACTGCGCCTGCAAAGACGACTCCCGAAGACATGGTGAAGATTCCGGCTGGGGATTTTCTCTTCAAGGTGGAAGGGATCGAGATTGAAGGATCGAATGATGCCGGGGTCGATGTGCAATATCCGTGGGAGGATATTCCGCGCCGGTACCACGAGCACACGATGCACATCGACTCTTTCTACATCGACAAGTATCCGGTGACGAATGTGGAGTTCAAGAAGTTCGTCGATGCGACACAATATCATCCGAAAGATGAATTGAATTTTCTGCGGAACTGGAAGGACGGCAGCTATCCCGAGGGATGGGGCAACAAGCCTGTTACGTGGGTGTCGCAGGAAGATGCGCGCGCGTATGCGAAGTGGGCTGGCAAGCGGCTGCCGCATGAATGGGAGTGGCAATATGCGGCGCAGGGGAAGGATGGGCGTGCTTATCCGTGGGGAAATGATTGGGATGCTAGCAAAGTGCCTGCTCCGGATCGCGGTCGAACGATGCGCGGTCCCGACAATGTAGATGCGCATCCCGCGGGAGCGAGCCCGTTCGGAGTCGTGGACATGGTGGGGAATGTGTGGCAATGGACCGATGAGTATGTCGATGAGCACACGCGCGGCGGAATTTTGCGTGGCGGCAGCTACTATCAGCCACAAGGATCCATCTGGTATTTTCCGCAAGCTTACCGAAACGATCAGCACGGCAAACTATTACTGATGGCTCCGAGCTATGACCGTTCCGGGGCGGTGGGCTTTCGCTGCGTGAAGGATCCAGAGTGACGGATTATTTCTGAGCCGATCCTGATCCCGATCCTGAGCTGGGTTCCGAGAAACCTTCTGTAGACGTTTGCGTTTGCTGGAGGAGACGGTATCCATCGCGCGTGCGGACGTGGTACTTCTGCATATTCTTGCCGACTAACTTGACGTTAATCGCTCGCCAGCCGCGGTTGGGATTCGGTTGCGGGTAGTAGCTGAGAGCGTAGAGGTGGGCCAGATCGTCGCGAATTGAGGCGAATGCCTGGGTTTCGTCTTTCCAGTTCTTGGCAAAATAGGCTTTGCCTCCGGTGGCCTTGCTCATACGTTCAAATACGGCAGTGGAGACCGCGTCGCCCTGTGCCGCCTGGGTGCTGATCATATAAATGATGGTGCCGGTGGATTGTGCAAGCTCGGCGACATCCTCGGGCGGCACGGAGCTGGCATTATCAGGGCCGTTGGAGAAGACGACGATCACCTTTCGTCCCTTGAGCTGTGCCGCATCTTTGACCGTTAATAGAAGGCAGTTATAGAGGGCGGCGTCGTCTCCGGCAACCGTGCTGCGCACCCCGCGCAATACCTGAGATCGATCTGCTGTGAGAGTAGAGGCCCGAGAAAGATCGCGGCTGTAGGAATAGAAGGCCAATTTGCTCACGCCTTCCAGAGAGCGGATGAAGTCGGCGATGGCATCCTGCGCGAACACAAAACCGCGGTACATGTAGTTGCTGGTGTCGAAAAGAATGAAGACGTTGGCCCCGGCAAATTGCGAGCCCGGGGGCGCCTTGATCTGAGTTGAAGCGGACTCCGTCTGGCCGGCTTCGATCATCTTGCCTGTGGTCGTACCCGTACTCTGCGGTGTTGGCCTTACGGTGGGCTCGTTACCTTCCTCGAAGGTGGAGATTGTTTCGGGAATCTTGTCCTCTGTAATGGCAAAATCTTCGGGGCGAAGACCACTGACGTAGTTTCCTTTGTGATCTGTTACGGCAACGTTCAATTGCACCAGAACGACATTCACGCGAATACGCGACGATTCATCGTCCTGGGCGACGATCCGCTTCTTACCTCCTAAGAAAAGACACGGAATGACTCCGAGAAACAAAAGATACTTCTTAGCCCTGGATATTTTCCTGCCCACTTCCATCTCGCACCCCTTCTAATGCAGAGAACTCGTGTTTGCCACTGGAAGCAGAGCAATTTTGCCCTGCCGAAATTCATCGCCGGTCTCTTGCATTGCGCGCAGCAATGCCGGCCAGTCCTCAAGATCTGTGGCAAAAATCTTAGCCGTCATATAGCGGGTGAGTTGCGGCGCGAGAAGGTTCAACATCACCGGTGAGTATCCCATCTCGTCCGCCAACCTGGCCCAATACAAATTGCTTGACTCCCATGACTCGCCGAAGAGGCGGCTGGAGTATCCGCCGAAGGCGGGGAACGGCTTCACATTCAGGACTTCGCGAGAGTAGCTTCGCGCCAGTGTAGGGTGAGGGACGCCGAAGTCTTTCGAGAGACGTTCCCAGCTTGTCTCTGCTGGATACTGGCGGCATAGAGCGTCCAATTGCTGACTTGCCGGTCCAAAGGAGGGGGCTTCGGCAGGGAATTTTCTACGGAACTCAGCTGCAAGGTAAAAGGTGTCAGCGGGCATCATTCGCGGAAGCGCTGCTGTCATGTCGGCAGGATTTTGCAGAGCCAGCTCCGTTGGTTCCAGGCGGCGCGGCGCCATACGATCTGAAAGAATGCTGACGACTTTGGTTCGCAACTGCGGGTCTTTTGCCGCAGCGGTCAGAATCTCTTCGCCGGATTTTTGATAGAGGGCAACGGCGTGAAGCTCGTTCGCGCTTATTCCCCACCAGCGCGGTAATGTAGAGCTGACGATAAGATCCGGCACGGATTCTTTCCAGATGAGCGCCTGAACATTTTCCGGGGCGATGAAGTCCTCTTCTGTCTCGGCCAAGGCATAGGGCAGGTCGGCTAACGATCCTAATAAGTAAGCGCCGCCGCCGGCCGGCGTGCCAACCCCAACCAATTCGGGCGCGCGCCAGAGCCGTTCCGCGCCCATGATGGTTATTCCTGAGAAGTCATGCGAGCGAACGAAGAGCGGATTGTTGTGCAGAATCTGAGCGCCTGGCGGCTCATAGTAGGCGTAATTTAGTCCGACCAGAGTGTCTCTTAAGAACGGTGCAAGCTGACCGCGAGCGGTCTCCAGTTGCGCGGGTGATCCGGGCGATTTGATCACTTTCGAGAGGTCGGTTTTGATCTGCAACTCCGCATGGCGGCTGCTGTAGACGGGCGGCGCCCAGTTGATTTTTTCAGAGCTGGTAAAGATAGGACGCGGCAGCTCGAATTCACGGAGTTCGCCGGCGAGAGCAAGCAGCCTTGGTCCTGCGGGTTTTCCATGCGACATCTCGTTCAATCCGTCGCTGAGCGCAAACAGCGTGTCGAGAGACACGAGGCGCTGGTCTTCCAAAACCGACGCGATTTTCGCGGCCAATTCCCGGCGCATGCGCTTGCCATCCGCGCTTTCCTGCGCGGGACCCGCCAGCAACTCAATGACTTCATCTTGCGAACGATTCGCGCTTCCGGTAGATGCCAGAAGGAGTTCACCTAACGAGCCGCGCGCGGCATCGAAGAGCTGGGTGGAGGATGAGATTTTGGCGAAGGGTTCCACTGCCTTTTGCCAGGACGTGTTTATTTTGGCGGCGGGAATCTCTGCCTGCCGGGCAAAGATTTGCCACAACCCGACATTGGCCTGAAATGCTCCCAGCGTGTTTCCACGCAGCGCCGGATTCGAGATTCCGTCGATCGCATCCGCAACGTTTACAAAGTCGATGATGGATGTATCGTCCAAATCCGGAAATTCGGCAAAGATCAAATACCAGTTGCTGAACTGCGTGAACTTGCTGGCTAACAGACGCACAGTTCCATCGGCCAGGTGCTTTTGCGGCGGCCGCTGGTTGTCGATCTCGCTCATCATGAGATAGATCTGAAGTGGGCCGCTATCGGTCTCGATGCGGGAAAACGAAACCATTGCTTCGAGCAATTGCTCAGGGTGATCCCAGCTGTGGGCACGTTTGGCCCAATCATGAACGATTTTGGAATCGCTTTTCTGGTTAAGGATCTCGTTCCAGACTTCAAGATTTCCCGGAACGTGCGGGTCCCCGTTCGGTTCCCATCCAACACGCGTGAATAGGACTATAAGGTCCGGGGCTTTCCGAAATACGCTCCTCGTTGGGTTGATATCACCTTCGGGTGATCGGAAAGCTTCGTAAAGATGCTTCAGGCGCGAAGGTTCCGTGAGGTGCGCCTGCTGCGTCTGGCTGACGCGTGACAGGGCATCAAAATATACCGCGAGCCAGCCGGTATCCTTTGAGAGGAGGCGGACGACGAAATCTCCCGGCGAATCGGGACTTGCTCCGACCAACTCCTTCCAGCTTTTTTCAGCGTTCGATCCGCCCGGCACAATCACACGCCCATCGCGGATACATAGCTGGCTTCCGTAAAAATCAAGGACGGGGGCGTAGGGAAGCAGTTTTCGGAGTCCTGGAGAATGCAGCAGCGCGAGCCTGGTTTCTGCATCGATTTTGGATAGCGCCCAATAGAGCCGGGCTACGGCCGGGTCGTGCAGAAGCACATCTACTAATGTCCCCGAGCTTCGCTTCCTGTCCTGGCTGAGTGCTACCCAGTCGCTTTCGTTGAAGATGACCGGAACCTGAGTGACAGGAAAGTCATATGAGAAGGGAGTGCCGTTTTGCAGCTCTTCTTCGAGCCCGGTAAGAGGGAAGCCGGAGTCAATGGTAAGAAAAGCTCTTTCAGGGTTGGCTGTGACCAGGAAGGCATTTTTCTGACCGCAATTTTGCCGCAGGCGGTATCCGAGAACCTGAATTAAGGAGATCGCTTCTTCGCAATTGGCGACATGAAGAGTGCCGTTTGTGCCCGCTAACGCTTGAAGCTCCCGTGCCTGGTGAACATAACGGTCGAGCAGGATCAGGAATTCTGTTTCGCGGCCGTTTTCGTAGCCCTGAAGGTATGAATTGCGCGCGAGCAACGGCATCACATCTTCAGGTTGAATTTTTTGACTGATGCCGGCCATGCGCATAAACGAGCGGAGGGGACCAGGGATGATGGCACTGTTCACCGCGAGAGATGACGGCGTTCCGTCAGAATCCCCGTGTGTGCTGGCGGCATACACAGGGGAGCAAGCGCACAGGCACATCAGGCCTGCTACAGGAACGGCAAACCGACGGAGAAGAGCCCTCATGACCGAACGCCCCTTTAGAACCTAGAGATTTGCGGCAGCCTGTTCCGCCCGGCGGGGTGGCAGAAATTCGCAGTCAAGTAGAAGTTCTACCTGCGTGGCGTTTGGCGCCGCGATCTCCCGATTCTCACTTTCGTCGGACAAGATATACCATTGATCTCTCCAGTCCAAGATGTTTCAGAGGTTTCGATGAAGAAGACTTTGATATGTGATCAATTCTTTCTTCTGGCGGCTTAAATTGCGTATCGCAACAACTTGCCAAAGAACAAGTTAGCGACCACTGTCTGGTGTCGGCGGGTAAAATGGCGGAACGTATGAAGCACATCCTGGTAACCGGCGCGACAGGCAAAGTAGGCACTCACTTCATTCACCGTGCGCTGGCGGCCGATGATTGTGATGACGTTACGATTCGCGCGCTATGTCACAACCGCCGTCTAGAACCGCATGGACGATTGGAGGTCGTAACTGGAAGTATCTCTGATCGAGAAGTTGTGCGTGCCGCGATGCGTGGAATAACGCATGTCGTTCATTGCGCGACCTGTAAGGAAACAGAAGAGAGTGTGATCGATGTCACGGTCAAAGGCTTGTTCTGGCTACTGGAGGAATGTCGCCTCAGTGACTCCTTCAAGCAAATTATCTTGATTGGAGGGGATGCTGCTTTAGGGCATTTCTTTTATCCACATGCACTTCCGGTGACAGAGCGGCAGAAACACGGCGCCTATCCCGGCTGCTATGCGCTTTCCAAGGTCCTCGAAGAGGTGATGCTGGAGCAGTATTTCGTTCAATATGACCTTTCGGGATGTTGCTTGAGGGCGCCGTGGATCATGGAGAAGGACGACTTAAAATATTCGCTCTCTTTCGGCGAAGACGTGTTTGGAGGGCCTCGATGGCGCGATTTGGTTGGTTCAGAAAAGGCCGATGAGTATTTGCAATCGAAGACCATCCCAGTGATGCTCGACCCGCACGGCTTGCCGGTGAAGCGCAACTTTGTGCATGTCGATGATCTTATCGATGCTGTTTTGCGAAGCGTCGATCATCCCAAGGCGCATCAGCAAACCTTCAATATCTGCATGGACGAGCCGGTCGACTATGGAGAGCTGGGCAGCTATTTGATGGAGTCGCGAAATTTGCCGACCGTCCGTATTCAGACGCCATATCACTCGACCTGGCTCGACAATGCCAAGGCGAGGTTTCTCCTCGGCTGGCGGCCCCAGTATGACTTGAAGAAATTAACCGACGCAGCGTGGGATTATCAGCGAGCCGCCGACGATCCGCGAGTTGTCTGGTATCCGGGCTGACCGGCAGTTTACTTCACCGCACTAGATTCTCTCCGCTTCCACCGCAACTTGTGCCACCCGGCGAAGGCCAGATGGAAAGCCAGGTTCGTGGGCACCATCAGCGACAGGTAGACAATCGGTACCATATAGACATTGGTGCCGGGAAAGCAGTACCGCGCCACATACAGAACGACAATGACGCTGCGCATGCTGGTGGAGGTCGCCAAAACCCGGCGAGACTCAGGGTCGGGGCCGCCGATCATCCAGCCGATCAGCATGGAGAGCAGCAGCAGCAGCACCATCGCGAGGACGGCCCCACCACCGCGGATCGCAGCGAAGGCTTGAGCGCGTACCAGGCGCGTCTCCCACATAAGAAAAAGGAAGACAACAGTGGCCAGAAGGCCCAATGGCAGTTCCAGCCTGGGGGCGACTTTCGGTGCTCGTCGCGCCAGCCACAGACCAGCACATAAGGGAAGAGCGATGTACAGGGCAATGTTGGCAACGAGGAGAATGACCGGGTGCTCGTTGCGCTGCGCTATCTCCGGCATCATTTCGATAACCAGCGGGGTCATGGCGATGCTTACCACCGAAAGCACGAAGGTCATGGCGGCAGCGAAGGCCAATCGCGTTTTGGACTTTCGCGTGAACTGCAAGGCGATCGGCGTTCCGGGGATCGCGGCCAGGAGCGTGATGCCAATCCTGGCCTCGGGGGTCAGCGGGAAGAGATGGACCAGCAGAAATCCTATGGTTGGTATCAGGAGACAATTTGCCAATATCGTGCGCACAAACAGGGCGCGGTCGCGCACGATATTGAGCAACTCTCCGCCGCTCACGCGCAGCCCGATGGAAAACATCACCAGCGCAACGAAGAAGTTGAGCAACGGCAAGGGTGGAATCAGCACGCCTTCCTCCGCGCAAGAAGCTCAGCTACCTAAACATTAAAAGGCCACAATCATCGCCCGCCCGAAGGGCTCGTGCCTTTGCCCATTCTGATGGCAAGCTGGTCGAGATTCTTCTCGCCAAGCAAATCGGCGGTGAAGGCTCCGTTTGCCTGGATGATTCGCGCAATGCAGCCCGTCCAACCAGTCTGGTGACTGGCGCCGATGCCCGCGCCGTTGTCGCCGTGGAAGTACTCGTAGAAAAGGATGTTGTCTCGCCAATGCGGGTCAGTCTGTAATTTCTCCGCGCCGCCAAAGACCGGCCTGCGCCCCGAGCCGTCCCGGACAAATGTTCCGATGAGCCGTTCTGCCAGCTCCTGCCCGACCTCGAACAATGTCAGGTGTTTCCCCGAGCCGGTCGGGCACTCCACCTTGAAGGAGTCGCCGTAATAAGCACCCAGCCGCAGGAGGGAGAGGTAGAGGAGGAAGTTCACCGGCATCCAGACCGGCCCCCTCCAGTTGGAGTTTCCGCCGAACATCCCGCTGTCCGAGTCGCCCGGAAGATAGGAAACGCGATATTCCTGGCCGCTAAGTCCGAAAACGAAGGGATGGTCCAAGTGGTAGCGCGAGAGAGCGCGAATGCCATGCGGACCGAAGAACTCGTTCTCGTCGAGCATCCGCTCAAGAATGCGGCGCAGTTTGTCCTCGTTCACAGTTGCGAGCATGCGTCTGCCCGCCAGACCCGGTGTGCCCGGCATGTGGAGGTTTGCCGCAAGCTCGGGGTGACGCTCCATAAACTCCCGGATGCGTTTCCCAGCTATTGGCAACTTCTCAAGTATGTCTTCCTCGAAGATCGCGACTGCCGCCAGGGGCAAAAGGCCAACCATTGATCGCACCTTCAAACGGAAAGCCTCGCCATTGGGCAGACGAAGCACGTCGTAGAAGAAACCATCCTCTTCGTCCCACATCTTGTCCTGACGTTCTCCCATGCGATCCATCGCTCCGGCGATCCACATGGTGTGCTCGAAGAACTTGATGACGAATTCCTCGAAGGCCGGGAAGTGCAGCGCGAGTTCCACTGAAATACGCAACATCTGCTGGCTGAAGAACACCATCCATGCGGTTCCGTCAGCCTGTTCCAGATAGCCACCGGTAGGCAGCGGCGAGCTGCGGTCGAAGACACCTATGTTGTCCAGACCGAGGAAGCCGCCCTCGAATACGTTGTTTCCCGAACGGTCCTTGCGGTTGAGCCACCAGGTGAAGTTGACCAGCAGTTTGGAGAATGCGTAGACGAGAAACTCGAGATCCCCCTTACCGTCGTTTCGCTCCTTGTCCGTCAGGTAAATCTGCATGGTGGCATACGCATGCACCGGCGGATTGACGTCGCTGAAATTCCACTCATAGGCAGGCATCTGCCCGTTGGGGTGAAGATAATCGTTGCGGAGAATCAGGTCGAGTTGCGACTTCGCAAAATCCGAGTCCACCTGCTGGAATGCCAGCATATGAAACGCCAGGTCCCACGCTGCGTACCACGGATACTCCCACTTGTCCGGCATCGATATGATGTCGTCATTGTCCATGTGGAACCACTCACTGTTGCGCACCTTCTGGCGCGCCTCGGGCGATGACCCCGGTCCAACATTGTGTTCAGTCAGCCACTTGTTGAGATCGTAATAAAAGTACTGCTTGCTCCAGAGCATGCCGGCCAGCGCCTGCCGCATTACCATGGCGCGATCCGGATCGGCCATGACTTTGGGCGGCGTGACACTTTCGTAAAATTCGTCCGCCTCTTTCAAGCGCTCGGCGAAGATCTCGTCGAAATCCTGGAAGGGATTTTCTGGCGCGCCCTCAATGGGCCGCGTCAGACGCAGGCGCACAATCCGCGTTTCGCCGGCGTCGATGTTCAAGATGTAATGTGGGCACGCCTTGGTCCCTAGCGTGGCTGGGTTTATCGCCTGGGCATTGCCACCCACAACGAAGTCGTTGATGCCATCCTTGACGTAAGGGGAAGCATTCTGGCCACCGAAGAGTCTCGCGTTGTTGGTCTCGTTCTCGGTGAACAGCAGAGGCGCGTCCCCCTCGCAGTAGAGC